>NZ_JBMPPN010000002.1:0-340482 GCF_049340165.1 Undibacterium sp. Xuan67W
AGCTGGTTATGGACTTACAATCACGACCGGCCCAACACGGGCATCGGCGGCATCACCCCGAAACAGAAACTCGCACTTGCCGCATAGCCTCTACTCATAGCTCGCGCTAAAAATGGGGGGATTACCACTGCTTATGTGGTGCAACTCATTGGACACTGTTTCTCCGTGCTACTTTGTGGTGCAGCAGGAATATCGAACGGTATGCCGTTCGCCGGTGTAACGAAGGCTGCGTGCAAGCAGCCTTCCCTTCTTCTGTGCCTCAGCGTTGAGAAGTCTTAAGGTGTTGCGCGCAAAGAAAAACCCCCGTCCAATTAATTGAGCGGGGGTCGGGAGAGAACGCCTTAGTACATCAGGCAGCCTGCGCGCTGTCCATTTCGCCATCCAGCGCAAACACCACGTCATCCAGCAAGCGGGCCAGTTCTGCAGTCATGAGCACAAAATCCGCATCAAAGCGTTCTTCTTCATTGCTGCCCTTGTCCTTGCTTTCATCCAGCACATCCAGCGGCTTGATGCGCTTGATGGTCAGGGTATCAGTCAGGACAAAGCTGATCTTGTCATCCCAGGTCAATGCCAGCTTGGTGCACTGCTTACCTGCACTGATATGCTTTTGTATATCGTCGGGTTCCAGCGTGTAACGGACATAGCGAACGGTGGCCTTGTCTTCGGTGGAAGACTTCAGTTCGGTATCTTGGTCTATGGTGAAACCCTTTGGGGCTTCATTGCCAGCAAGCCAGCCTGTCATGGCGGCTTGCGGCGAGGCTTTGGTACGCAAACCTTCCAAAGGCAGCTTGTCACAGCATTTAAGCAAGAGTTTGATGACTTCATCGGCCTTGGATGGGCTGGAAGCGTCGATGACCAGCCAGCGGTTCACAGGATCTATCCATACATTGGTATTACGCTTGACGCCAAAGGCGCGTGGCAACAACTCTTCAGTGATGCGTTCTTTCAAGTTTTTCATGGCCTTGCGACCAGGCGCGAAACCTTGTTCTTCTTCGATTTCCAGGGCACGTGCCTTGGTGACCTGATTGATGACGCTGGAAGGCAGCAATTTCTTTTCTGTTGCCAGCGAGATCAGGAATTGCTGATTGACGCAATGCACCAGCTGATCGTTATTGCGGGGGGATGCCCAACCCTGGCTTTGCATTTCATTCGAAGGGCATTGCGAAAACGAAATACGTGACAATTGTGCATGCAACTCCTCGGCGGTGATCTTCCAGGGAGCAGTAAGACGAAAAACTTGCAGATTCTTGAACCACATAGCGTATCCAGACGAAGAAAACCTAGCATTCTACACGCCTGAGACCACACACTCACGACCAAAAACACCCCTTTCGCGGCAAGAACCAACGCTTCGTCGCTTTCAAGCATACAGGCTGGAACAGCTTTGCAATACTTCTTCCATCGCAGCAAAACAAACACCCGAAACGAACCCACCGCACACAAGGAGATCATCATGTTGAACCAAATCATCAGCAACACACCAATCTATGTATGGGCAATTCTGGGCTTTCTGGCTTACCGTGGCCTCAAGTCCAGTGTTGACCGCGAATTGACAGTCAGGGCAGTGGCAACCATTCCTCTGGTCATGCTGGCCTTGTCGGTACAAGGAATATTGTCTGGTTTCGGTGCTGATCCACTAGTACTAGCAACGTGGCTGGCAACGATGACGGCAGGTGCTGTAGTGTCCTGGAATATGGTCAGCGACAAGAACGTGCGGATCCTGGCAGACAAGGGAACGGTGTTTTATCGTGGAAGCTGGGGCCCGCTGGTCATGATGATGACCATCTTTGTCATGAAGTATGTTGTGAATGTCGGCTTGCACATGAACCCAGCCCTGCACAGCAATGTACTGTTCGCTGCCATCAGCACGGCACTGTTTGGCCTGTTTAACGGCTTATTCCTCGGCAAAATGCTGCGTGTCCTGATCATGTACAATCAAGCAATGTCTTCAAACACAGTATTTGCCAGCTCTGCGGCGGTATAAAAAGCAGTCGGGGGAGCTAAAGGAGGAGAATGAGTTGTAGTAACAAGAAGATGCAAGATTCACATGCGGCATCTCAGACAGGGGCAGGGTGAGACAGTATAATGTCCCCTGTCCTTATTTTATTTATTGTCAAAACACAATAAAACTTCTGTGCCATGCTAGCTGAACAAAAACAAGAATTACTGAAACTATTCCAGAATGCGGTTGACCCTTTGTTGATCGGTTCCGAGCTCAAGCCTACGATAGCACTCGAGCGTCCGCGCGATCCTTCCCATGGTGATGCAGCCTGTAATATTGCCATGCAGATCGCCAAACCGCTGCGCAAGAACCCGCGCGAACTGGCACAAGCAATTGTTGCAGCCGTAGAAGCACAAAATAGTCCATTGGTTGCCAGTGTGGAAATCGCCGGGCCTGGTTTCATTAATATCCGCCTTACTGCTGCGGCCAAGCAGGCTGTGGTCGCGACTATCCTGCAAAAAGGCGCTGAATTCGGTAAAAGCCAGCGTGGTGCCGGTGAAAAAGTGGTGGTCGAATTTGTTTCTGCCAACCCTACTGGTCCCCTGCATGTAGGCCACGGTCGTCAGGGTGCATTGGGTGATGCCCTGTCTGCCCTGCTGGACGCGCAAGGCTACGACGTCAGCCGCGAGTTTTATTATAACGATGCGGGTGTGCAGATTAATAATCTGGCTTTGTCAGTACAAGCCCGCGCCAAAGGTTTTGCACCCGGCGACGCTGGCTGGCCAGAGTCCGCCTACAACGGCGACTATATCGCCGATATTGCACAGGACTTCCTGGCGAAACAAACAGTCTCTGCCGGTGATTGCGCGCCTGTCACGGCGAGTGGCGACGTCGATGATATTGAATCCATACGCCATTTCAGTGTGACTTATCTTCGCCGTGAACAAGATGCAGACTTGATGGCCTTTGGCGTCAAGTTCAATAATTATTATCTTGAGACTTCGCTGTACAAAGACAATAAGGTAGAAACCACAGTTAACGCACTGAAAGCCGCGGGCAAGACGTACGAGCTGGATGGTGCATTGTGGTTGCGCACGACGGAATATGGCGACGACAAAGACCGTGTCATGAAAAAGTCTGACGGTACTTACACTTATTTTGTGCCGGACGTGGCTTATCACGTTACCAAATGGGAGCGTGGATACCGTAAGGCCATCAATATCCAGGGCAGTGATCACCATGGTACCATCGCCCGTGTGCGTGGTGGCTTGCAAGCATTGAATGTGGGCATACCGCAAGGCTACCCTGACTACATCCTGCACAAGATGGTCACCGTCATGAAGGATGGTGCCGAGGTGAAGATTTCCAAGCGCGCCGGTTCCTATGTCACCGTGCGCGACCTGATCGAATGGTCGGGTGGTGGTGATGAGCAGCGTGGCCGTGATGCCGTACGTTTCTTTCTGATCTCGCGCAAGGCCGATACCGAATTTGTATTTGATGTCGACGTTGCCCTGGCACGTTCGGATGAAAACCCGGTGTATTACGTACAGTATGCGCATGCCCGTATCTGTTCCGTATTGGCACAATATGCGACAGACGAAGCGGCTTTCGCGCCGCTGGCTAATGTTGATCTGTCGCCATTGACTGCACCACGTGAAGCCAGCCTGCTGGCCAAGCTGGCAGAATATCCGGAAGCACTGGAAAGAGCACTGGATGAGCTTGGGCCGCATCAAGTAGCATTCTATCTGCGTGATCTGGCAGGTGAGCTGCATAGCTATTACAATGCCGAACGTGTTTTAGTTGATGATGAAGCGACTAAGATGGCGAGGCTAGCCTTGATGCTGGCAACGCGTCAGGTATTACGTAATGGCCTCGCCCTGATCGGTGTATCAGCGCCGAATAAAATGTAAACAAACAGGTGTATCGGAGACGCATGAAATCACACATTTATAATTTGTCGCAGAAGGAGCGTGGCGGCACCCTGCTTGGTTTGATCGTTGGCCTGGTCATCGGACTGGCGATTGCTGTAGCGGTTGCTTTACTGATTACCAAATCCTCAACACCCTTTACCAATAAGGGGAATAAGGCCGCCGATACACCGGTCACTCAGATACAGGATCCGAACAAGCCGCTCTATGGCAATAAGGATGCAGTCAAAGAGGCTGCTAAAGATTTTGTCAGAGATGATGCAGTCAAGGCCGCAGAAATTGCTGCCAATAAGGCCAGCGACAACAAGCCGGAGGCAAAGTCTGAAACCAAGCCCGATATCAAGGCACCTGTCGTTGATAAAGCTGCGGCTACTGCGCAGGAAAAAACCGATGCCAAACCAACAGATGCTGCGGCTAAGCCTGCTGATGCAGTCGATGATAAATACGTTTATTATCTGCAAGCTGGTGCATTTCGCGAGCAGGCAGATGCAGAAAGTGCCCGAGCGAAACTCGCATTGATCGGATTTGAGGCGCGTATCAGCGAAAAGCCTTCTGATACGGGAAATCTGTATCGCGTGCGTATCGGTCCTTTCAATCAGATTGAAACAATGAACCGAATGCGCGCCAAGTTGTCTGAGAATAGTGTGGATGTGGCCGTTGTCCGGACTGCCAAATAACATAAACAAGTGACTAATCTAAAGGAAATATGATGCGTTTTATCCGTCAAATGACACAGAAATTATTGTTGGTAGCTGGTTTCGGTTTGTGCGCCTTGTCCGTAAGTGCTGCGCCTGCCAGTCCAGAAAACGGCAAGGAATATGCGACGCTGGAAAGACCACAGCCAGTCGATAGTGGAAAAAAAATTGAAGTCATTGAATTCTTCGCTTATTACTGCCCGCATTGCAACGCGCTTGAGCCGCTATTGGCTGACTGGGTAAAAAAACAAGGTGACAACATCGTCTTCAAGCGTGTGCACGTATCGGACAGTCGGGTCCTGCCGCAGCAAAAATTATTCTATACCTTAGAAGCACTGGGTAAGGTCGATGAATTGCATACCAAGGTGTTTCATACATTCCACGTCGAGCGTAACAACCGTCTGATGTCCGACGCTGATGTGCTGGAATTTGCCGTCAAATCAGGTATCGACAAACAAAAATTCGTCGACGTCTATAACTCGTTTTCTGTGCAGAGCAAACTGAGCCGTGCGACACAATTGATGTCCGCTTATCAGGTCGATTCCTGGCCTAAGCTTGCTATTGATGGACGCTATGTGACTTCACCAGTGATGGCTGCCAGCGGTATGGGACGCGTCACAGAAGATGCTCAGAACCTTGCACAAATCCAGGTGCTGGACTCACTGGTCAGCAAAATTCAACGCGAAAAAAATGCACCGGCATCCACAACGCCAGCAACACCGGCAGCCTCAGCAGCAAAAGCCGCATCAAAGAAGAAGTAATACTAATCATTCCGGGCTTGCCCTGAATCTAAGGAAGTCCGTCAGTCAATGGCGGACTTTTTTTATATGACAACCGTTTTTATTACCGGTGCATCATCCGGCATAGGTGCTGAACTGGCCCGCCGTTATGCAGAGCAAGGCGCGGTCCTGGGTCTGGTCGCCCGTCGCCAGGACGTATTAGAGCAATTACGGCAGAGTTTGCCCAGTGCGGATCAGCACTACATCTATGCTGTCGACGTTACCGATCACGATGCGCTGGCCAGCGCTGCGAATGACTTTATTCGCAAGGTAGGTCGTGTGAATGTCGTGATTGCAAACGCTGGTGTATCCGTCGGCACCCTGACGGAACATGCGGAAGACATCCCAGTATTTGCCCGCGTGATTGAGACTAATCTGATCGCCACCGTAGCGACTTTTTCACCATTTATTCAAGTGATGCAGGCTTATGCAAAAGAGTATCCGTGCCGACTGGTGGGAATTGGCAGTGTTGCAGGTATCCGCGGCCTGCCGGGTGCCGAAGCCTACAGTGCATCGAAGGCTGCCGTGATCAGTTATTGCGAATCCTTACGCGTTGAACTGAGAGGAAGCGGTATCCAAGTAGTCACGATCGCTCCCGGCTATATTGATACGCCGATGACACGGGACAATCCCTATCCCATGCCTTTTTTGATGCCAGTCAAAGCCTTTTCAGTGGCAGCGCTTGCTGCGATAGGCCGGGGCGATTCTTACCGTGTGATCCCTTGGCAAATGGGCGTCGTTGCCAAGATACTCCGACTTTTGCCAAACTTCTTGTATGACGCCGTATTTGCGAAAGCCCGCCGTAAGCCTCGTGCCAGCGAAAGCTGAATACAATGGAAACGTCCTTAATTTTTACCGATGCGATAGGTCAGCAGCATCGTCCGTGCAGGCCAGCGGATGGTGCTGTGCGCATTGTCAGTCTCGTGCCATCGATTACGGAATTGCTCTGTGACCTTGGCCTGGCAAATTATCTGGTGGGGCGCACAGGATTTTGTATTCATCCGGCAGCAGCAATTAAAAACATTCCCAAAGTTGGCGGCACCAAAGATGTCAACATTGAGAAAATCAGGTGCCTTGCACCGACGCATCTGATCGTCAATATCGATGAAAACGAAAAGCCCACCGTCGATCAGCTTGCTGGATTTGTTCCACATATCGTCGTTACGCATCCGAATACGCCACGCGACAATCTGAATCTGTATCGCACGTTAGGTGGCATATTTGGTGTAGATGCTGCGGCAGAATTGCTGTGCTCTGAATTTGAACGTTCCTATAACGAACTACCCGAACACAAGCATCCGCAGCGAGTGTTGTACTGCATCTGGCAAGACCCATGGATGACGGTGTCGCAAGACACCTATATCGCCAATATGCTGGCGTTGATCGGCTGGCAGCAATGGCGCACCGGCAAACCTGAGCAAACACCCTCGCAGCGTTACCCATCGTTCGTATGGAACGATGAGCTGGTGCGCGGCATTGACCGCGTCCTGCTATCCAGCGAGCCCTATCGTTTTACCGACACCCATGTCGAAGCACTAGAAAAGCAGCTAGGCAAACCGGTTCAGTTAGTCGATGGTGAAATGTTGTCGTGGTATGGCAGCAGGGCTATCCAGGGACTACGTTATCTCAGTACATTACAGCGGACTTAAGAAACTGCTTTCCAGCGGCACTCCAAACTACACCTCGATGGACAGCACTGAGCCGGGCCTCAGTTATAGCTAACCGCGTTATCACAGAACGGCAAAATTTTTATTTTGTTTAGATCATTTCACCCATTTTTATCTTTCTTCAGCGGAAAATTACTCATAAAAGACACAGACAGTCGCATCCTTGTTGACACATATTGAAGGCCGCGCAGATACTGCAAACCATCCTCTTTGCTTCCAATGTGAGGCGCTGATGACTTGCAATAAAGCAGTATCCGGCAATGTCTTGTGACACCTGTTCTCAGCTTAATTCTGGTAATGACTTTGAATTGATCTGCCCTCCAAGTCACCAGTGTCGCGGACATAGGCGTGCACTACATCGATGCATATTGCAGGCTTATATTTTGCTTTCAAGTAAATAAATGACGTCGTCTTTTCAATCTGGAGAATTGGCTAAAAGAGGACAGACGTATCCGTTTTATATACATTTTTTGGGGAATCCTGTTATGACCATTTTGCGAAGAGCTGTTCTGTTGGCACTCTACGGCGCGACTGCTGCCACTGTTAGCCCTGTTGTATTTGCCCAGACTGCACCGGCAGCCGACAAGGCTGACGCTGGTATGCAGAGCATGACGATTGTCGGATCCCGTCGTGCAAGTAATTCTGCGACAGATACGCCATTGCCGATCGACTTCATCTCATTGACCAAAGTTGCCGAACAAGGTGGACAGTTTGATCTCGCGCAGACCTTGCAGTATCTGTCCCCTTCTTTTAACTCGACGCGCCAAACTGGTGCTGATGGTGCGGATCTGATCGACTCCGCTGCATTGCGTGGTCTCGGTTCAGACCAGACTCTGGTTCTGGTGAATGGCAAGCGTCGCCATACTGTTTCGCTGGTCAATCTGTTTGGCGCACGCAATCGTGGTAATACGGGTACCGATCTGAACTCTATCCCTATGATGGCGATCAACAACGTACAAATTTTGCGTGATGGTGCGGCGGCGCAGTACGGCTCTGACGCGATTGCGGGCGTTATGGATATCACTCTGAAAAAGAACCTCGGTTGCGAAGCGGTATTTGGTTACAGCCAATATTCCGCAGGTGACGGTAAGAGTTTTTTACCATCAGCCTACTGTGGCATTCAGATCGGCGACAAAGGCGTGATTGGTATCACGGCTGAGTACACGGACCGCGGTCGCTCGAATCGTGCTGATCCTGGCAATCCACGTACCATCGGCGACACCAAGGTACAAGGCCCTACGGTGTATGTGAATGGTGAGTTGCCGAACGGCGGCAGCGATAAATTTTATTTCACTCTCGGTACGCAACAGCGCAAGGCCTCTTCTGCGGCATTCGCGCGCGGTGGTATCGGTTCCGACGACATCCCGTCACGCAATTCTGCTGCAATGTATCCGAACGGATTTGTTCCCTATATCAACGGTGATATCAACGATATTTACGGCACGGCTGGCTATAAATGGCAGCTTGGTGAATGGCGCGCAGACTTGTCCCAGACTTATGGTTACAACGAGCTGAAATACAACATCACTAATACGCTGAACGCCTCGATTGCGAACAAGGATTTGCTGGCAGGTGGTAAAGGGATCAGTCCTAGCAGTTTCAACGCAGGGGGTTTTTCTTTTTCACAAGCGACCACCAACCTTGATTTCAGTCGCTTTTTTGATGGTTTCATGAACGGTGTGAACGTCGCCTTTGGTGGTGAATATCGTCGTGAAAACTATAAAATCAATGCAGGCGAACCTGGCTCATATATTGATGCTGATGGCGTAGGTTTTGGTGGTAATGCCGGTAGCCAGGGTTTCCCGGGTTTTCAGCCTGGCGATAAGACTGATAAGAGCCGTAACAGCGTTGCTGCCTATCTCGATATTGAAACCGATATCAGCGATCGCTTTAAAGTGCAGACAGCCGTCCGCGGCGAACGCTATAGCGACTTTGGTTCTACATTAACCGGTAAATTAGCCGGTAGTTACAAGCTGAATAATGCTGCGCTGTTACGCGGTTCGCTGAGCACAGGTTTCCGTGCGCCGTCGCTGCAACAAGTGTATTTTTCCTCGACGTTTACTGACTTCATCAGCGGTGTCCCACAAGACGTCGTACTCGCACCAAATGGCAGTGCTGCAGCAAATGCCGCAGGTATTCCGAAGCTGAAAGAAGAAAAATCTAAGAATTACACCTTGGGTGTCACGCTGACACCAGCAAAAGCTTTGTCCATTACAGCTGATTTGTATCGTATCGATATTAAGGATCGCATCGTATTGTCAGGCCGTTTTGACTCCGATAACTATCCGGCACTGGGCGCGACTCTGGCAACTCTGGGTGTTGGTCAGGCACAATTCTTCGTCAACTCCATCGATACCAAAACCCAAGGTGTTGATTTGACGCTGACTCACAAAATGGATTTTGCCGGTGCCAAACTTGGAACCTATTTTGGGCTGAACTACAGCAAGACCGAAGTGACCAAAGTCCACCCACCAGCTTCACTGGCGGGTTTCGAAGACGTCGTCTTGTCTGAACGCGAAAGACTGTTTATCGAGAACGGTGGTCCGCGTCTGAAGGCAACCTTAGGCTTTGATTACGCTCGCGGCCCTTGGGAAAGCGATGTCAAGATCATCCATTTCGGTGCGCAGACACTGGGCACTTTCTCCGGTACGGCTGTCGGTGTGCCAAACGCGTATTACGCACCTAAGACCTCGGCTGATGTGAGTCTGACTTATGCATTTAACGATACAACCAAGCTGACCATCGGTGCGAATAACGTTTTCAACGTCAAACCAACACGACAAAATCCGGATGAAACCGATAACGGTTTCTACTACGATAGCGTGCAGTTTGGTCTGAACGGTGCTTCGTATTTCGCAAGGCTGTGGAAAAAATTCTAAACCAGACGGGGTAAGATGATAAAGACAATGGCAGCAACTTCGGTTGCTGCCATTTTTTTATTGAATCAACAGACGCTCAATACAGTCAGTGTTCAGCCACTGTTAATCAGTATCTATACGGTAATTGAACTCATAGTGATGTTTGCCATCTGTTATCGTGATCGCCAGTGCGCCGCTGAGTCCGCGCAACTCCTCCGTACCTGAATCGGGAACCACGGTACACGACAAGGTCGCCACACCACGTGTCATGACGCCATTGTGTTGCAAGGCAAAACTGCCGTTGCGACCATGCAGGCTACCCGTCACAAATTCGATAGCAACATACCCTGCCGAGCCTTTTACTGCCGTGCCAGCGCTTAGCATTTCGCCTTGACTGCTGCCTTGCAAGTCACCATGAAATTGCTTGTCAATTGCACGTCTCCCCATCATTGAATGGGCATCACCATGATGCAAACTGAGCGTGGGGAGTATGACTTCAAATGTGCCGCGTGCTTGATGATTCATGAAGGCCTTGCCTTTCAGGGAGATATGTTGATTGCTCATACTATCAATGAAAATGACGTGCTAAGAATTATTTTCATTACTCTTGTTCCGACGGCGAACGCACTGGCAAGTGCAGAATAAAGCAAGCACCGTCACCTGGATTGCTCGCAACATGGATATTGCCACCAAGCAGAGAGGTCACGATGTTATAGACAATATTTAACCCCAATCCGCTGCCGCCTTTGCCAAGCTTGGTGGTAAAAAATGGATCAAAGATGCGTGGGATATCATCTTGCCGTATGCCGACACCGTTATCCCGGAAGCGGATCTCGACGGTTTCACTATCGAGTAATTGCGCCGAGAGCCGGACTTCTCCTTTGGTCTTTGACTCAAAGCCATGCAAAATGGCATTGTCGATCAGGTTACTGATGACTTGCTCCAGCGGACCGGGATAGCTATCCATCTCGATATTCGCAGCAATATCCAGATCGACTTTAATTCCTGACTGACGAATTTTCATCATCACGGTGGCAATGATATCGCTGCCGACCTTGGCCAGATTAAAGCGTCGTCTCTTTGAACTCGCCTGATCAACTGCAACCTGTTTAAAACTGCTGATCAGGTCGGCTGCAGCATTGAGTCCACGCTCCAGCAACGTAGAGGCGTGACTCGCTTCTGCCAAATACTGCTGCAAGTCCGAGCGCCGTAATTGCCCTTGTTCGATCAATTTAATAAATTCGCCGGTGCGTTCTTTGAGTGTGCTTGATATCAGCAGGCTATTGCCGATCGGTGTATTCAACTCATGTGCCACTCCGGCTACAAGCGAGCCGAGTGCAGCAAGTTTTTCGCTACGGATCAGATCATCTAGAGCGCTGCGCAGTTCACTGGTACGTTCCGCGACGTTTTTTTCCAGCATCGCGTTGGCATTGGAGAGTGCGAGTTGTGCATTCTTGAGATCCGTAATGTCCGTGTAAGTCGTGATGAAACCACCCAGCTCGCCCTCATCATGATACGGCGTGCCCTGTACTAGATGGGTATGGCCATTGGGGCGTCTGCGTTCAAACCGGTGTGCTTCAAAACGCTTTGCCAGTGCAAGGCGTTGCTGTATCTGCTGCTCCATATCACCGTCGCCATATTCACCGCGCTCCGCCATGATTCTCAGCAAGTCGGCGAAATGTCTGCCCTCGTTAATAACTGCCGGATCGTAATTCAGAACGTCGATAAAACTCTGATTCCAGAGCTGTAGTTTCAAGTCCTTATCAAATACGCTGATACCTTGTGGCATGCTGCTTAGTACCGTTTTTAGCAAAAGAGACTGACGCTTATATTGTTTTTGTATGTCGCGTTTATTGGTGGCGTCAACAAAGGTCATGACAAAGCCCCCTGTGCTGACTGGCGCACTGCGGATCTCGATGACTTTGCCATCAGAACGAACGCGGTCATAGGTATAGGCATGGCCCTTCTCCAGCAGTTGTAGCAGGCGTTTAAATTTTTCTTGCATCGTGTTACCGAATTCGCCGTATTCGCCACGTTCGATATTGAAGGAAAAAATTGTGTGGAGATGCGGGGCGCCTTGTTCAAATAAATATTCAGGCAAATCGAGAATCTTCAATACCGCTTGATTCCAGGTAACGACATGCCATGATTCATCAATCAACGCGACACCGCCGGGAAAATTATCCAGCAATACCTGAAGTGTTGATGTTTTTTTGTGAGTGACCTCTTCCGCTAGTTTTTGATTTGTCAGGTCACGAATTACCACGATTGTTCGGATAGTCTCACCATCGATTAGGCGACTCAGACCTACCTCCGCGGGAAACACGCTGCCATCAAGCCGCCTTGCAATCCACTCAAAGCGTTGGGGAGCTCCAAGATTGGCAAGTCGTACATGCTCGCGTATTGTCGGCGTCGATTCTCGTCCATCTGGCTGAAATTCGGGTGAGAATTCTATCGGTGATACCGTAGAAAATTGTTCCCGACTTGCCCCGTAGAGGCGTTCTGCGCTTGGATTGCAATCAACGAAGCGTGTTCCCTCTAACACCAGCATGGCGTCCATTGATTGCTCTACCATAGCTTTATAGATTGTTTCGCGCGAAATGCTGGGAGCGCCAAACATGGGTGAGGGCAACTCGCCTTGGGTTGTCATGTTAAGTCTGGATGATGAGGCGATACGCACGTGTCCACGCGACCACAATTGTGTCTTTGAAGAATGCAGGTTGTGCGGCATGTCTCATGCTGCCTCCTATTTTATTTTAGGCTCTCAGAATAGTATAAATTGGCAACGAAAAATAGAAGAAATTTTGCCAGATGGTTAACCCGTGCTGTAGTCGAACTATTTGTTGGTCAGCGAGACGCCGGCAATCACTAGCAAGCCACCGACCACCATTGACACCAAAACAGGCTCACCCAGTAGCAGCGAACTCAGGCTGATGCCAAACACCGGCACGAGATTATTAAAAACTGCTGTGCGGGCAGGTCCTATTGACTTAACTCCTTCGTAATACCAAACAAAGCCAATCACCGTACCGAACGCCCCCAGATACACGATTGCTGCCAGAACGGGCCAGGTGAAGTGACTCCAGTCGACATCGCGGATTTCAAACAAGGATCCGCAGGTCAGCAACAATAATCCCCATAGCGATGCATAGGTGGTTGCCGCGATCGGGCTTAAACCCTTCAGCGCATGGCGGCCAATGATGGTGTAGGCTGCCCAAGCACAAACGGCACATAGCATAAAAAATTCACCCACGCCGACCGATTGCGACAGGTCATGCGCGGCTCCTGCGAGATCGCCACGCGTAATCACAATCGCCGCGCCGACAAAGGCAATCGCGATTCCCAGCCATTTACGTGCGCCGAGGCGTTCACCAAACAACAGCGCGAGCGCTAGTGCCGTGACGATAGGGTTAAGTGCCACAAACAAGGCAGTGCGTCCCGCAGGCATGCGAGCCAGCGCAGAAAAGAAGCAAATGTTGTATAGAAAAATCCCCGTCGCACCGAGCGCAAACGTCGCATGCAGTTGCGGCCTAGTCAGCTTGGGCAAGCCACCTTCAACCCGCCATGCAAGTAACAGCAATAAACCACTGGCGACCAGAAAACGTCCCGTCGCGGCGATCAGATGCGGGATCTGTTGAGCGACCATTTTGCCCGCAATAAAAGTACCTCCCCAAAACAAGGCGACGCAGATCAGTTTGAGGTAAGTACGGAGTGGTGCGTGTGCGTTAGTGGGCATGAGAGTGTTAAGAAAAAAAACTGATGATAGTCAAAGGATGGACAAAGGGAAGTCCGAAGCATCAAATATTTGAGTAAAACAAGGGAGTATCTGTTATTTAAATGAGATTCCGCACTTAACATAAGCGAAGTAGGTGATCTGATATTGATACTCCACCTAAGTATATGCGTGATGCTGATGCCGGATTGCCGTTAGTCTTACGGTGCTTTTTAGCGCTTTGTAGCATTTTGCAGCGTCTCATCGTAACGATGTCGCCTCAGTTCAGTTACTCCTGGATATCCTGAACCGTCATAGGAGCAGTTAAGGTAGTCCCGTGTCCGGTCCGCAATCTGGGCTAAACACAGATAAACCGCAGAATGCCGTCAGCACCAAGTTCACGACGTAACACGCCGTCAAACCACAGCTTGTGCAAATGGGCCAGCGCTTCGCCCATGGCGAAGGTGATCTGATGTGCATCGAGCGGTCGGCGGAACATGATAGGCACGATATCGGCGGCGGATTGCAGCGTGATACAGACGTCAACTACTTCGGCCAGACGGTCACGGTGATGGTCGTTGAGCTGTTGAATCCTGGTGTGTAAACCGCGAAAAGGTTTGCCATGGGATGGCAGGATCAGTACGTCCTCCGGCAGCGATGCATATTTCGCCAGCGAGTCCAGATATTGCTGCACCGGATTGGCTTCTGGTTCGATCGCGAATACTGAGACATTGGTCGAGATCCGCGGCAGTACCATGTCGCCAGCGATCAGCAGACCTAACTCTTCGCAATACAGTGAAGCGTGCTCCGGCGAATGTCCAAAACCAGTGATCACCTGCCAGTCGCGCCCGCCAATGCGTACGGGGCGACCCTCCTGCATGCGGTGATAAGCGGCCGGCACCGAGGGGACCAGCGTGGTGTAATAGCTTTTGCGCTCCTGAATTTTTTCCTGCATGTCAGTGACCATGCCGTGTTTTTTAAAGTGCGGAAACATGGCGCTCCCATCTGCACCCGGCAAGTTCGCCAACATCATGCGTGCAAACGCATATTCTCCTGCTGTCATCCACAACGGTGCCTGCCAGCGACCGCAAAGCCAGTCCGCCAGCCCGACATGATCAGGGTGACAATGCGTCGCAATTACCCGGACGACCGGCAATCCGCGCAGCCCTGCATCGGGATTATTGAACAAGCTCTCCCACGCCGCACGCGTCGCATCGCTGGAAATCCCGCAATCAACCAAGGTCCAGCCATGCGTTGATCCATGCTCGTTTTCATATACATCTTCGATCAGCCACAAATTAATGTGATTCAGCGCAAACGGTAAGCCCATCCTGACCCACAGCACACCGGGGGCGATTTCTGTGGTCTGCCCGAGCTCAGGCACATGCTCGCCGAGCGGGTAGTTGAGTTGTAATTCCAATGGATTCATCGTGGTACTTTCACTAGGTAGTACTTTGCTAAGTTGAGGGCGTACACAGCCGCCACAGAATGTCCTACAATGCGATTTTGCCTGATTTGACGTTTACGTAAACGGCATTTGTGACGCATTGTGCGTATCACGAGCCTGAATTTTGCAATGCCTAGGTTCGTTTTGTTTCGCCCCAGATTGTAATCAACTATTTACTTCCTTGTTTCTGCCTATGGCCACCTACACGATTACAGAACTCGCCAAAGAATTCGATATCACCCCGCGTGCAATTCGTTTCTACGAGGATCAGGGTTTGATTAGCCCGACGCGCGACGGCCCGACCGGGCGCAATCGCGTGTACACCGCCCGTGAACGCACGCACCTGAAGCTGACCTTGCGCGGCAAGCGGCTCGGCCTCAGCCTGTCCGATATCAAGAGTCTGGTCGATATGTACGGTTCGCCCAAGGATACTGAAGTGCAGTTGCAAAGTTTCTTGCAGGTACTGGCGCGACACCGGGCGGCGCTGGAGCAGCAGCGCGAGGATATAGAGATCATGCTGGCTGAAATCAGTGCTCACGAGGAAGAAAGTCAGCGTTTATTGGCTGAACAGGCAGGTAGCAAGTAAAACTACGATAAGCCTTGTGCTGGTTTGATTGACGTTTACGTAAACGTCAATTTAACGTATGATTTTTAGACTCATTCGCGCACCTTGCCTGTACGTCGGCACTGTGCCACTGAACTACCCTGATTTTCACTGCTATCAGAGGATGTATGGAGCAATCGACAACACCCGCAGCCCTGGATCACACGCTCGCTTTTATGCTGCTGGAAAGTTTTAACAAGCAAGGCGCCTTGACCTCATGGGATGCGCGCCTGACCAGTATGACGCCCGGCGCCTGTGAAATTGTTGTGCCGATGAGTAATAAAGTAAGTCAGCAGCACGGTTATTTTCACGGTGGTGTGATGGGCGCCTTAGCCGATGCAGCAGGCGGCTATGCGGCGAACACCTTGCTGATGCCAGTAAGTGAGTGCTTAACTGCCGAGTATAAAATCAACATCATGTCGCCCGGTATCGGCGACACCCTGATCGCCCGCGGTAAGGTCGTCAAGGCAGGAAAAACGCTGGTCGTTTCTAGTGCAGAACTCTTTGTCGTCAATCAGGGAAAAGAAAAACTCTGCGCCGTCATGCAGCAGACTTTATTTGTAATTCCCAGGGAGAACTCCTGACATTGACTGAGCGCAGGTGATGTAGTCCCGGAAAATGCGCCATCAGCAGTGCCCGGAAGCGTAATATGAAGTACAACAACTTTTAATAATGAAGTGAGGATGACATGCTCCATCTACCAGGTTTGACTTTTGATCACGGCGAAGACATCGCTTCTCTGCGCGAGACAATTCAACAATTTGCCGCCGCCGAAATCGCTCCGCGTGCTGCTGAGATCGACCGCAATGACCAGTTTCCCATGGATCTGTGGCGCAAAATGGGCGACCTCGGTATTCTGGGCATCACCGTCGGCGAAGAATATGGCGGCGCGAATATGGGCTATCTAGCCCACATCATCGCCATGGAAGAAATTTCCCGCGCTTCTGCATCGGTCGGCTTGTCCTACGGCGCGCATTCAAATTTGTGTGTGAACCAGATCAAACGCAACGGCAGCGAAGAGCAAAAGCAAAAATACCTGCCAAAACTGATCTCCGGTGAACATATCGGCGCGCTCGCCATGTCCGAGCCAAACGCCGGCTCCGACGTCGTCAGCATGAAATTGCGCGCCGATTGGAAAGGTGATCGCTGGGTTTTGAATGGGACCAAGATGTGGATCACGAATGGTCCTGACGCCGATGTGCTGGTGGTCTACGCGAAAAACGATCTGGAAGCAGGTCCACGCGGCATGACGGCTTTCCTGATCGAAAAGAATTTCAAGGGATTTAGCATTGCGCAAAAACTCGACAAGCTCGGCATGCGCGGTTCTCACACCGGTGAGCTGGTATTCCAGGATTGTGAAGTACCCGCAGAAAACGTCCTCGGCGGTCTGGGTAAAGGCGTGAATGTCTTGATGTCCGGCCTGGATTTCGAGCGCACTGTCTTGTCGGGCGGCCCGCTGGGCATCATGCAGGCTTGTATGGATGCAGTCGTTCCTTACGTGCATGACCGCAAGCAGTTCGGTCAGCCGATTGGCGAATTCCAGTTGATGCAAGGCAAGCTCGCCGATATGTATTCCACCATGATGGCGTGTAAGGCTTATGTCTATGCGGTCGGTCAGGCATGTGATCGCGCAGCCAATCCCGAGCAAATCCGTGCCTTGCGCAAAGATGCCGCCGGAGCGATTTTGTACTCCGCAGAAAAAGCGACCTGGATGGCGGGTGAGGCGATCCAGACACTGGGCGGTAACGGTTATATCAATGAATATCCGGTCGGACGCCTGTGGCGCGATGCCAAGCTGTATGAAATCGGCGCAGGCACCAGCGAAATTCGCCGTATGCTGATTGGCCGTGAATTGTTTGCTGAAACGAAGTAAGTTTGTGAAGCTCTTTCCTGCTTACGAGAGCGGGAAGAGCGTCACAAGAGCGTTTGCACGCATATTTCTCCAGCCTTTAGTGAAGTTCTAGCGAATTTCCAGAGAAATACAGCGCAGCACATCAACCAATTACCTAATGTCTATCGCCGATCACATGACGCCTTTGCACATATCAACACCTTTGCTGCAGCATCGTAGCCTGTCGGTTCAGCTCGACAAAGCGGTCTGGCTGAAAATGGAAAACACACAGCCCTCCGGTTCATTCAAGCTGCGCGGCATCGGGTTGTTGTGCCAGCGTGCGGTGGCCAAAGGCGCGACGCATCTGGTCTGTCCGTCGGGTGGTAATGCTGGATTTGCCGCCGCTGTTGCGGGTGCAGCTTTAGGTGTTCGCACCACCATCGTCGTGCCGCACACGACACCGGACAATGTCCGACAGGCGATTCGTGCCATCGGTGCCGAACTGATCGTCGAGGGCAAGCAATGGGATGAAGCGAATCAACTTGCTCTTGCTATGTGTCAGGACCCTGCGGCGGTGTATATACCGCCTTTCGATCATCCCGATATCTGGGACGGCAACGCGACCTTGATTGATGAAGTTGTGAATGCTGGCCATGTGTTTGATGTCGTTATTTGCTCTGTCGGCGGTGGTGGACTGATGAGCGGTGTGGTGCAGGGCTTGCAGCGTAATGGTCTGGCACATATTCCCGTGATAGCGGTTGAAACAGACGGTGCGGCCTCTTTGCATGCAGCCGTGCACGCTGGTGAGCTGGTCACCTTACCGGCGATCACATCGGTTGCTAGTACGCTGGGCGCCCGTCGGGTCGCACCGCAAGCGTTTCAGTACACGAAAGAACATGAGATAACGACCGTGACCGTCACCGATGCGCAGGCGATACATGCTTGCCTGCGCTTTGCCGATGATATGCGCGCGCTGGTGGAGCCTGCTTGCGGTGCCGCATTGGCGGTGGCTTATCAGAATTTACCGGTTTTGGCGCAATACCAACGTCCTTTGATGATTGTGTGTGGCGGAATGGGGGTAGATCTGGCGAACTTGGTGAAGCTAGGTACACTAGCGCTTAGCCCATCATTAACATGAGCATGATGAGCTACCCCTTTTAATCTGCCAGCCGAGTCGCCATGCCCCAAGTCGCCTTCCCTAAACTGTTGTCATCCCAGATTGCGTTCGATATTGCCCGCATGATCATGGATGGCTTCGACAAGCATTACCGGTTGTTCCGCGCATCGAGCCAGACGGCCAAGCGCGATTTTGAATCAGGCGACTGGAAGGCTGCACAAAATGCGGCGAGAGAGCGTATCGGTTACTACGACAAGCGTGTAAAAGAGTGCGTGCAAAGTCTGGAAGATGAATACGATGAAGACGATCTGACCGACGAAGTCTGGCGCGAGGTCAAACTGCACTACATGGGTTTGCTGATCGATCATCTGCAACCTGAGCTGGCCGAGACTTTTTACAATACGGTCTGTACCAAAATGCTGCACCGTAATTATTTTCATAATGACTTCATCTTTGTACGTCCCGCCGTATCGACCGAATACATCGAAAACAAAGAGACGCCGCCGACCTACCGCGTATATTACCCGGCTACCGATGGTCTGCATTACACGCTGAAACGTATCGTCACGAATTTTCAGCTCAAAGCGAATTTTTCTGATCTTGACAGAGACATCGGCTTCGTCGCCGAGCGTCTCACGGCCATCTTTGGCGACGATAAGATCGAACCCAATCATCAGATTCAGGTACTGGCGAATTTATTCTTCCGTAATAAGGGCGCCTATATTGTCGGTAAAGGCATCAACGGCAACAAAGAATATCCGTTCGTCGTCCCCATCCTGCATAACCGTAAAGCCGAACTGGTACTGGATACCGTCTTATTCGACAATATCCAGATCACGGTCTTGTTCTCATTTACCCGCGCTTATTTCATGGTCGATATGCTGGTGCCGTCGGCCTATGTCCAGTTTATCCGCAGCATTTTGCCGAAGAAACCACGCAGCGAAATCTATACGATTCTGGGTTTGCAAAAGCATGGCAAGAATTTGTTCTACCGCGATTTTTTACATCATCTCAAATACTCATCTGACCGCATCGAGGCCGCACCGGGTATCCGCGGCCTGGTCATGCTGGTATTTGCTTTGCCGTCGTTTCCGTATGTGTTTAAGCTGATCAAAGACAGTTTTCCGCCACCGAAAGAGACCACCAAAGCACTGATCAAAGAAAAATACCAGCTCGTCAAAAACCATGACCGTGTCGGCCGCATGGCAGATACGCTGGAATATTCGGACGTGGCATTTCCACGTGCCCGTTTTTCGGATGAATTGCTGGCAGAGATCAAGCAATTTGCCCCATCGATTCTGGAAGAAGATGACGATGAAATCATCATCAAGCATCTGTACATCGAACGTCGCATGGTGCCGCTGAACATCTTTCTGACCGAAGCAGAAAAGCGCGGTGATGATGCTGCTATCGAGCACGGCATAGCTGAATATGGCAATGCTATTAAGGAACTGGTCGCAGCGAATATTTTTCCTGGGGATATGCTGTACAAAAACTTTGGCGTTACCCGTCACAGCCGTGTCGTGTTTTACGATTACGATGAGATTGAATACATCAGCGATTGTAATTTTCGCGTGATCCCGCAGCCGCGTAATGAAGAAGACGAAATATCCGCAGAGCCTTGGTATCCGATCGCTAGGAATGATGTGTTTCCTGAGCAGTTCGGCACTTTCTTGCTTGGTAATATCAAAGTGCGCCAGTATTTCATGAAGCACCATGCGGATCTGCTGACGGCAGACTACTGGCAGACCCGTAAAAAACGCATCATGGAAGGCAAGGTCGATGACGTTTTTCCGTATCCCCAAGAAGTGCGTTTCAGCCACGCTAGCACGTATCCGGGACATCAGGCGATGGCAGCCAATGCGCAGAAAGCTGCCGGAACTACTAATGATTAAGATGCATAAACTGCCTAGATTGACTACATTGACCCACTCGAATTTTTGACTATTTTTTGGAGACAAACATGAATGATCCTATCGTTATCGTCGGTGCTGCACGCACTCCTATGGGCGCGTTTCAGGGCGATTTTTCCTCACTGACCGCCAGCCAGTTAGGTGCAGTCGCCATCAAGGCGGCAGTTGAGCGTTCCGGTGTCAAACCGGAACTGGTTGAAGAAGTCCTGTTCGGTAACTGCCTGATGGCAGGCCAGGGACAAGCGCCAGCGCGTCAGGCGCTGCTGGCCGCGGGTTTGCCGATGTCTACCGGCGCGGTTACCTTGTCAAAAATGTGCGGCTCCGCGATGAAAGCGACTATGATGGCGTTCGATTCCATCAGTGCGGGCAGCAATGACGTGGTAGTAACAGGCGGTATGGAATCCATGACCAACGCGCCGTATCTGATTCCTAAAGCACGCGGCGGCTACCGCATCGGTCACGGTCAGATTTTTGATCATATGATGCTTGATGGACTGGAAGATGCCTACGACAAAGGTCGGTCGATGGGAACGTTCGCTGAAGATTGCTCTGCGAAATATCAATTCAGTCGTGAAGAACAGGATGCCTTTGCGATCGCGTCAGTTAAACGTGCACAGGCGGCAACAGCGGATGGCTCTTTTGCCTGGGAAATTGCACCCGTCACCGTATCTGGTCGCGGCGGAGACGTGATCATCGACAAAGATGAAGGCCCCCTCAAAGCTAAGCTCGACAAAATTCCTGCATTGAAACCGGCATTTAAAAAAGACGGCACTATCACTGCTGCATCGTCCTCTTCGATCAACGATGGTGCTGCTGCACTGGTATTAATGCGTGAATCAAAAGCCAAAGAACTCGGTCTGACACCGATCGCCAAAATCCTCGGTCACGCCAGCCATGCACAAGAACCAGGCTGGTTCACCACAGCACCCATTGGCGCGATTGAAAAGCTGTACAAAAAAATCGGCTGGACAACTGCCGATGTCGATCTGTTCGAAATCAATGAGGCCTTCGCCGCAGTGCCAATGGCGGCAATGAAAGACCTCGGTATTTCTCATGACAAGGTCAATGTACACGGCGGTGCCTGCGCGCTCGGCCATCCTATCGGCGCATCCGGTGCCCGTATCGTGATTACCCTGATCGGCGCTCTGAAGAAACAAGGTAAAAAACGCGGCGTCGCATCGCTATGTATCGGTGGCGGTGAAGGTACGGCGATGGCGATCGAGCTGGTTTAAATCTGATCTAGATGTTCGGACGAATTAACTGACCCCATGAAAAATATTCAAATTATCGATGGCGCAGCAAATAGTGTTTACGATATTTTTGCGGCGACCGATGAAGAGTTTTCACTTATTTTTCCTGGGGATCAAGATATTGCTTTCATTGACGAAGTTTATGCACGTGGGTCCGAAGCGTTACTGAACGATGCATTTAAAAATATTTGGGCTCGGTGTATTCCAAAACGTTTAGCGCAAGGTATTCATGGACTTCTTTTTTACGGATTAGAAAAGAAGAAAATTTATTACCCAACTCGAAAAGATGAAGAAGCAATGAATCCAAACGGTTCACGTTTGCGCTAACTGAAAGAAACAAAATGCCTACAGCACTCATCCTCGGCGCGTCACGCGGTATCGGCCGCGAACTGGCCTTGCAATATAAGGCCGCCGGATGGCGCGTGATTGCCACCGCACGTAAAGCTGTCGATCTGTCCGCCTTGCGGGCCCTGGGCTGTGAGGCCATGCCTTTGGATGTGACGAATATTAATGACTGTGGTGGCCTCGGCTGGCGGCTCGATGATGAAAAAATCGACGTCGCTATTTTGAACGCTGGTGTCTATGGCCCGCGCACGACGGGCTTGCAGACACCGCATGACACGCAATTTGATGAAGTGATGCATACCAATGTACTGGCGGCGATGCGGATATTGCCGATGGTGTTGCCGCTGGTTGAAAACGCTGGAGGTCGCCTTGCCGTGATTTCATCCATGATGGGCTCTATTAGTGAGCGCAACGGTAGCCACGGCTGGTTATATCGCGCCAGTAAAGCTGCTTTGAATTCTGTGCTCAAGGATGTGTCTTTGCAGACGCAGCAGGCAATTTGTGTAGCGCTGCATCCGGGGTGGGTCAAAACAGAAATGGGCGGTATCGGTGCTGAACTTACTGTGGAAGACAGTGCACAAGGCATACGCAAAACACTGGCGGGTCTGCACGCCGACGACAACGGACAATTTTTTAATTACAACGGTTCCAGCCTGAGCTGGTAACCAACAACAGAACCACGAGACAGAGTATGTTACTAACGCCAGAACACGAGATGATACGCGATGCCATTCGCGCCTTTGCCCAGGAAAAATTAGTACCAAACGCCGCGCGCTGGGATAAGGAACATCATTTCCCAGCCGCAGAATTAAAAGAACTCGCGCAGATGGGCGCGTATGGCGTCGCTGTGCCGGAGGAACTCGGCGGTGCAGGTATGGATTATCTGTCTCTGGCGCTGGTACTGGAAGAAGTTGCTGCCGGTGACGGCGGCACCTCCACCGTGATCTCGGTCAACAATTGCCCCGTATGCAGTATCGCCATGATGTATGCGAACGACGTCCAAAAAGAGCAATGGTTACGCCCCTTGGCTAGCGGTGACATGCTCGGTGCATTTTGCCTGACAGAGCCGCATGCAGGCAGCGATGCCTCCGAGCTGCGTACGACAGCGAAGGTGGAAAAAAGCGAAAAGGGTAACGAATACGTACTCAATGGCGTCAAGCAATTCATCACCAGCGGCAAACATGCGGACGTCGCTATTGTCATGGCAGTGACGGACAAAGCTGCAGGTAAAAAGGGTATCAGCGCCTTCTGGGTGCCCACCAATACACCGGGTTACATCGTCGCCAGTCTGGAACAAAAAATGGGCCAGCATTCTTCTGATACGGCGCAAATCCTGTTTGAGAATTGTCGTATTCCAGCCGAGAATTTGATCGCTGAAGAAGGCATGGGTTACAAAATTGCCTTGTCCGGTTTAGAGGGTGGTCGCATCGGGATCGCCTCGCAATCAGTCGGCATGGCACGCGCCGCATTTGACGCCGCTCTGGCGTATGCCAAAGATCGTACCAGTTTTGGTAAAGCGATTTTTGATCATCAATCGGTACAATTCAAGCTTGCCGACATGGCGACCCAGATCGAAGCTGCCCGTCAATTAATCTGGCATGCGGCAAGTTTAAAAGACGCCGGTAAGCCTTGCCTGAAAGAAGCGGCAATGGCGAAATTGTTTGCATCTGAAATGGCAGAAAAAGTATGCTCCGATGCGATCCAGATTCATGGCGGCTATGGCTATGTCAGCGACTTTCCGGTTGAGCGAATTTACCGCGATGCCAGGGTTTGCCAGATCTATGAAGGTACCTCAGATATTCAAAAAATTCTGATTGGACGGGCACTGGCGTAAGGACCAGGTAGGGTGCGTCATGCGCACCGGTGGAGTTGTCTGGTGCGCATGGCGCACCTTACGGAGGGATAGATGAAAAAAGGCTTCAAACAATTAGTCGACGAAGCTAGCGCAGAGATCACGACCTATAGCGTTGCTGAGGCACAGGCTAAGTTGACTGATCCTCATGTGCAGTTCATTGATATCCGCGATGTTCGTGAATTGGAGCGTGAAGGCATCGTTCCCGGAGCTTTTCATGCTCCACGCGGCATGATCGAGTTTTGGATTGACCCTGATTCTCCGTATTTCAAACCGGTGTTCGGTGAGCGTAAAGAGTTCATATTTTTTTGTGCCGCAGGCTGGCGTAGCGCGTTGACGACCAAGACTGTACAAGATATGGGCTTAGAGAATGTCGCGCATATTGACGGTGGCTTCAGTTCATGGAAAGCGGCAGGCGCGCCAATGATGACCAAGCCAGCAAAGAATGAAAGTAAATAAATCAGTATGAAGGTCATGTGTCCCTGTGGTTCAGGAAAAGTGTTTGAACATTGTTGTGCGCCATTTTTAAACGGTACGGCGATCGCGCCAGATGCTGAGGCCTTAATGCGCTCACGTTACTCGGCTTACACTCTGAACGACGAGATTTATCTGCGTGCTACTTGGGATGTGCGTACTTGTCCTGCGGAACGGATAGTCCATGATGATCCGACGCAATGGCTGGGCCTAGAAGTCAAAAAATATGCGCTGGATACAGGTAAGACAGACAGCGCCACCGTAGAATTTGTGGCGCGTTACAAAATAGGCGGGCGAGCACATCGCCTGCATGAAGTAAGCCGTTTTTCACGAGAAGATGGCAAATGGTTATATGTGGATGGTAACTTCCCGACCAAAGACGATAAGAAGAGAAAAGACAAATGACGACCTTAGATTCCAAACTGAATAGCCGCTCTGAAGATTTCAAGGCGAATGCCGCTGCGATGCAACGCGTGGTCGATGACTTAAAAGAAAAAATTGCCAAAATCGCTCTCGGTGGGGGTGACGAGGCGCGCAAAAAACATCTGGCACGTGGCAAATTATTGCCACGTGACCGCGTACAAATGTTGCTTGATTCGGGGACGCCGTTTCTGGAATTTTCTCAGCTCGCAGCTTATGACATGTACAAGGAAAAAAACGACATCGATGCCGCACCGTCAGCGGGCGTGATTACCGGTATTGGCCGGGTGTCCGGGCAAGAGTGCGTTATTGTGTGTAATGATGCGACGGTCAAAGGTGGTACCTACTATCCGATGACGGTAAAGAAGCATTTACGTGCACAAGAAATCGCCGAGCAAAACAATTTGCCGTGTATTTATCTGGTCGATAGCGGCGGAGCAAACTTACCGAATCAGGATGATGTATTCCCGGATCGTGATCATTTCGGCCGCATCTTTTTTAATCAGGCTACCATGTCGGCCAAAGGCATTCCACAGATCGCGGTGGTCATGGGATCGTGTACTGCGGGCGGCGCGTATGTCCCGGCGATGAGCGATGAATCGATTATCGTGAAGAATCAGGGGACGATTTTTCTCGGTGGCCCACCTTTGGTCAAAGCCGCAACCGGCGAAGTCGTCAGCGCCGAAGATCTTGGTGGTGGTGATGTCCACACGCGTCTGTCGGGCGTGGTCGATCACCTGGCACAAAACGATACTCACGCTTTGTCAATGGCGCGTACCATCGTCTCAAATCTGAATCGTCAAAAGCCAGCCAGTGTTGTGTTGAAAGACGTCGAAGAACCAAAATTTCCCGCACAAGAATTATATGGCGTGATCCCGGTGGATACCCGTAAGCCATTTGATGTACGCGAAGTCATTGCGCGTGTTGTTGACGGCAGTCATTTCGATGAATTTAAGGCGCGTTATGGTACGACCTTAGTCTGCGGTTTTGCACATATCCACGGCATGCCGGTGGGTATTATCGCGAATAACGGTATTCTTTTTTCAGAGTCCGCCTTGAAGGGGGCGCACTTTATTGAGCTCTGCTGCCAGCGTAAAATCCCACTGGTATTTCTTCAAAATATCACTGGGTTCATGGTGGGACGCAAATACGAAAATGAGGGGATCGCCCGTAACGGTGCAAAGATGGTGACAGCTGTCGCCACGGCCAATGTACCAAAGTTCACTGTCATTATCGGAGGTAGTTTTGGTGCCGGTAACTATGGCATGTGCGGTCGCGCTTTCTCTCCACGCTTTATGTGGATGTGGCCAAATGCACGTATCTCCGTCATGGGTGGCGAGCAAGCCGCCAGCGTTCTGGCGACCGTTAAACGCGACGGTATCGAAGGTAAAGGCGGCAGCTGGACGGCGGATGAAGAAGCCGCTTTCAAACAACCCATCAAAGAACAATATGAGCACCAGGGACATCCGTATTACGCCTCGGCACGCTTGTGGGATGACGGCGTTATTGATCCGGCAGACACGCGGATGGTCTTGGGATTAGGTTTGTCGGCCGCATTGAATGCGCCTATTCCTGATGTCAAATTTGGCTTGTTCAGGATGTAAATTTATAGCTGCTTGCTTATTTCTGTAAATGATCTGACAGTTTGAAGAAAGCTTACCGAGAGAAGTGTGTCAGGCACTACTAATCTTTATATTTGTCAGAGTTTCGGAAAATCATGAAATCGACTGAACCTAAAAAAGAGTGGGCAGAATGATTCAAAAATATTTACTGGCGATGTGTTCGTTACTTCTCGTGTCATCGTCGCTATTTGCAAGCCAGATCAGCGAACAAACGGTACAGATTCCAATGCAGGTAAAAGGATTCTGGGGTACGAAGGAGGTGACCTTGGAGGCGACAGAATTTAAGCCTGAGGGTACAGGGCCTTTTCCGTTGCTATTGATTAATCACGGTAGCCCGCGTAATCCGGCAGACCGGGTCAACCTCAGCGGGCGCTATCCTGCGCAATCGCGCGCGATGGCCAATGAAGGCTTTGTTGTATTGAATCCTGTACGACGTGGTTATGGCAAATCTACAGGCCCCTGGGCAGAAAATTATTTCTCCTGTTCTTCCCCTGCTTATAAAGAAGCTGGCTTGGAAACAGCTAAAGATATTGAAGCGGCGATCGAGTATGCCAAAAGCAAACCATATATTGATGTATCAAGGATCGTATTAGTAGGTCAGTCGGCTGGTGGGTTTGGCGTTCTAGCACTGGCAAGTCAAAACCTCCCAGGTGTCATTGGGGTTGTCAATTTTGCTGGAGGACGTGGTTCGCAAAATGCCGATACGGTATGCAATCCCGAGCGCTTGTTTCAGACGTTTGCAGAGTTTGCTGCAACGACCAAAGTTCCCATGTTGTGGTTCTATGCACAAAATGATCACTACTTTGGTCCTGCGATTGCTAGTCGCCTACATCAGGCTTACAGAGAGAAATCAGTTGATGTGACGTTTATTACTCCAGCTCCATTCGGAGATGATGGACATGCTTTTTTTAGTAATGGAAAAAACGTCGAGGGCTGGAAAACTGATGTGATGTTATTTATCCAAAAAATTGGAGCACTTAGATAAACATGGATTATCAGTCTTTACAATTAAATAGATTAGCTGCGATAGCGACAGTGACCCTCAATCGCTCCGACGTCCGCAACGCTTTTAATGAAACAACGATTGCCGAAATCACCCAAGTGTTTCGTGAGCTTGATGCAGACACTACGATCCGTGCTGTGGTGCTCGCAGCGAGTGGCCCGGCGTTTTGCGCCGGTGCTGACCTGCACTGGATGAAGAAGATGGCCGATTACTCGCATGCGGAAAACATTGCCGATGCCGGGCAACTGGCCGAGATGTTGCGCACGATTTATACCTGTAGCAAACCAGTGGTCGCTAAAGTACAGGGTGATTGCTATGCGGGTGGTATGGGATTGGTCGCTGCATGCGATATCGTAGTCAGTGCAGATGGTGCGAACTATTGTTTAAGTGAAGTCAAGCTTGGTTTGATTCCAGCGACGATTTCTCCCTATGTTATCAAGGCGATGGGCGAGAGTGCGGCGCGGCGGTATTTCATCACGGCAGAGCGTTTCAGCGCGGCAGAAGCGCATCGCATCGGCTTCGTACATGAATTGGTCAGCGCGGAGACGCTTGACGAAAAAGTTGCAGAGATCGTTAAGTCGCTGGTGTCGAACAGCCCGAATGCTGTGAAGCAGGCAAAGCGTCTGGTGCAGGAGGTTGCCAATCGTGAACTCACCGGTGAACTGATTGCCGCAACAGTTGAAGGCATTGCCCATATACGTGCATCGGAAGAGGGGCGAGAAGGTGTTCGTTCATTCTTAGAAAAACGCAAACCAGGATGGTTGCTATGAAAAAGAGGCGTTTATTAACAGGTGCGTTCGCTCTCACTGCGGTCGCCGCATTGGGGTTAGCGACCTATCGTAAATCAACTGTCGAAATCACCTCAATTGCCGCGATGCTGAAGCAGTTAGAGGCACTGAAGTCGCCTGACTTAGTGACGAAATTAGTCGCCAAAACGGGTTGGGCACCGTACAAAGTATTCGTGCATCTGGCGCAAAGCATTCAGTATTCAATGACCGGCTATCCTGAGATGAAGCCCGAGTTGTTTCAGCATACCGCTGGCAGCGCCGCCTTCTATGCCTTCTCGGTAGCGGGAGCGATGCGTCATAATCTGACCGAACCGATTCCGGGTGCGCCAGCGATTGCCGATGCCGGCAATGTCAGCGAGGCAATTGATCTAGTGATTACGGCGTTGCAAGCGTTTCAGAGTTATAGCGGTGAACTGCATCCACACTTTGCCTATGGTGTATTGAGCAAGACAGAGTTTGCAAACGCGCATGTGATGCACATCGAGAATCATCTTAAGGAAATTCAGTTTTAACCCGTCTGGTGACATCGTTTGTTGGCGACTAGTAACTGGCAGCTGGCAGTTGCGTCGCTATGCTTAAGCGGTATTTCGTATTCTGATTTAAAGGGTTTAAAAGATTTAAAGGATTTTTTAGTAATTTTAGTAATTACGATGTGAATGCCTAGTTTTTACGCGGGTTTTAAGTCAAAAATGGCTGGAAAAGCCCGTAAAATGTGCGGGTTTCAAAAGTAGTCTGGAGTAAATTTGAATAATCAACAAGACTGGGTCGCACGTAGCCTGCAGCATGTATGGCATCCTTGTACCCAGATGCAGCATCATTCTAGCGCCAATCCTGTGCCGCTGATTCCTGTCAGCCATGGTCGCGGTGCTTGGCTCTACGACATGGAAGGCAAGCGCTATCTCGACGCGATTAGCTCGTGGTGGGTGAATTTGTTTGGTCACGCTAATCCTCGCATCAACGCAGAACTCAAGGATCAGCTCGATAAACTCGAGCATGCGATGCTCGCCGGTTTTACGCATGAGCCGGTGATTCAGTTATCAGAAAAATTAGCAGCGCTTAGTAACCACGCCTTGGGTCATTGCTTTTACGCATCTGATGGTGCGTCGGCGGTCGAGATCGCCTTAAAGATGAGTTTCCATGCCTGGCGTAATGGCGGTCAAACAGAGAAGCAAGAATTCATCTGCAGCAAAGGTAGTTATCACGGTGAGACCGTGGGTGCACTGGCGGTCACCGATGTCAGCCTGTTCCGCGAAGCCTATGGCCCGATGCTGCAACGAGCGCATGTCGTTGCCTCACCTGATGCCCGTCTGGCGCAAGCGGGAGAAACAGCTGCCGATGTCGCATTGCGTGCTGCCGCCGATCTTGAGCGTGTCTTACAAGAGCGTGAGGGCAAAATTGCCGCCGTGATTATTGAGCCGCTGGTGCAGTGTGCGACGGGTATGGCCATGCACGATCCGGTGTATCTGCGCCGTTTACGCGAATTATGCGACCAGTATCAGGTACATCTGATTGCCGATGAAATCGCTGTCGGTTGTGGCCGCACCGGTACTTTCTTTGCCTGTGAATCTGCGAGTATCTGGCCTGATTTTTTATGCCTGTCCAAAGGCATCAGCGGCGGCTATTTGCCTTTATCGCTGGTGATGACGACCGATACGGTGTATCAGACTTTTTATGATGCAGATATGCGCCGTGGTTTTTTGCATTCGCATTCGTACACCGGCAATCCATTGGCCTGCCGTGCTGCTCTGGCGACGCTGGCAATTTTTGAAGACGACCATGTACTGGAAAAAAATCGCATCAAGGCAACAGCGATTAAAGATGCTTTCTCCAGCCTGACCGACGATCCACGTGTGAGCCATATTAGACAGCAGGGCATGATCTTCGCATTTGATGCGGTGGTGGATGATGCTGCGCAGGCAGCGACTTTTTCACGCCGATTTTTTGCTGCTGCCTTAAAGCAGGAATTGTTATTACGTCCGATTGGCCGCACCGTGTATCTGATGCCTCCGTACATTCTCGACCCGCAAGAAATCGCCTTGTTAGCGTCAAAAACGACCCAGGTATTTAATGATGTCATGAATGAGGTGACGGTGTGAGTCAGCGTTTACTAAGCCAATTACGCGATGAACTGGATGTGCTGGATGCTAAATATCTAATTCGTCGTCGTCGCACGGTTGAGACCGTATCGGCCCCAGCATTGCGCGCTGATGGCCGGGACTTGTTAGCATTTTGTAGCAATGACTATTTGGGTTTGGCAGCGCATCCTGCGATTATCGCTGCTGTGCAAGAGGGGGCAAGACTGTACGGCGCAGGCAGCGGTGCGTCACACCTGATCAGCGGACATAGCCGGGCGCATGCTCTGCTGGAAGATCGTCTTGCTGAGTTTATCTCGCCCTATATGGATCATGCGCGTGCCCTGTATTTTTGCACCGGATATATGGCAAATCTTGCTGTCATCAGTGCGCTTGCCGGCAAAGATGCAGCGGTATTTTCAGAAGCACTAAATCATGCCTCACTGATAGACGGTGCACGCTTATCGCGTGCTGCGGTCAAAGTATTTCCGCATAGAGATTACCTAACGCTGGAGCAAATGCTGCGAGAGTCGACTTCGACCACCAAGGTCGTTGTCACCGATAGCGTATTCAGCATGGATGGAAATATCGCTGATTTGCCAGCCTTGCTTGCCCTGTGTGAGCGTTATGATGCCTGGCTGATTGTCGACGATGCGCATGGGTTTGGTGTGCTCGGTGAACACGGTCGTGGCGTGCTGGAACATTTTAATTTGCGCTCACCGAATCTGGTTTACATGGGCACACTAGGCAAAGCCGCAGGTGTCGGCGGAGCGTTTGTCGCCGCGCATACTACGGTGATTGAATGGCTGGTGCAAAAAGCTCGTCCTTATATTTATACCACCGCTGCACCGCCCTCTCTGGCGCATGCGCTGCTGACTAGCCTCGACATCATCAGCGGTACCGAAGGCCAGCAGCGTCGTCGTAATCTGCAACAGCTGATTGCAAGTCTCCGTCAAGGCTTGCGCTTGCCTAGCTGGGAGTTGATGCCTTCAGATACCGCGATACAACCTATCGTGATTGGTGACAATGCGGTGATGTTAAAGGTAGCGGCGGATTTGCTGGAGCAGGGGATCTGGGTCGGTGCAATTCGCCCACCTACCGTGCCGGTCGGTTCAGCACGGTTGCGTATCACCTTGTCGGCATCCCATACCGAGACGCAAGTGATGCAGTTAGTCGATGCCCTGAATAGACTGGAAGCACAAAATGGCAGCGATCTGGCGATGAATCTGATGGAGACAGCGTGAGTATAAAACTAAATGCCGAACTAAATGCCAGGGTAAATACCAGCGTAAATACCGATATAAATAAGAATGGACATTTACGTCAGCATGATTATTTTGTGACAGGCACCGATACCGAGATTGGCAAGACACTGGTCAGCAGCGCTTTGCTGCATGCGATGACGCAGCAAGGCTGGCGCAGTGCTGGCATGAAACCCATCGCAGCCGGTGCCGACTTGCGTGACGGTGTGCTGCACAACGACGATGTCGATTCGCTGCTGGCGGCATCCTCGGTGAGTGCGCCGCTGGAATTAGTTTGTCCTTATCTGATGCAGACACCTGCTGCTCCGCATATCGTGGCGCAGCGTGAGCAAGTGACGATTTCTTTGCCGCATATTCGCGCTTGTTACCAGCAATTGACGACGCAGGCAGATGCCGTTGTGGTGGAAGGCGTCGGTGGTTTCTGTGTACCGCTGACTGCGCAGCACGACACTGCCGATATGGCACAGCAACTGGGTTTGCCAGTAATTCTGGTTGTGGGCTTGCGCCTGGGCTGTATTAATCATGCCTTGCTGACGGCGCAAGCGATTGCTGCGCGTGGTTTAAGGCTGGCAGGCTGGGTTGCGAATACCGTCGATCCGGACATGCTCTACCTTGCTGATAACATAGCAGCTTTACAGATGCGATTATCCGCACCTTTATTAGGACAGATACCGAGATTAGATGCATCCGCACCTGATGCAGACGTAACGATGGCGCAGCGTGCTGCCGCGTATTTAGATTTGAATTTATTGAAGTGAAGGAAGACTCATGCAAGCCAAAGAACAAACACAACAAGCGGTTCAATTTCAAGCGCCAGTCAAGAAAATCGAGGCTGATACCTGGCCAGTAGACGATGTCCTAGCCTTGTTTGATTTACCGTTTAATGACTTGATGTTTCAGGCGCAGACCGCGCATCGCGCAAACTTCCCTAATGCCGATATCGAGCTCGCGACTTTGTTGTCGATCAAAACCGGCGGTTGCGAAGAAGATTGCGGTTACTGCCCGCAAGCAGCACGTTACGACACCGGCGTCGAAGCTAAAAAAATGCTCGACGTGCGCGAAGTCTTAGATGCCGCCAAAGCCGCACGTGAAAACGGCGCAACCCGTTTCTGTATGGGCGCAGCATGGCGTTCGCCGAAAGACCGCGACATGGAAAAAGTAGAAACCATGGTGCGCGAAGTCAAAGCCATGGGATTAGAAACCTGCGCGACTTTAGGCATGCTAAAAGAAGAACAGGCGCAGCGTCTTGCAGATGCTGGTCTCGATTACTACAACCATAATTTGGATACCGCCCCCGAGTTCTACAGCAATGTGATTTCTACCCGCGATTATCAGGATCGGCTGGATACACTTGGTCACGTGCGCAGTGCCGGACTCAAGGTTTGCTGCGGCGGCATCGTCGGTATGGGCGAATCACGCCGCCAACGCGCTGGTCTGATTGCGCAATTGGCAAACCTCAATCCGTATCCTGAATCCGTACCGGTCAATCACCTGGTGCAGGTAGAGGGTACGCCTCTGCATGGTCTCGATCCGCTCGACCCTCTGGAATTTGTCCGCACCATCGCGGTAGCCCGTATCACTATGCCAAAGGCGCGCGTGCGCTTGTCAGCCGGTCGTCGCCAGATGGGTGAGGCCGTACAGGCGATGTGCTTTTTGGCGGGTGCCAATTCGATTTTTTATGGCGATAAATTACTGACCACGCAAAATCCTGAGGCCGAAGATGACCGCGTGTTGCTTGATAAATTGGGTTTGAAAACCCGGGGCAAGGTCGAAGCCAAAGCAGGTAGTTGCAGTTAAAAAAAACAGAAAAAATCCAACAGAGGTTAGAGACATGTTCACCAAAATACTCATCGCCAACCGTGGCGAAATCGCTTGCCGTGTCGCTGCTACCGCACGCCGCATGGGCATCAAAACCGTCGCTGTATACTCTGAAGCTGACGCGAATGCGAAACATGTGGCCGTCTGCGACGAAGCAGTCCTGATCGGACCTGCTCCCGCTAAAGAGAGCTATCTGCGTGCTGACAAGATTATCGAAGTCGCCTTGGCGACGGGCGCGCAAGCGATTCATCCGGGCTACGGATTTTTGTCCGAAAATAGTGAATTTGCTGAGGCTTGCGCCAAAGTGGGTATCGCCTTTATTGGACCGCCGGCTTCGGCGATTGAGGCGATGGGGAGTAAATCTGCCGCTAAATCATTGATGGAAAAAGCCAATGTACCGCTAGTGCCCGGCTATCACGGCGACAATCAGGATCCTGACTTTTTGCAAGCTGAAGGAGACCGCATCGGCTACCCGGTCTTGCTTAAAGCCAGTGCTGGTGGCGGTGGCAAAGGCATGCGCGTGATTGAAAAATCTGCGGACTTCAAAGATGCGCTCGCCTCTTGCAAACGTGAGGCGATTAACTCCTTTGGTGACGACAAAGTCCTCGCCGAAAAATATCTGCAACGCCCTCGTCATATTGAAATTCAAGTATTCGCGGACACGCATGGCAATTGCGTTTACTTGTTTGAACGCGATTGCTCGGTACAACGACGCCATCAAAAAGTATTAGAAGAAGCACCCGCGCCAGGGATGACCGCAGAACGTCGTGCTGCCATGGGTGAGGCCGCAGTCGCTGCTGCAAAGGCGGTGGGTTATGTCGGTGCCGGTACCGTGGAGTTTATCGCCAATCAGGATGGTTCTTTCTACTTCATGGAAATGAATACCCGCTTGCAGGTTGAACATCCTGTGACCGAGATGATCACCGGTACGGATCTGGTTGAATGGCAATTGCGGGTTGCCGCTGGCGAACCACTGCCTTTGCTACAGTCTGAATTACGTATCCATGGTCATGCAATTGAAGCCCGTGTCTATGCGGAGAATCCGGAAAAAGGCTTCCTGCCATCGATAGGTACTTTGCGTCACGCACGCACGCCAGCCGCAGTACATTTTGAACTCGGCGGCAGCGCGGATCCGGCGGCATTCCGTATTGACAGCGGTGTACGCGAAGGCGATACGATTTCTCCTTTTTACGATCCGATGATCGCCAAGATGATCGTCTGGGGCAAAGACAGAACAGAAGCGCTGGCCCGTATGGCACAGGCTTTATCGCAATACCAGATCGTCGGCTTGTCATCGAACATTGCCTTTTTATCGCGCCTGATTGGCAGCAAAGTCTTCTCTGGCGCGGATCTCGACACAGGCTTGATCGAGCGTAATCAGGACGAATTATTTCCGGCACCATTCGCTACGTCGCTGACGACACTGGCGCTGGCAAGCGTGTCACTGGTGTTATCTGAAAAGTCCCAAGGTAGTGACCCATGGCAAAGCAGCCAGGGTTGGCGCATGAATAGTCAATTGCAACGCGCTCTGCAATTTACTGAAGAACACCAGACGCATGATGTCCTGCTGACTTATTTGGCGGACGGCTGGCAGGTACAGAAGGGAAGCGCAGTAGCTCAGGTCAAACTTGGTTCTGCGACCGAGAATGATCTGGTCTTGAGAATCGCCGACCAAACGGTCACGGGTACGGTGGTGCGCGATGGTGAGCATTTCCATGTCTTTAGCTGTGGCGTGCATACCGACCTGCATTACCACGACGCCCTCGCCCACGCGGGCGAAGCCGAAGCCGAAGGTGGCCGCCTCACGGCACCGATGCCAGGCAAAATTGTTGCTGTGTTGGTCAGCGCAGCGCAAGAAGTCAAAAAGGGCGACGCCTTATTGATCATGGAAGCCATGAAGATGGAACACACCATCGCCGCACCGCATGACGGCGTAGTGGATGAGGTGCTGTACGCGATCGGCGATCAGGTTGCAGAGGGCGCACCTTTGCTGAGTTTCAAGCAGGACTAAGCTGATTTTCAGAACCCTCTCCCGCTTTTGGGAGGGGAAATATTACGGCTATCGAATATGAAAATTATTTTCCACGCCACCGGCGGCAATCCTGATCATTGGTTGCACAGCCTTAATCTCGCACTCCCGCAACACGACATCCGCGTCTGGCATGAGGGCGATACTGCGCCTGCTGATTACGCCATTGTGTGGAAACCGCCTGCCGCGATGCTGGCAGGCCGCAGCGATTTAAAAGGGATTTTTAATCTCGGCGCCGGAGTGGATGCGATTTTGCAGTTGGGTGATGCCTTGCCAGCCGGTGTGCCGGTGATTCGTCTCGATGATGCCGGTATGGGCATACAGATGGCAGAGTATGTCAGCCACGCGTTGTTGCGGTATTTCCGGCGTTTTGATCGCTACGATCAGCAGCGCGACGCGCAGCACTGGCGCTTTTTGAAGCCGTTTGAAAAAAGCGATTTCAGTGTCGGTGTATTAGGACTCGGTGTACTGGGGCAGCGCATCGTCGATGCGATCGGCCATTTTGGTTTTCCGCTCCATGGCTGGAGCCGCACGCAGAAACATATTCTCGGCGTTACTTGCTATGCCGGGACTGACGGTCTGGATGCATTTTTACAAGCATCGCGCGTACTCGTTTGCATCCTGCCCTTGACCGAGGACACACAAGGCATTTTGCATCGCGAGAACCTGCAAAAATTACCTAAGGGCGCTTACCTGATCAATGTTGCACGCGGTGCGCATGTGGTCGAAGAGGACTTGCTGGCACTGGTACGAGAGGAGCACATCGCAGGTGCGACCCTCGATGTATTCCAGCAAGAGCCGCTGCCCGCCGGACATGCGTTCTGGTCCGAGCCACGCATCAGTATTACCCCGCATATCGCCGCACTCACCCTGCGTGACGAAAGCGCAAGACAGATCGCCGACAAGATTCAGGCACTGCAACAAGGTCATGCGATCAGCGGTATCGTTGACGCATCGAGAGGATATTAATATGATGACCAGCTTACCCAAACAAGTCAAAATCGTTGAAGTCGGTCCACGTGATGGCCTGCAGAACGAAAAAGAAAGCATTCCTGCCGACGTCAAAATCGCGTTGGTCAATCGGCTCACCGATGCCGGTTTCAGCAATATCGAAGCCGCCTCATTTGTTTCTCCCAAATGGGTACCACAGATGGCAACCTCGGCCGAAGTCATGGCAGGCATTCAGCGCAAGCCCAGCGTGATCTACTCGGTACTCACGCCAAACATGAAAGGCTTCGAAGCAGCACTCGCCGCCGGTGCTGACGAAGTAGTGATCTTTAGCTCGGCCTCTGAAGCCTTCACACAAAAGAACATCAATTGCTCGATCGCCGAATCGATAGAACGTTTCCGCGACGTCGCACTAGCTGCCAAACAAAACAAGATCCGCCTGCGCGGTTCGATCAGCTGCTCTTTCGGTTGCCCGTATCAGGGCGAGGTCGCCCCCGCCAGTGTCGCCGATGTGGTCAAGCGCTTGCGCGATCTGGGATGCGATGAAATCGACATCGCTGACACCATCGGCGTCGGCACTGCTCGGCAGGTACAGCACGTGATGCAACTGGTGGCACAGGACTTTCCGCTAACTAGTTTGTCGGGACATTTTCACGATACCTATGGTCAGGCGCTGGCGAATATTTATGCGAGTCTGGAAGTCGGGATTTCAATTTTCCATTCGTCCGTTGCAGGTCTGGGTGGCTGTCCGTATGCGAAGGGGGCGACGGGGAATGTGGCGACGGAAGATGTGCTGTTTATGATGCAGGGCTTGGGAATTGCTACGGGGATTGATTTAAATGCGGTGGTAGATGCCGGGCAGTTTATCTCCGGGCATTTGGGTAGGAAGGCGGTTAGTCGGGCTGGGAATGCTATTGCGGCGAAGAGGGTTGGATGAGGGTTCGTTGCGACAGAGCTCAACAATCCCTTTAAGTAATCCCCATGAATGACGTGTTATGGCTAATTATTTGCTGGAGATCCTGATGACCAAAGGCCGAAAATGAATGATGGATCCTTGTCTTTCGGCATTATTTGAAGGTCTTTGCGCATTTCATAGAACAATTTTGACATAAGCTGGTCATGACGCTCGTCGCTCCTGCTCGAATTGCTGATTTTTATTTCTTGCTGAAAATCTTGTAGCGCTTTCACGACTGTTTGAGGTGCAACAAGGTTGAGTTTATTGCAAGCTCTAGCGAATGTACGTTGGCTTTCAGGAGTTCCCTCTCCGGATACTATGCCACTTAGGCTTGCGACAAAATCCTTGTAGTGCTCGAGTTTTTCTTTTCGAAGTTCTGCTTCTCGTTCCCGTTTCTTTGTAAACCAGTATGTAGCTACGGTAAGAACGATTGTTCCGGAAGCTGCGATAAGTGCAGTTACGATTTCCGCTGCCATATGTAGATGAGTCCTAATTAGATATATCCGCCATCCTTAGAGGAAGTGGACGCAAGATTGCCATATAACACTTTAAGAAAAAAGCTCTTAAAATTCTCGTACCGCTTGGTTTTCTAATGATGCGCTGCATTTTTCATCAGTGTTTTAATTTTCATTAAAAATATTACTGCAATTGATTTGTATCTTATCAAGGTTTTAGTGTGTCTGATAAGTAATTTGATATCAGCGTTGTAGCTGATGTAGGGCACGCCGTGCGCACCATTTTTTCGTTGAATTACTGATGTCGTCTGCCTGGATTGCCGGCCGGTGGTAGACCGGCGGCTACTTACTTTTCTTGCTTCGCCAAGAAAAGTAAGCAAAAGAAGGCGACCGCACAGTCGCTGCCCTTCGGGTTCCCGTTTGAGCAGGTCAAAAAATGGGAAGTGTCCGAAACTCGCCTGCGGCTCAGACAACGGACACTTCTTTTTCCATTTTCTGACCTGCTCAAACGGCAGCGCCACAGCGGGTTACAAATCTACTGCAACTGCAACTGCAACTGCAACTGCAACTGCAACTGCAACTGCAACTGCAACTGCAACTGCAACTGCAACTGCAACTGCAACTGCAACTGCAACTTCAAAAGCAAATCAACGGCAATAGCGTTGCGTGCCGTTTGGGTTAGATTTCGTTGATGGAGAAATGCTGGCAGCCAATATCTGCCTTACTCCTAAGCTTCGGAGTTCGGCGAGTCATTTTGTCGGTTACTGCCTGCTTGGTTTGTGCTATCCCATGCCAGAGCAGACATATCGTGCAAGGCTACGCTGACGGGTGAGTAATTGGTCAGTGAGCTTAACGGCGTCTTTGATGAGGCTTTATTTGTTCATGCAAGTCGCTGCTGCCTTTGGCGTGCGCTCTGTGAGTATCAGCGACATGATTGCCAGCGCAGGGAGCAGCACGGTGGAGAGCAGACTCGGTGCGCCGACGATTGCGGAGGCGATGATGGCACCTGCCCACAGCACGGAATTGATGATCAGTGATTGACGATTCATGGTGACTCCTTCGGTTTTGACGTGCGTTAAATAAAGCGGTCTGTTGATCTAAAAAGATATCTCTAAAGATTCATCCGGGACTTCTAAAAAACCTTTAATCGATTGTCGATGTAAGCCTTACTTTTGCTACTCCTGCTTTTGCTCTGTGCCTCTGTGGTGAGAGGTCTTGATTTCTATATCAGTACCGTCGATGCGATTTTTCAATGTGGTGATTTTTAGAAATTCCATCACTGACTCCGCAATACCCATGCGGCTCTCAGGCTGATATTGGCTGCAAGTCCACATAAACACTAGGGTTTCAATTGTGGGGATATAACTTGTGTGTTTTGACTGCATCAGTATTGTCTTTATGAACGTCAGATGCAAACAAAGTTCATTCCTACTATTTCTCTACAGCACAAAACCACCAAGTTTCGTACAAATTCATTGATATTTGCCATGGAACTGTCACATCCGTGGTCTAGAATATTTTTAGAACCAAAGGAATGGCACCAATGTTGTGACAGTAAATCTATAGCGTTAAAGAGTGGCCAACTAGCTTGATTGGAGACTGGCGATGGGTGATATTGATAATGCTTTAGCGCAAGCAGTTCGTTCGGCAAATGCAGCGGCGTTAAGCCGGTGGCGAGAGCGGACGGTGGTGCGGGAGGCGGGTCTTGCCAGAATTTCCCAGAGCGGCATCGGTGCGGCGGACCCGGCTGATCAGGTGCGTGCCCATACTTTGCGTGAATCGGCCCGGGTTAATTTGCGTTTTCAAGAGCGGATTATCGGGCCGACGATGGACTTTACGATGGTGGCGCCGGGCGATCTGGCGCTGAAGGCGGCGGCTCCTGTGGCGCGGATTGTCAGATTGCCGGGTAATGGCTACAGCCCCAGCGCGATTGCGACCGGCTTTATGGTGGCACCGGGTTTGCTGATGACGAACCACCATGTTTTTCCCCGTAAGGAGGAGGCTTTTCAGGCAGCGGCTAATTTTGGTTATATCCAGGATGAGCGTGGTATTGCTGCCGGAACTTATTTCACGATTGACGTCGAGCGTTTTTATTTTGCGGATCCTGTGCTGGATTTTGCGCTGGTCGGCGTGTCCGACAGCGGCACCAATGGCGAGCCTCTCGCTGATGTCGGTGTGTGCCGCCTGATTGTTGCTACTGGTAAGACCCTGACCGGTATGCCTGTCAATATTATCCAGCATCCTGATGGCGGGCCGCGTACGTTTGCCGTAACCAATAATCGTCTGGTGGATATTCTGCCCGAAGGTTTTCTTCATTACGAAACGGATACCTTGCCCGGCTCGTCCGGATCCCCTTTATTCAACGCTAATTGGGAGTTACTGGGCGTCCATCACGCGGGTATTCCGAAGATCGTCAATGATCAGGTAATTACCCGTAGCGGTCAGCCTTTTAATGAGGATGCCGATAGCGAGAATGATGTCATCTGGGTTGCCAACGAAGGTGCGCGCATCAGTGCGGTGATCAAGCGGCTCGGGGCTTTGTATGCGAGCGCATCTGCCAACTCATTGACGATTGCGTCCGCAGTGTCATCCGGACTCTCTTCCGCGCAGCGACGGATGCTGGAGCGATTACTGACTAGCACCACAGACCCTCTCGTCGCCTACACCGCGAGTTCTCAAGCTGTTTCCTCCTCTGAAAGAAGCGCCATGGCAAACAATCTATTTTCATTCAACGGTCCGGTGACGATACATGTGTATGCAGCAGGAAATCCGGCGAATAATATCAATGATGGCAGTGCCGGAGCCGATACCGACAACGCCAGCAATGTCAGCAGCAACATCAACAATAGGGCATTCACCTTGGGTGCCGTCGCGACCGAGGCCAGACAAACTTTCGATCTGGATTATGCATCGCGTACTGGTTACGATGATCACTTTCTCGGTGTTGCCTTGCCGCTACCCGTCATTGCGGCATCACGCCTGAGCGAGCTCTATTGCGTTAAGGATTATCAGAGCTATGCCGATACGGACCGTGCCGTGCCTGATGTGGATGTGTCGGGTCTGACGGCGGATGATCCGCTGATCCTGCATTACCACCATTATTCGCTGGCGTTCAATCAGGTATTTCGTATGTGTATGTGGACAGCGTCGAATGTCGATTACTCCGATGCAGCACGGCAGGACAAGCGCAAGCGTCAGGATCTGGGTGGTGAGGATTGGGCGGTGGATCCGCGTGTTCCTCCTGCGCTGCAACTGAAGGATAAAGACATCTACGGACCCGGCAAGCGTATAGATCGCGGCCATATTGTGCGCAGAGAAGATAACTGCTGGGGTGCCGAAGGTGAAGAGACTGCGTTCGCCAATGCCGACAGCTATCACTGGACTAATTGCACACCGCAGCATGAGGCGTTTAATCAGGAGAACCCGAAAGACAACTTCACTAAACAAGCAATGTACGCTGGTGTGAAAGGTATCTGGGGTGAGTTTGAATCCGTTGTGCAAAAACAGGTGGCAGCCGGTGGCGGTCAGGCGGTCTTGTTTGCCGGGCCGGTGCTGACTGATGACAGTATCAAGTCCGTCAAGGTTGGCGGTGTGGCGATCGACGTACCAACATTGTTCTGGAAAGTGGTTGTCGTCCCGGCCTCACCCGCTCGCCGTCCCAAGTTACTCGCCTATGGTTATGTATTGTCGCAGGCCGACGTAGTGAAAAAATATGGTTTGCAAATTCAGGAGGAATTAGCGGTGCCGCCTAAGTTTGAACGCATGCAGAAGTCGATTGCGGAGATCGGCGAAATGATCGGGATTGTTTTTCCTGACGAGGTGATTAAGGCAGATCAGTTTGGTATATAAAGTAGTACAGCAGACTAAAGGCGCTTTGTATTAGGGTGGTCTGTATTGATCAATAATGGATATTCAAATCACTCGAACGTTTTTTAGAACTATTTTTATTGGGACATGGTTTGGTAGTGCAAGGCTAAAAACTACAGATAACATATATATGTTTGCATCTAATTTTTTTGTAACCTCCATATATCAGTATTATTCAATACAACAGTACTTCCGGAGGCGATTTCTTTTTTAGTCTTTTATATGCTTTCACTTCCATCAAACAATTTCCCATAAAATAGCAGCCGATATTGCAATGTATCGATGCACTGTATTCGCAGATAACCTGGCTCTATATGAGCATGTGTTTCACATTGAACGGAAAATCATGAAGACTTTCGCTTTTGGCAGTGTATTTCTCGCAGCACTCCTCTCATGTTCAGCCGCATGGGCTGATGATAGAGCAGCATGCGATATTGGTAAGGGCACTTTTATCACGGGTCAGGTAGCGTCCGGGCCAAAATTTAAGAGCGGCAAATTTCTAAAAGGCGTGGAGCTTTCTCATACCCATCTCAAGGTTAAAGTGGATGGGTCGGGTGACCTCTATGATGTCGCTATTGATAATGTGTTTGCGGCTGGTTACATCAAAAATAGCAAAGCAATACCCGCATCGCTTAGTCAAATCAAGGTCGGCGACAAGCTGGAACTATGCGGACAAGAATATACCGACGGCACCAAGGGCATTCATTGGGTTCATACGGATTGTAATCAAAAACCTAGTCCAAGCAAACCAAATGGTTTTATCAAGATCGTTGGAAGTAACGGTGCTGTCGGCGACAATCTGGAAAGTCTTGAAACGTATTGTGGACTTTGGAAAAAAAGGTGATCTGTAAATTTGCTTCTACAGCAATTGACCGTTTCAACCAGAATTTTGTACTGAGGATTCTATGTGTGTTAACTACGTCCTAGTAACTAGGCCAGTATTAACTAAGGAATTCGATACTGTCTATGATCAGTCCGCTGAGTGGAGTGAGGAACTTTTTCGTGATTATCTGGCACCGATCATCATCAGAGGCAAAGACGGCAACCGTCAGGGTATCGTAGGGAATTACGGGATGGTCCCAAAGCGATTTATGCCTCCTGGTCTTAATCTATCTACGATGAATGCCCGTTCCGACACGGTAGGTTCATTACGGACATACAGACAATACTGGAAAACCTGTCAGTTCTGCTTGGTACCGATGCGTGCTTTTTTTGAACCGAATTATGAAGCGGGCGAACACGTACGTTGGAAGATAGGCATGATGGACGATTCCCCATTTGCAGTCGCTGGTATTTATCGCGAATGGGACGAGGCTGACTGTTCTGTTGCTTATGCGTTTACCCAACTCACAATTAATGCAGACGAGCATTCCCTGATGAAGCGATTTCATAAAAATGGTGAGGAGAAACGGCAGTTGGTCATCATACCAAGAAGTGAATATGACGACTGGTTAGGCTGTACCGACACAGAAGTCGCCCGATCTTATCTGCAAGGATTTAATCCTGAGCTAATGATCGCGGCGCCAGCACCCGTCGCTAAAAAGGTTCGAAAGCCAAAGGCGTTGCCGGATAATCGGCCTGCGGCTGGTTCGAATTTGGATTTGTTTTACTAGTACAATTTTTGCCGTGCTTGTTAAGCAATTAGACAGGTGTGTTTTGTGTTTGCTTAGTTTGTTTATTCTCCCCGGATCGGTGAAGATAAAACGATATTTATGTTCGTTAGCGCACAGTCGCAGAATCTTCACTGGCCCATATTGGGATTCTCAAAAGGGAGCTATCATGCGCAATCACTCAAATCTACTATTTGGCACAGCCCACGGCATGGGGACAGTTCCGAGCGAGGCACAAATCCGTTCTATGGATGATGATTCCTATATGAATAGTGATCAACTCGCCTTCTTTACCCAAAAACTAAGGGAAATGGAAGTTGAGCTACAGCACAATATCAACGAAACTGCTGAGCACTTGCGAGAGACTGTGCTTGTGCCAGATCCGGCAGATCGCGCGACCATCGAAGAAGAACATACACTCGAGCTTAGAGCTCGTGACCGTGAACGCAAACTTCTTAAAAAAATTCAAACCTCGTTGGTGAGCATCGGGCAGGGTGACTATGGCTGGTGTACCGAAACAGGCGATCCAATAGGAATACCGAGACTGCTAGCCCGCCCTACCGCCACGCTTTCAATGGATGCGCAACTCCGCCTGGAAGCCAGGCGCAAAATGTACGGCTAAATGTGCCGGACGAAAAGTGGGGTTTTGATATAGGCCAGTTACGGCAACCCAACTTATCTGCAAAAGAATCCTAATGTACATAAACGCGCTGTTTGTCATGTTCATTTCATAATGCAATGGGATCATATTCGCTACTCCAGCCTGCGATGACTGCCAGCCAAGTATTTTTATACGATATTCTTGTTTCGCCTTTGTTCTAAGGAGTTATGACATGCCAATACTGAAAATCGAGAACGCTCAGCAAGCTCCAATTGAGTTGTATTACGAAGACCACGGCAGCGGTTTGCCTGTTGTCCTGATCCACGGCTGGCCACTGAGCGGACGCTCGTGGGAGGCGCAAGTCCCGGCCCTGATAGAAGCTGGTTACCGGGTGATTACTTACGACAGGCGCGGTTTTGGCTGGTCTTCACAGCCATGGTCTGGCTATGACTACTACCATTTTGCTGCCGACTTGCATCAACTGATGACCCACCTTGATCTGAAAAAAGCAACCCTGGTCGGATTCTCCATGGGCGGCGGCGAAGTCGCCCGCTACATCGGAAAGTACGGTACGGAACGCGTCGCCAAGGCCGTATTTGCTGGCGCCGTCCCGCCATATCTCTATAAGTCCGACGATAATCCTGAAGGCGGCTTGGACGATGCAACCATCCAGCAGTTTCAGGGAGCCATCACCAAGGACCGCATCGACTTTCTGGATGCCTTCACCACGAATTTTTTCAGCGCAGGCGGCAAGTTGCTGGTCAGCGAAGCGCAACGCGTATATGCACGCGAAATCGCCTCATTTGCATCGCCACAAGGCACGCTGGATTGCATAGGCGCATTCTCCTACACCGACTTCCGCAACGACCTGACTAAGTGCACTGTCCCTACCCTGATCATCCACGGCGACGCCGACGCCATCGTACCGCTGGAAGTCAGCGGCGTTCGGACTCATAAGGCGATTAAAGGCAGTCAGCTATGCGTCATCAAGGGCGGCCCGCACGGATTTAATCTTTCTCATGCGGCGGAATTCAATCAGAGGTTGATTGAGTTTTTGGGGGCGTAAACCGGGAGGCGGGGCGCTTGATATGAGGATCAGATCTTCGGATGATCAGGCGCCAAAACTGCTCCGCATGTGGGACAGAACTGGTCGAATGGTGCGACCTCATGCCCGTGAGCGCACTTGCGGCTTTTTAGCAGATGCGGGTTATTGATTGCTGAGTAAAGCGTTGCAAACGCTACGGCGTAGAAGACCATCCAATGTCCGGAAAAGAGCCTCACTTCGGTTCCATCATTTGACGCATTCAATCCGCCAGGATGACCCGGCATATTGTTCATACAAAAGATGAAATTGATCACGGCATAGCCGAATAAGCCACAGAGCATGTAGCGCGCCCAAACGGGACAACCCGACAGCGCCAATTTCCAAAAATCTGAGCGCTTGCCGTGACATGACATACGGTTAGCAACCAGAACTGTCGGAAGCCAAACAACGAAGATGCCTGCGTGCAAACTCCAGACCAGATGACCACCCGGAATGGGAATCCCTGCCAAGGCACTAAGATGACTCGCTATGCTGAGAAGCAGACCAAAGGCTGATAGCAGCATGAATGGGTATAAGAGGGCGTTCACGGTGTATTGAAAATCTAGTGTTCGAGCTTATTGTTTGCACAGAAGCTAATTAGATAGCGTGCTTGTCACGAAAACTGGGAGCAGCGGGGGCATAGGTAAAATTTTTCTGGAAAGTCTTATAGCAATGGGCTCCAGTTGACTGAGTTTAATATCTACTCAGTAAAACCAAATCTAGAAAATGGGTTCAAGAATCAGTTTTGGTTTTACCAACAACATTTGCAAAGACGAAATAAATCTCGATCACCAATTTTTAGCCGATTGTAGTCACTTTCTTTACTATGTTTGGAATTTTCATCAACAGTTTGCGACTTTCTTAGGCAGCAAAAATCATCCAAAGCAACAAATCGCAGAATCTTTCCCATCTGCAAATATACTGAGTTTATAATCAGGCATATTTTCCAAACAGAGATCAAATAATGATGGAAGCCCATATGTCCTCGCAGATTCGTACGCTGTCGTATATCGAGAATGAAGACCACCCGGTATTTGGTACCCTGGTTGAGCAAATTTTGCATTTGCTGAACTCACGTCTGAGTTTCAGCGACATTCTGATTCATCAAAATAGTCCTATCATGTTGCGTCAGCCTAAGGGGCTGGTTGCGGTGACGGATTCGCCTATTACCAAAGAAGAACTTGAAGAATTTTTTGAGGTCATTGAGCCCAACTGGTCTGCGCGTATTCAGGATCGTGCATTTGACCGTTCGATTGATCTGAACACGGCGCGCATTCGTGCCAACTGTTTTACGTTTCAGGGTAAGAAGCGGCTGGGTTGCGTGATTCGTCGTTTCCCGCGGGAGCCGATGGAATTGAGTCAGCTGGGTTTGCGTCAGTGCGAACAGGATTTTGCCAAACTGGCCAGCGGTCTGGTGTTGATCATCGGCGATACCTGCCAGGGTAAATCGACCACGATTGCATCGATGCTTGATCAGATTAATAAGACCCGCTCCGGCCACATCATTACGATCGAAGATCCGGTCGAGACGCTGATACCGCAACGCAAATGCATTATCACGCAACGCGAAGTCGGCTTTGACGGTGACGTCGAGAGCTATTATCTGGGTGCTCTGGATGCTCTGCGTGAGCGTCCTGATGTAATTGTGATCGGCGAGATCCGCGATGCGCAGACCGCACAAGAGGCGCTGGCGCTGGCGGAGTCTGGTCCTCTCGTGCTGGCATCCCTGCATGCGCGTTCGACCGAGCTGGGGTTGCAAAAAATGTTGCGTTTGCTGGGTAACGGTGAGCCGCAGGCACAAGCACTGGCGCAGGCTTTGCGTGGGGTTCTATGTCAGGCGTTATTGCCGTCAGTTGAAGGCGAGCGCTATTACCTCGCGACGGAATGTCTGACCTCCAGTCCTGCGGTGGCGCGGATGATAGAAACCGGCGGCATCTCTGGTCTGCGGGCCTTGATGGACGGTGATGCAAGCAAGCAGCATCCGGGCTGTTTTTCGATGAACATGTCGTTGAAGCAGCTGCTGATCGAGAAAAAAATTGGTCTGGAAGATGCGCGTAATGCGACAACCGATCGTATCGGCTTTCTGGATGCCCTGAAAAAATAAACTGGCTTGTTAGTGGCTAAACAAGCTGAGCAAGCTGAGTAAGCTGAATCGATAATGGCGCATTAGTAAATAATGCGCCATTTTTATTTTGTTCCTGCCTTATTTGCTACAGCCTTACGCAACGACTGTCACACCCTTCCAGAAGGCGACAAAGCTGGTGATTTTTTTTGCTGCATCTTTAGGATGTTCATAGGTCCAGGCGGCGTTGGGATTGACCTCATCATTGACGATGACATCGAAGTAATTTGCGGTGCCTTTCCAGCTGCAGACGGTTTCTTTTTCGGTACGCCGGAAATGCTCGGCTTTGATCGCATGCCGCGGGAAGTAGGTGTTGCCCTCGACCACGATGACTTCGGAGGCATCGGCATCGGCGATGACGGCATTGTTCCAGATAGCGCTTGGCATAAGGTTCCTTGTTGAGATCAGAGAGCAGCCGCTACGCTGCGGGCGAGGCGTATGCCGGTTCTTTGCCACCGGGCGGTGGAGGGGAAAAAATTACGATAGCTGATGCGTGAATGATCTTTCGGTGTAAAGCACGAGGAGCCGCGCAATACATATTGGTTCGCCATGAATTTGCCATTGTATTCACCGATGGCACCCGCTGCTGTTGCGTAGCCGGGGTAGGGCGCGTAGCTGCTGCTGGTCCATTGCCAGCAACAACCGAAGAGTTGCGATATCGCGTTATCCCTGGCTTCCAGGTTAGGCTGTTTTTCTTGCTGTGCAGCGTATTCCCATTCGGCTTCGGTCGGGAGCCGCGCACCTGCCCAGCTTGCATACGCGGATGCCTCAAAATACGATAAGTGACATACCGCTTGCTGCAGAGGTAGTTCGCGTAAGCCATATAAACTATATTCTTGCCAGCCCGATCCATCTCGCCAATACAGCGGATGCCGGATATGGTGCTGCTGTATCCAGTCCCAGCCCTCGGCTAGCCAGTGAACCGGATTCTGGTAGCCGCCATCGCCGATAAACACCAGATAGTCGCCGTTGCTGACGAGCGTTGGCGCCAGTTGAAATGCTTCCACGAATTGCCGGTGCCTGGGCACTTCATTATCGAAGCAAAAACCATCGCCAGCATGACCGATCGTCACAAGCTCCGCTGCGAATGTGTACCATTGCTGTGTCTGAACGGTGTCGGTGCAATGGTCTGTTATATCGTCATTTTTACCCGCGGCGATGCTTGTCAGCATTGCCGGAGCCATAGGATTGCAGGATAGGAGATGCTTGATGTCAGTCAGCATCAATTCCTGATGCTGCTGCTCATGTTGTATGCCCAGCTCAACTAACTCGACCAGGCTAGCGGAGACGTTCGTCGCAGTCAGGGTTTTATTTAAGGATTCGCTGGAGGACGAACTGAATAACTGCTGCATACGCCGGTCAACGTCCTGCCGGTATGCCAGCACCTCGTCGAGGCTGGGGCGTGTCAGCAAACCTCGTTGCGGTCGGGGATGTTTTTCGCCTATGCCGTTGTAATAGGAGTTAAACAGCAGTCGGAACGCCGGGTGAAAAGCCTGAAAGCCGGATTCAAATTCAGCCAGGATAAAGGTCTCGTAAAACCAGGTGGTATGCGCCAGATGCCATTTCAGCGGACTGGCGTCTGGCATCGATTGTGCACCCGCATCTTCAGCTGACAAGCAGGCCGCAATGCACAGCGAACGCTCTCTGACTTGCATCCAGCGCTGTAATAGCTGATATGGTAAGCAGTGTGATGGCATAGTAAGGTCGTTCAAGTCAGAGAGCTTTAGCATAGACCATGGCGAACCATTCTGCATCATCGGTCCAGTGACGGGACTGACCAAATCCTGCTGTATGGAGCAAACTTATGAACGACTCCAGACTATATTTGTAGCTATTTTCGGTGTGAATGCGCTCACCACGGATGAAGCGCCGATGTTCACCAGGCCAGTGTATAGTCAGATCTTGCCGCGCTTCCAGATGCATTTCTATCCGTGATTGTTCCGCGTTAAAGAAGGCCCGGTGCTGCCATTGTTGAACATCAAAATCGGTGTCTAGTTGCTGATTGGTGTGTCGTAATACATTCAGGTTAAATGCGGCGGTCACGCCCAGCCCGTCATCATAGGCTGCATGCAATACAGCATGATCTTTGATTAGATCTATCCCGATCAGAATACCGCCGTCTTCACCACATAAGGCGCGCAGCTGCTTGAGGAAGGCCAGTGCCATTTCTGGTTCAAAGTTACCGATGGATGAGCCAGGATAAAAGAACAGACGGCGGTCCGCGCGTACCTCGCTTGGAAGACACCAGTCTTGCGAAAAATCGATACCAAGAGCAGTCATTTCTATGTGTGGAAAGCGTTGTTGCAAGCGTCGCACGGAGCCACGTAAGTGAACTACTGAAATATCAATTGGCACATACTGATCCGGATGGAGCTGCGGGAACAGTCGCGCTGCTTTGGCGCAGTTGCCCGCCCCCAGATCGATGAGCGTGCCGCCGGGCCCAATCGCATGTGCGATGTCAGCTAAGTGCTCTGACATGATACTGGCTTCGGTACGTGTCGGGTAATACTCAGGCAACACACAAATTGCTTCGAACAGGACTGAACCGACGGCATCATAAAAATATTTTGGAGAGGTGTGCGCCCTGTCGGCCAGCAACCCGTTGGCAAGTTCTTGCTGGATTGCCTTATTTTCGTGAACGATAACAGACATACACCACCTTTTATAAACCATCAGTAAGACCACTATGTGAGCCATGCCGGGAATGTTTAGTTACTGGTAGAGCGGGCGACGAAACAGACAGCAAACCTGATCACAAGCTGGCGACAAAGCAAGATTGTTCTACTTTACCTGTTGGATAGTAGCTTGAATCAATGACCAGTGTTTGACATCGAAAAAAAGAGTTTTCTATTGCACACCAGCATGCTTTTTTTAAGAAAATCTGTATGTCATTTTTTTGCGTTTTTCTAAAAATTAATAGAAATTTAGCCAGAATTTTCTATATCGAGATAAGAGACTTTGCATCGATATACTTTGCTTTTGGCCACGGTTGTTGACAAACTTGTCGCGACTCCTCAGCCAATGCCGGCGTACAACGCAAAACCTCCGGGATTTTTTTCAAAAAAATGGAGGCCAATATGAAACGCAGACTGTATTTCATGCTCCCCGATGTACCGAGTGCCAGGGCGATGTGGATGAGTTGTTGCTGGCGCGTGTAGATGAACGTAGTTTACATTTCCATGCCAAAGAAGGCAGCTTGCCGCGTGATATGCCGGAGGCAAACTTTGTTCAGAAAACCGATCTGATCCACGGTGCAGAGGTCGGGATGCTAATTGGCGCATTTTCGGGTTTGCTGGCTGGCAGCATGATCCTGATTTTTCCTCCCGAGGGCATAAAGTTGCGTACGATTTTTCTGCTGGCGTCGATAATTGGTGGTGCGTTTTTTGGTTCCTGGGCATCGGGGATGGCGGCTGCGGCGATTCCGAATTCTCGTCTGAAAAAAATCAATGAAGATATTGAACGTGGCCAGGTGCTTATGATGGTTGATGGGCCTTATCACCGGGTTGCGCAAGTCGAGGATCTGATTGCGAAGCGTCATCCGGAAGTAGGCTTTGGCGGTGTTGAACAGCATATGCCGGTATTTTCCTGATGACCTTAAATGGCTTCTTAAGCGGCGTGGTCAGCAGCTACTTGCTGTATCACCCAGGTAGCGTCATCCAGCGGCAAATCGTGTCCTGCTGCCGGATGCAAACATAGTTCGCATTGCCATTTTTTTGCCAGACGGATCGAGCATTGAGGATTGACCAGATCATCTTGTTCACCCGCCAGCATGAGTAGTGGTAGTGCTGGTTTTTGTGCAGGGGCCCGGTAACACAATGCGGCCCGTAATTGGCGCCAGATATTGCGGACTGAAATCGGCGAATTCTCTGCATATGCCTGCCACTGTTTTAAAATCGGCTCTGCTACGGTAGTGTTTTGTTTGCTGGTTGTGCTGGTAATGCGCAAGATCAGCTGCTCGCGTTTTGCCACACTACCAAATAACATGGTGAACAGCAGCGCTGGATAATTCTTGGGTCTTAAACGGTGATAAAACGGATTGTGCGGAGCGAGGCTGGTGTTGATCAGCACGACCCGGCTGAGTTCTTCGGGATGGGCATCGGCCCATGCGACGGCGACCATGGCCCCCAATGATACTGATAAGAGCTGATAGGGTGGTGCGTAGCCCCGTTTTTTCAGCTCATGACGACAGAATTCTGCCATTTCTTGCACGCTGCTAGCGCTCGTTTCTCGGTGCAGCACACCGTTCCCCGGAAAGTCCAGGGTGACGATATCTTCGTCCGGATGCGCAGCCTGAAATTGCGTCGCAAACTCACCCCAGTGACGCGATTCACGCATCAGCCCGCGCAGCAGCACCCAGGTCATGGCCGATACCAGCGGGCGACGGCACGTTCTTGCAGGCGCAGACGGCTTGGCCCCTGTGCCAGCCACTGCTGATGCCCGCAGGTAGCGCGCATTAAGAAATCCAGCCAAGAATTATGACGGCGCAATACCCGTTGCAAGCGATGTTCCGCAATCGGATTAAACATACCGTGGCGCGAGAATAGTTGACGCGGATTTTTTTTTACCCACAACCATGATCCCATCTCCAGCGTGAGTGGTAAAAAAGTATTGCCATGATGCTGCTGTGATTGCAGGTACAGATAATCCCAGACATCACCATGCGTCTGGTATTGCAGACTTTGCGGTTCAAACAGATAGTGATGATTCGGATGGGTTTGCTGAAATAATTCTTCCAGCGACAAAATATCCGCCAGATGCGGAATCGGATGAACATCATGCGCATGCGGAAACCAGATCCGGTCGCGCAATCCAAAACCCGAGTGACAATCAATTGCCATGCTGAACGAGCGGCCCAGCAGCTCTTTTTGTACAACCTGGCATAGCGCCTGATTTTCGACTTCCATTCCGGCATCGGCAGCACCGCGATACCAGGGCAGATGTCGGCTGATCCGATGCCCACCGACTAAAAAGGGAACCTTGCCTTCGGCATCGACCGGTGCATTGCGCATCAGATCGACCCCTTGCGGATTACATCGGGTAGATTGCCACATGCCACCCGGGTTAATCAGCGGCATAAACACTAGACGCACATCCTGCAACAGGTGATGCAGGCTTTTATCCCACGTTAGCCGTGTCAATAATCCGCGCAAAAAACTCAGAAGAACTTGAGTGCCGATTCTCTCAAGACCATGAATGCCACCAAAAAAACCGATCGCCGGCAAGGCGGGATCAGGATTGCCCAGGCAGATCTGATAGACCGGAAAGCGTTGATGGGCTGCACTGACTTCGCAGACCACTTCTGCTTCCAGATGGCCGCGACCTAATTCCAATATACGTTCCAGTTCTTGCAGTTCTGGTAAAGCGGCCATGGCGAGGTCGGGGGGAGTAAAGAGACCCGCCCATGCTAGTAGAGTCACATCAAGAACGCAAGGCGAATACCTTGACTCCGGACTTTCCAATCGAAAATTCGGGCAGATAAAAAATAAAACCGGCAGACAACAAAAAATTCCCTTTTGGAAAATATAATAGATCCACTATTTCTAAAAAAGCAAATAAAAATGAATATGACACCGACCACCCCAGCGCTAGAGCTCAGCGGATTGAGCAAGCAATTTGGCCGCCCTGCGGTTGATCAACTGAATCTTCAGGTCCGGCGCGGTGAGCTTTACGCCCTGCTCGGGCCAAATGGTGCGGGTAAGACAACGACGCTGCGGATGGTGGCTGGTCTGCTTGCGCCGGATTCGGGCAGCGTCCGAATACTTGGGACCGACCTCGCCAGAGAACCTCATTTGGCCAAGCAAAAGCTCGCCTATTTGCCTGACGATCCCATGCTGTACAACAAGCTTAAGCCATTTGAGTATCTGGAGTTTGTAGCCGGTCTGTGGGGGATACCGGCGCAAACTGCACAAACCAAAGCGCAGGAATTGCTCGACTGGCTCGATCTCAGCAAGCATGCGGATGAACTGACCGAAGGGTTTTCGCGTGGCATGAAACAAAAACTTGCACTGGCCGGTGCGCTGATTCATTCGCCGGAACTGATTATTCTCGATGAACCATTGACCGGACTGGACGCCGCCGCTGCGCGTCAGGTCAAGGATTTGTTGCTGCGGCACGTGCAGGCCGGTGGCACGGTCATCCTGACCACGCATATTCTCGATGTGGCAGAACGCCTCGCAGAACGGATCGGGATTATTCAAAACGGTAAATTAATCGCTGAAGGCACATTAGATGAGCTACGCAGTCAGACCAGTCAAGGTGCAACGACTCTGGAGGAGGTCTTCCTTCAACTTACGGAGCCTGCATAATGCTCGGCTTGCGCCATTTTAAACAAGGGACTGCCGCTTGGCTCTTGGCACATGAAGTCCGTTTGTTTTTTTATGAGATGGGTGACGATAAATCCCGGAAAAAAATCAAACGTGGCATGCCCCTGATGAGTAAGGTAATTATCTCGGCGATGCTCATTCTCTTGCATTGGGGATTATGGCTTGTCATGCGTAAATTGCCAGCGCTCAATACAGAACCGCCGGCGACGATACTGATGGGTTCAGGTGCAGCGCTGTTTGTGATGTTCACTTTGATGCTGTCCTTTGGACTAAACCGCAGTGTGCGTGCCTTATTTGAACGCGGCGACTTGGACTTGCTGTTATCTTCGCCGCTTGCATCGCAGTCGATTTTTACGGTTCGGCTGACTGGCATTGTGATTGGTGTGGCGATATTGTTTTTACTGTTTTTGACACCGGTTGCCCACGTGGGTTTGATTCTGGGACAGCCACGCTATCTTGGCGTTTATCCAGCCATATTGAGTATGGCTTTGATTGCATCGTCGTTATCCATGATGCTGACTTTGGGTTTAGTGCGATGGCTTGGAGTGCGCCGTACGCTGGTTGCTGCGCAGTTGCTGGGGGCGGCGAGTGGTGCATCCATTTTTCTCGTCATCCAGCTGATGAATCATCTGGATATCGCCTGGCGTCAAAAAATCTTTACCCAGATTCAGCCGTTACTGGAGCCCGGTCGCTTGTTGAGTGAACAAAGCATTGTCTGGTTACCTGCACGCGCTTTATTCGGTTCACCTTGGGCCATGCTGGTCATGGCCGGTTTTGGTGTCGCTTGTTTCAAGCTGACGACATACTTGACCCATGATTTTTTTGTGCGGGGTGTGCAACAGGCGGGTGGCGTCAGTGCTGCATCTACCACGGCACACGCACATACTGGTAAAGGTGAGCGCAAAGGTGCGCAGCATCAGTTTAAATCGGGATTATGGCGCACCGTCGTTGTCAAAGAATGGCGTATGATCCTGCGCGATCCGCAGTTAATTTCCCAGGTCTTATTACAATTACTGTACATGATGCCGATGTTTTTTGTTGCGTATAAAAACGGTACAGTATTACCTGCTACCGCGGGGATGGTGACTTTTATCGGCGCGTCTTTAGCCGGATCACTGATCTGGGTCATGGTCTCCGCGGAGGACGCACCGGATTTGCTTATGTCTGCACCGTGCAGTCAGCGGACTATTCGCAATGCCAAGGTCAGTGCTGCGGTGATTCCTCTGCTAATACTGGTTGCGCCATTTTTACTCTGGCTCGGGCTGCAGACGCCGCTGATAGGATTGTTACTGACACTTGCAATATTCGCTGCGATGACGAATATTGCCCTGTTGAATTTATGGCTGGCCAAGCCCAGCTCCAGAGGGCAATTCAATAAACGGGGGCAAGGGAACTGGCTGGCAAGTGTGCTTGAAGCGTTCAGTTCAATCTCTTGGGCCGCGACCGTCTATTTCAGCATGCTGTATGGTTGGATGGGGCTGATACCGCTTGTCCTAGCATTTTCGTTATTGGGTCTTGCCTGGTTGATGCGGATTGAACGAAATACCTAATAGTTGGTCACACAGCATTGTTCCGGCTATGTCGGAGCTGATATTTTTCACTCATGCTTTACCTTTTTGATTGATCTTGCGATGACATTCTTTACCAAAAAACGAGTTGCTTGGGCTGTTGGTATCGTGGTGGTGGCCGGCGCGGCTGGCAGCTACTACCAGAAAAATCAAAAATCAAACAAGGAAGAAGAACCTAAGTTCAAAACAACTTTAGTTGATAAGGGCAATATTACGCAGACGGTCACTGCCAGTGGCACGTTAAATCCGGTTGCTCTGATCAACGTCGGTTCGCAAGTCTCCGGCACAGTCGTTGAGTTGAATGCTGATTTTAACGACCGGGTCAAAAAAGGTCAGGTGTTGCTGAAGCTCGATCCGACTATTTTTAACGCCCAGATCAAGCAAAGTGAAGCGAGTCTGGCATCCGCCGAATCGTCTAAGCGTCTGGCTGTCGCGAATTTTGAACGCAATCAGAAGCTGGTCATACAGAACTATATTTCTGGCAGTGTGCTGGATCAGGCCAAGCGCGAAGTCGAAGTCGCCGACGCCAATATCAAACTCGCCAAAGCCCAGCTCGACCGGGTACAGGCAGATTACAACAACAGCGTGATTCGCTCGCCGATCGACGGCGTGATTATTAAACGAACGATTGACATGGGACAGACAGTTGCTGCGTCGTTCCAGACGCCAAATCTGTTCCAGATCGCCCGTGATCTGACCAAGATGCAGATCGATACCAGTGTCTCTGAGGCCGATGTCGGTGCCTTGAAAGACGGTCAGCCCGCTCGCTTTGTCGTCGACGCCTATCCTGATCGCGAATTTGAAGCTACATTGCGTCAGTTTCGTCTTGCGGCTAATGTGCAGCAAAACGTCGTCACCTACAATGTGGTGCTCGATGTCGATAATAAGGACGAGTTACTGAAGCCCGGGATGACGGCTCAGGTTCGCCTGGTCGTCGGCAATCGCCAGAATGTTTTACGTATTCCGACCGCCGCATTGCGCTTTAAATTGAGTGACGAAGAGATCGCCAAAGAAGAAAAAGCAAAAAAAGAGGCAGCAAAAAAATCCGGTACCGAGAATGCATCCGCGTCAGCCAGTGCTAATGCAGTCCCTTATCCCGAAGCCGATGATGATATTGCGTTCCGCAGTAAAAGCGAGATGACGCGTTCGTTTAAAATATTTATTCTGGATGAGAAAAACAAGGCAAAACCTGTCGATATCAAGATTGGATTGTCTAATTTTCGTTATACCGAGGTACTGTCCGGCGATCTGAAACTTAGCGATAAAGTTGTCATCCGCGCACTAGACAATACCAGCACCAGCGCGCGCTAATGGATAGCACTATGACGGCCTCCAATGCACTCAATGCGCCCAGTGCCATGCCAAAGACGCTGATTGATATCCATCAGGTAACCAAGAGCTATTTTTCCGGCGGTATCGAAACTCAAGTGCTGCACGGCATTGATCTGGTTGTTCCTCACGGCGACTTTCTCGCCGTTATGGGGCAATCAGGATCTGGTAAATCGACGCTGATGAATATTCTGGGCTGTCTCGATCAGGCGACCGGCGGCACGTATCTGCTCAATGGCGTCGATACCTTGACGCTTTCACGCAGCCAGCTGGCCACGATACGCAACCGTACGATTGGTTTTGTATTCCAGAGTTTTAATCTGATCAAGCGCATGAGTGTCGCGGAGAATGTTGCCTTGCCTCTGATCTACGCAGGAGTTTCGCGTGATAAGGCATATAAAAAAGCGTTGGTTGAACTGGAGCGGGTGGGATTAAAAGACTTGGCGAAACGTTTGCCGAATCAGCTATCCGGCGGACAGCAACAACGGGTAGCAATTGCGCGCGCACTGGTTGGCGATCCACCTTTGATCCTGGCAGACGAGCCAACCGGCAATCTGGATACCCAAACCAGTGTTGAGATAATGCGGTCTTTGCAGCAGTTAAATGCAGAGCGTGGCATCACGATTTTACTGGTCACTCATGAGCCAGATATCGCGACCTACAGCAAACGCCTAGTGCGCTTAAAAGATGGTCATGTCTTATACGACGGTCCGTCTGCTGAAGGTTTGCAACAGCTGGTACAAAGCCATGAAGCACATGCGCTGGCTGGCCTGCAACAAGGATTAAGCGGGGTACAGGTATGAATTTTCTCCAGGTATTTATTGAAGCATTCCGCTCGATGAATGCAAATCGCTTGCGCACGTCGCTGACCATGCTCGGTATTATTATTGGCATTACCTCTGTTGTCATGATGCTGGCGGTCGGTGAGAGCGCCAAGAAGTTCATTGCCAAAGAGCTTGAGGTACTGGGTAGTAATTTAATGATTATTTCTCCCGGGGCTAACCGGACACAAGGGGTGCGGGCGCGTACTGGTACCGCGCCATCGTTGTCGGTTGAAGATGCACTGGCATTAAACGATTTGCAAAGCCTGAACGGTGCGGCACCGGCTTTACAGGGTTTTTTCCAGATTGCCGTTGGTAACGACAACACAAATAATGCTGTGCTTGGTATCACGCCTGAGATGTTTAAAGTCCGCAACTGGAAAGTCGATCAGGGAAATTATTTTAGCGAATCCGATATCCGGGGCGCCGCCCGTATGGTGATTATCGGCAAAAAACTCGCGGAACAATTTTTTTATAAAGCTAATCCGATTGGTCAGTTTGTCCGCATTGATAATGTGCCGTTTCAGGTGGTCGGCGTCTTGCAAGGTGAGGGCCGCATGTTTGATGGCGGGGATCTCGGCGAGATGGTACTGGTACCGATTACTTCAGCGAGAGCAACACTGATGCGCAGTCCTTTTCCACGCAATGTGCACTATGTTGTGGTGCAGGGTAAAACTGATAAAGGCATGAAAGATGCGGAAGATGACATCAAAGATATGCTGCGTGACCGCCATCGCATTCGCGCTGATCAGGTCGATGATTTTCGTATCGACAATCTGGCATCAATTGCCGAGACCGGCGCTAAAATCAGTGCAGGTTTAGCAGCGATGCTAGGAGCCATTGGTGCGATTTCATTGATTGTTGGTGGTATCGGCATCATGAACATCATGCTGGTATCGGTCACGGAACGTACCCGTGAAATCGGTATCCGCATGGCAATCGGTGCCAAGCCACGCGATGTGTTATTGCAGTTCCTGACCGAGGCGGTCGTAATCTGTTTAGTCGGCGGTGTAATCGGTATTTTACTTGCAAGTGCAGGCGCGGCAGCGATTACATCGACCGGCAAACTCGATGTGGAAATTGGCGTAGGTGCAATGATAGTCGCATGCGGTTTTGCCAGTTTTGTCGGTATCTTTTTTGGATTTTATCCGGCAAGACGTGCTTCCAGATTATTGCCGGTGGATTGTCTGCGTTATGAATAAGCTAATGATACCGGTCGGGAAATGCCCTGATTTACTTATTGTGATGGGTAAGAATGTTGCATTTAACACACAGGGATTATGGGATTCTATGAATTCTATAGCCCGCTATGTTTGAAAAATTTCCAATAAATCAACTGCTTATATAGCTGTTAGAAAATTGCCGTCTTAATATGGGCCACCTCAAAATTTTTCCTGTTGGAAAAGTTGGCACAATATCTATTTTAAATGATATTGTTACCTTTCCATTAACAGAAGGAGAAATTCAATGTTTCGTCGGTTAAGTCTATTATTTGTGTTTTTTACCAGTATGTCTGCGGCTTACGCATATGAATACGTTGAGTATGCTACTTGCGACGCTGGTTGCTATGGCCTCTGCGGTATGGAGGGGGTATCCCAAGCAAGTTGCAAACGTATTTGTGGATGTTAAGTTTGTAAATTAAGATTGTCTCAAACTATAGGCATACAAATGTTTATAGTTTGAGGTGTGACACCTGATCTTGGAACTATCATCATAAAAACACATACCAGATTCTGGGTCTTGCTCATTTTAGCGAGTCAACAAACAATTTCCAGCTGGGCCGAAGACCTCCCCGCTACCCCCGCTCCAAAAGAAGTTGTGATCAATGGCAGACTGACTGATATCGAGGCGCGGCGTGATTTTGTCGCTGGAAAAATCATTATCGGGCGTAAGCGTATTGAAGAAAGTGGCTTACAAAATGTCGTCGAATTATTAAAACGCGAGCCGGTTGTGACGATTGCTAAGGATGGTCGCATTGGCTTACTTGGTTTGCCCGGGTATACCCAGGTACTGGTTGATGGTATGCCGCCGGCGGCCGGTAAGGAGTTGAGCGAACTGGATCTGGTTCGTTTAGAGAAAATTGAAATTATCAAATCGGCCGTTGCTGAATTTGGCCCCTTTGGTATTGCTGGGACGATCAATGTTGTTACGCGCAAAATCGAACGTAAAAAAGTTGAACAATTGCGTGCCGGTGCGAGCAGTGCGGATGGCAGACTAGGTGCCGATCTTGCATGGTCGGTAAATCAAAGCGAAACAGACTCGCCGCTAAGCTTCAATACTCAAGTATCTGCTTATCGCCAATCCTCATCCAATGAAAATCATAAGCGGCAAACTATTACCCTAGCCGGACTCACGACGCTGATTGATGATGCTAATGTCGTAGCGTACAACCGTAATTCGGATCTGTCGGTTAGTAGCGCAATTGAATGGAGGGCAGATGCACGTAACACGATTAATTTTTCACCGGGAATAAGTGACACCTACTTTGATCAGGGTAGCGTGGAGCACAAAAATTATACCGATGGGAAAACGCGGGATTTACAACAAAGGACAGCAGGCCCTTTTATTTTTTTAGGCTTGCCGCTCAACTGGACTTACATACCAAATGACGAAAGTCAGCTCACGCTGAACTGGAACTCCAATCGTATCCGCGCACGTTCTGAAATGAGTCAGGTAGAGAGTTTTTCTCAACAAACAACGACTCTGCGCCAAAGAACAGAAAATCGACGCATCGATGCGGATTTTTTGCGCGTTAATTATAAAATTGCCCTTCCAAATAATCACGATGTCAAAGCGGGTGGTCACATAGGATACGGCAGGAACAGCAGTGAATTCAGCAACCAGATCAATGGCGCACCAGACACCAGTCTGGATGCTCTGGGTACCCGACGCGACATGCGGCAAGACCAGCGCAGACTGTTTATGCAGGATGACTGGAGGCTGAGCAAAGAGTTCGCGCTGAATTTTGGATTCTCATTTGAAGACCGTGTCATTGACATCACCGAGGGTAACTTTCACAGTGAGGCGCGATACGACTTATTTTCGCCGTCAATCCACCTAGCCAGAAAAATCAACGGGGATGAATCACGTCAATTTCGTATTAGTCTGGCGCGGTCCTACAAAGCACCGTCGCCCGATCAGCTTAGTTTGCGTCCAACGATTAACCCGCTGGCGATGTGTTTGTCCAACGGCGTATGTGGTGGTAACAGTATAGAAACGGCGGATACCGCGGGCAATCCGCGTTTGCAGCCCGAGCGTGCACTTGGTTTAAACATATCGTATGAACACGGTATTGGTGCCGATAGCCAATTGAGTGTTGAGCTATATTCACGTGCGATCGATCGCCTGATTGGTACCGATCTCATGATTGAAAATGTTTCCTGGTCTAACTCGCAGCGGTATGTTGCGCGACCCTCGAATCTGGGACGTGCCACGGTGCAAGGAATCGATCTGGAAATGCAATTGTCGATGCGCGATATTTGGCAAGATGCGCCCAAACTTGATGTTCGTAGCAGCCTCGGTTTTGCGCGTTCACAGATTAGTAGTTTACCGGGACCTGACAATCGCCTAGCTGACCAGTCTCCCTACCGGGCGAAACTTGGGCTTACTTATGAGGCCAAAGAATTGCCATTGAAGTTAAATGCCGATGTGAACTGGACGCCCGGCGACTGGGTGCGTACCAATCTTTCTCAACGCATTTTTTATGCAAACAAAATAAATTTGAGCGCAAGTGCAAGCTGGAAATTCAGCTCCAATACCAAGCTCTTTATCAATCTGGATAATTTATTGAATAAAACCTCAACACGCGTCGATGAATATCTCGCCAATGATGAATTAACTAGACTGCAAACAAATAAGACGACGCCGGCAAAAATAGGTGTTCGACTAGAAGTGAAATTATGAACGCAATTAATTGCTGCCAAATAAGGATGAACACGTGAAACAACAGATTAAAAATTGGATCAAAAATAGCGTGCTGATGGCCGTAACGGTAGCTGGCGCGGTAGCGATAGGAAGTAACTTACCGCACTTCATTAATCAATCGCGTGGCCCGATCAGAAGTGGTGATTTCTCTACCCACCTTGAAAAAAAACCTCATCGCCTTACGTTATATGGTACCTCTACTTGCCCGCATTGCCAGTCAGCCCGCACATTTTTAAAACAAGCTGGTATAGCATTCAATGACGTATTGATTGATGAATCCAGGGAGGCGGCCGTAAGTTTTAAACAGCTACACGAAAGCGGTGTGCCGGTGCTCGTTTCTCAAAACAAATTGGTGGTCGGTTTCGACGAAAATGCTTATGATGAAATAATAAAAAGTCCTGCTGTAAAGCAATAAGCATGTAAAACTGAAATCAAAATACTTGTCGTCTAAAAATTATCGTCAGGAGTAAATATGAAAAAATATATCGCGGTATTTGTGAGTCTCACTTTACTGTCTGCGTTGACAGCTTATGCGCTTGGTATCAAAAAGGATTGCTATAAGCGCTGCATGAAGGAGCTCGATGATAAAGAGAAATGCGAGAGGATTTGCAAGGATGAAACCTAGATGCAGCTTATCGCTCTCAGTAACGTCTTAGGCGAGCTTGATTGTAGTAATTCAGCACGGCTGTGCCTGACTACCTGACTTGTGCTATGTCAACGAGTCTTCATGGGAATTGACCGGCGATGACGGTATTTGCGTTAAAATCCGGTTATGGCGAAATTATTCAAAACAGTTTTTGTGTGCTTGATGATGCTGGCGATTCCTTTTCAGAGCTTCGCCGCGACGTCGATGCTGTTATGTAATAGCCACCATCACCAGGCCAATCATGCCAGCCGTGTCATTGCATCGTCGATGCATCAACATCATGTGGAAGCTGGATCTACCCAAACACAGCATCAACATGCTCATGCGGATCTGGGTAAGTGCAGTACCTGCGCCGATTGCTGCATCGCTGCGGTATTAATGCCAGCGCAGCGCTTGCTGAACGTAGAGCGCCAGCCTGCGAACTATCTTCCCACTGCGTTTCTTTCATATACGGGCTTTATTGCCGACCATCCTCATCCGCCGCCCAGGCTATCCTGACTGTTTATTGTGATCAATATACGCTGAGATTTTTGTAGTCTCCGCGTCCTTCTACACAGTTTGATGTGAGGTTTTCATGTTTCCATTGTTCGCTTACAGGCGAAAATTGGTAGTACCTGTCGCTATCTCATTCGCGACGGTATTGCTCAGTAGCTGTGCGACGTTTTCTTCTGATGGTGGTTTTGAGTTTTTAGAAAAAAATGCCCGTACCCAGCTCGATAAACAAGTGGTCTGGCACAAATCCGATGCTGATCAATCTAGAATCCAGCAATACACAGACGCTCTGTTACTACAGGAATTGTCGGTAGAAACGGCAGTGCAGGTCGCATTGTTGAACAATCCCGGTTTGCAAGCCAGTTTTGATGAGCTCGGTATTGCCGAAGCTGACCTGGTACAGGCGGGTCGTCTGGGAAATCCTGGTTTTAGTTTCTCAAGATTACACCGTGGTGACGAGATTGAAATTGATCGCGGCATTCATTTCAATCTGGTACGTCTGTTGACGATGCAGCAGACACGAAAAATTGAACAGCGGCGTTTTGACGCAACGAGAATGGCAATTCTGCAAGCGATATATTCGCTATCGTCAGAAACGCGAAAAGCTTATTTCAATTTGCTAGCCACGACCGAAACCTTGAGTTATACCGGGCAGGTTAAAGATGCTGCACAGGCCGGTGCCGAGCTGGCACAGCGCATGCAAAAGGCCGGTAATTTTAGTCAGTTAAAGCAAGCAAGAGAGCAAAGCTTTTATGCCGACGCCGAATTGAACAGACAACGTGCTGCGCTAGCGCATAGCCGTGCCAGGGAAAATTTCTACCGGTTACTGGGTCTCGATATGACGAGAATAAGCCTAAAGTTGCCTGAACGCTTGCCAGAGCTACCTGCTGTGCTGGAAACACCAGCAGAGATGCAGCAGGCACTATCACAGAGGCTGGACGTACAGATGGCGCGTTCCAATACCGACGCACTTGCGCACAATTTGGGTTTAAATAAATTCACCCGATTTATCAATGTACTGGAAATCGGTGCCGTCAAAAATAGTACAAGTCAGCAAAGCAATCAGACAGGCTACGAAATCAGTATCGAACTACCTTTATTCGATTGGGGCACTGCCAGAGTGGCTAAAGCGGAGGCGCAATATATGCAGGCGATTCATCGCACTGCGGATGTCGCGTTGGCGGCACGTGCGGAGTTACGTCAGTCATATCAGCAATATCAGGCCAGCTATGCCATTGCGAAACATTATCGCGATGAAGTTTTACCGTTGAAGAAGCGTATTTCAGACGAAAACCTGTTGCGTTATAACGGCATGTTGATCAGCGTCTTCGAGTTATTGTCGGATGCCCGTTCGCAGATCTCCAGTGTCAACGCCTCGATCGAGGCATCAAGGGATTTCTGGTTTGCAGAAGCGGATTGGCAGATGTCAAAGTTAGGGAAATCCAGCGGTAATTCTATGACCACAGGCCAGAACATCGGCAGCGAGTCCGGTGACAAACCGGTCTCACATTAGTGATTAGCGAGCAGATAAGGAATAACTATGACTTCGAGAAGAGATTTTTTTAAAGTAGCGAGTGCAATTACAGCTGCTGCCAGCGCTACTGCTGTCAGTCGCGTAGCGATGGCTGCATTACCTGAAGCGGTCAGTCACCAGAGTGCGGAGTCGATGCCCCCTTTAATGCCGAAGAATGGCAGACCATACAATCCTGTGTTGACTCTGAACGGCTGGACTTTGCCATGGCGTATGAACCAGGGGATTAAAGAATTTCACCTGGTGGCAGAGCCAGTGATACGCGAAATGGCACCGGGTTTTACTGCACATCTTTGGGGCTATAACGGACAGTCGCCGGGACCGACGATTGAAGTGGTCGAAGGTGATCGTGTCAGGATTTTTGTCACTAACAAGTTACCGGAACACACCAGTGTCCACTGGCATGGCCAGCGGTTGCCCAACGGTATGGACGGCGTCACTGGTTTAACTCAGCCTGCGATTCCTCCGGGAAAAACCTTTGTGTACGAATTTATCGCTCGTCGTCCGGGAACCTTTATGTATCATCCGCATGCGGATGAAATGGTACAAATGGCGATGGGAATGATGGGCAGCTGGATTACTCACCCTAAAGAAAAACATGCTTTGATTGATGCAGTCGACAGAGATTTCGTGTTTCTCTTGAATGCCTACGATATCGATCCCGGTAGTTACACACCGAAGGTGACGACCATGACGGAATTTAATCTCTGGACGTGGAATAGCCGGATTTTTCCGGGCATCGACCCGCTGGTCGTTCGTAAAAATGACAAGGTCCGAATCCGAGTTGGTAATCTCAGCATGACGAATCATCCGATCCATATTCATGGACACGAATTTCAGGTCACGGGTACTGACGGTGGCGCGATTCCAAAAACGGCTCGCTGGCCTGAAGTGACAACGGATATTGCAGTTGGACAGATGCGCCAGATAGAGTTTGTCGCCGATGAGGAGGGAGACTGGGCTTTTCATTGCCACAAATCGCATCACACCATGAACGCGATGGGCCACGATGTACCGAATATGATCGGTGTGCCGCATGCTGATCTCGCCGAAAAAATGACGAATCTGATACCCGGCTATATGACGATGGGATCTGAGGGCATGGCCGACATGGCGCAAATGCAGATGCCTTTGCCGCACAATACGGCACCTATGATGGGCGGGGACGGGCCATTCGGTTCTTTGGGTATGGGAGGAATGTTCAGCGTGCTCAAAGTACGTAAAAACCAGGCAGCCGGTGACTACAAAGATCCGGGCTGGTATCAACAGCCAAAAGGATCGCAGGCATACGAGTGGACTGGCCCTTTGCAAGACCCAAAGCGAGAATCGACAAAGTCAACGGACGAAAAAAACGCGGGACAGATTGAGGTGCAGATCAGAAAGCCGGCGCATCACGAGCATTAAGCGTGGAATTTTTATTTCAACACCGGCACACAAATGGTGACGGTGTTACGGCGATGCGCTATTAATTCCTTTGATGCAGTCTTTGACTTAAGTTGTTACGGTTTGATTCCAGCGAAATGGAAAACCGCGGTTGAATGTTGTTGATTCGGCTAAATCTCTGAATTTGCCTTGCAAAGAGATTTAAATAGAGCAAAATGAGGAAAAATCGGCAGTTTTAAGCTCTGATCGGATTTGCGCTGATGAGGTTAGCCGGGCTGATCAAATTACAACTGAACCTATCCGGCAATATTCATCCTCACTTTGCCGTAGATGTTTTTTTATTTAAGGTCCTACACCCCACAGGAGCCAGTGATGATGACCGTGCCCATCATTATCGATTTTGAAGCCTCAGGATTTGGTAAGGGCAGTTATCCTATTGAGGTCGGATTCTCTGGCCGGCATGGTGAGGGGTGGTGTACCTTGATTCGTCCGGAAGACGATTGGGATCATTGGGATACTGATGCTGCGAAAGTGCATCATATTCCCCGTGAAGTCTTAGTTGAGCGGGGTCGCTCAGCAGGCTATGTCGCCGATCAGCTCAATTATTTCTTAAGTGGCTATACGGTCTACACCGACGGTTGGGCGCAGGATTATGTCTGGATGGCGCGCTTGTTTGATGCCGCTGATAAAGTACCGAGATTCAAATTGGCAGACTTGCGCGAAATTATCTCGGATGAGCAGCAGGCACTCTGGCATGCAACCAAAGACCGGGTTCAACAAGAGCTGCATGTAGCGCGTCATCGTGCCAGCAGCGATGCGCGGGTATTGCAATTAACCTGGTTGCGCACTTTTGAATCTAAACTCAGTGCCAGTAATGGTAGCCGCGCACAATAAACGTCAGTTCCGACTAGATAGACAAAGCTAAGCTAAGCAGGTTCTAGCGCTTCACAGCCAGAAGCTTCGCCAATGACAGATTGATCTTCCGCATGGTTTCGGCAGAGACATCCTTGCTGCATACAATATAGCGATTCAATCCAGGCGGCATACCTTTCAAATCGACTTGCAGGGTCTCACGCATGCTATCCTCCTTGTCATGTAAGTATTCCCAATCCTCACGGTCAATAAACATAAACGATGCTCGGTTTGCACCGACCATGCGTGCCATGATCATCGGCGCCGCGCTGCTGCGTACCTGATTATTCTGGCTGGACTTGATCAGGGTATCAATTGCCTCGCCGTAGGACACGCCATCGACAACACCTAATGTTAAGCTGCTATCGGATAGCAACGAGCCCAGTGTTTTATGCGCGGTCACTTGCGCTGCCGCTACCGGGCTAACTAGCAAAGTGTGTGGCGGATCTGTATGAAACACATTGCTGAACTGCACCAGCGTCTCGCGTTCAGGAATCCGATACCAGCCAAATGAACAATAATTCTGTGTGCCGATCGCAAAATTATTCCAGATCCGTTTTGCCGGCTCTTCCGAAAAGCGCACGACAATTTTGGCATCTGCAAATACTTGCTTGGCACGATCCAGCAATATCCCTTTCTCAACTCCGTTTTCGATATATTGATGCGGTGGTTTAATCCGCCAGGCAATCGTCAACGGTTCTGCGTTCGTGATGACAGGGATACTGATGAGTGTCGTCAATATCAGTGTGAGAATTGTGCGCATAGGTAAAAACAAAGAGTCGATTGAAAGCAAGAATGATTGGCAGTGCCGATGACTTACATGCCATCATAGCAATCAATGTCTATCCATGTGGCAAAATTAGGAGAAGGTCATGCTTAAAAAAATACTGATACGCGGCGCGATGATCATTTTCTTCTTGATTCTCGTATTGTTCGTTTATTTGTTAGTAGCACCAGTGCCCATACAACCTGTTGCGTGGCAGGCAGTGCCAAACGCAGGATATACAGGTATTCATGCCGCTAATCACGACCTGAGTGGCTTGCAATTAATTCCTCTTGGAAAAGAGTCTGGCCCAGAGCATATCTTGCCCGGACCTGATGGAAAAATTTATGCTGCGGTGGCATCCGGCGCGATCTTGCGCATGGAGCCAGACGGCACACAGCTGGAGACATGGATCTCAATGGGTGAGCGTGTATTGGGTTTCGCGTTTGATGCACAGGGCCGCATGATCGTTGCCATTCCATCACGCGGCTTACTCATGATTACTCAGGACAAAAAAGTCAGTGAGCTGGTCACACAAGTGAAACAAATCCCGTTGCAGTTTGTGGATGCCGTCGTTGTTGCCCGCAACGGCAAAATTTACTTTACCGATGCGACTCAGCGTTTTGGCGTCAATACATATGGCGGAGTACTGAACGCCAGCATGCTCGATTTTTTAGAACACTCTTGTACTGCACGCGTGCTGGAATATGATCCCGCCACATCAGCCGCCCGCATCATCGCTGACGGCTTCTGCTTTTCTAACGGCATCGCCCTGAGCCATGATGAGCAACATCTGTTCGTCAGTGAAACCGCCGGCTACCGCGTCTGGAAGCTCTCGATACACGCAGATCAACTGCAACTCAAGGACAAGCCAGATCCGCTGCGAGCGTCGGTACTGCTCGATAATTTGCCGGGCTTCCCTGACAACCTGATGCGTGGAACAGACGGAAAACTCTGGGTTGGCATCGTCAAACCACGCAGCGTCGATTTTGACAAAATGTCGCCCAAGCCGTGGTTGCGCTCGCTCACCCTGCGCTTGCCGCGCGCAATGTGGAAGGTCCCCAAGGATTATGGACACGTGGTTGCCTTTGATGAGACTGGCAAAGTACTCAAGGATATGCAAGATCCTCCGGGCGTTTACCCAGAAACCTCTGGCGTCACCGAGACGGCTGGCCGTCTGTATATTCAGAGCCTGCGTGCCAATAGTCTGGCTTGGATTGCCAAAAAATGAGGCAGATGCGCAACAGGATTGCCAAACCGGAGCGCAATACCGTCGTTATATCAGACATGCTTTTCACCCTTACTATCGAGCTAAATTACTGTATCGGGGGCAGGAGCATAGGTATTTAAGATGACACAAAGCAAAACTTGCTAAAAATACTTGGCTTGACTGCATCAAAAAGCTATAAAATTCCCAGGTTGTAACAAATTCACCCCTCCACAACTGAAGCGAGTAATTATGTCTAAATTATTGGATTACCTGAATACTCTGGATAAAGATGCAGCGGCGCGTGAGGCGCATGCAAACGACCCGAAAGGTGCAATGGATCAGTTTGGCTTATCTGACGAAGAGCAAAGTGCCTTTATGTCCGGCGACAAAACAAAATTGGCGCAACATCTTGGCATCGGTGAAGATGACCTTCCATCTATACAAGTTACTGAAACTAGTTATGAGTAAATATTTTTTGCGATAGAAAAATTATCTGTTATTTAACGTGAGATTAATAATCTCAATCATATTTGTCATGGGGTATTTTTTACCCATGACATCTTTTTCCGGTGAATTTACATCGGTTGATAGCTTGTTGCAGCAAGTTTCAGACAATCTAAAAACATCACCAAATAAAGCTGAAGAGGCGCTTGCACAATTAGAATCACAAGTAAAGAGTTTTGATCATAAACAAAGCGACCGGTATCATATTTTACGTGCATCGTTCTTAGGTTTTCGAGGGCGACATAAAGAAAGGGTTTTATTGGCTGAATCTTACATAGCTCAAGTCAAAGATCCTGAAATTAAAGTTAGATTTCTCTATCAATTGTCCGATGGTTATACAAATCTTGGCCAATATGAACAAGCGTTAGACGCAATGAATCAAAGCATCTTGCTCTTACCGAAACTGGTAAAGTTAAATGCAAAGATAGACACGCTGCAGACAGCAATAACTTTACTTAACTCTTTACATGCCTACGATGAATCTATGGTTTATGCAGACCGTATGTACTCTCTTGAGGCAGAAGAAAATAACTTTTTCCCAAAGTGTATTGCGCTTGCTGATCGTATCGACATTAATTTTTTACGTGGAAAAAGAGACAACGCTTTAGCGCTGGTAAAAGAGACCGAGGATTTGTGCGGAGCCAATGATCGTAAGATTATTGTTTTGATCGTAAAGGCATTAGTGACTCTTGATTCTATTAAAGTGTCCCAATATTCCAAAGGTTTGGATATGGCGATACCACTTTTAATAGAATTTAAAAAAATAAATGATAGTTCTGATTACGTCATTCACCTAAACGATGCGGTAGCGAAAATATATTTGAAGTTAGAGAATTATTCACAAGCTGAACGATATGGGTTTATAGCTTTTGAGACGGCAAAAAATCAAAATATTGTTCAATTATTAGAACGTTCTGCAGAGACAATGGCAGCTATCAAACGTGCACAAGGACAATTCTCCAGTGCACTCGAATACTACGACACAAGCCTCGCGCTGAAAGATAAAATTCTCGATGATCAGTTGCATAAAAATATTGCTTATCAGCGCGTCAAATACGATAGTCAGGACAAAGCAAATCAACTGAGTTTGCTGGAACAAAAAAATAAAACTCTGGCAATTGCTCGTGAACTGGAAAAACGGAATAACCAAAATTTGATCTTGCTGGTGACCTTGATCTCCGTGATTTTGTTGATCCTGACCGCATGGCTGATCCGTACTTGGCAACAAAAGAATCAATTCCGCCAGACGGCACAGATTGATGGCCTGACCCAGATTAGTAACCGCGCTCATTTTATTGAAAGTGGAACCCAGGCGATGCAGTCTAATCACGCAGCAGTCAGTGTGATTCTGTTTGATATGGATTTTTTTAAACGTATCAACGACAGTTTTGGTCATGCGGTTGGTGACTGGGTGTTGCGTACTGTGGCTGAAAAAATTAAAGCTTTACTTGGGAAAAAAGATCTATTCGGTCGCCTCGGTGGCGAGGAGTTTGTTATCTGTGCCCCAGGTGCAAGTGAAGAAGAGACTATCGCGCTGGCGGATCGCTGCCGTGTTGCAATTATGGAGATCGATACCAACCCAAGTGGTTATCGCTTCCCGATTTCCGCGAGCTTCGGTGTTGCCACTCGAGTAGCGCACGGCACTACCAGTTTTGAGGATATGTTGGCAGCCGCTGATAAGGCGTTATACGTATCGAAATCCGACGGACGCAATCGCGTCTCGATTTGTCAATAATTTACACTAAAGCAATCAATGCAAAATTCAAAAAAAGGAAAGCTGGTCTGCGTCGGCACAGGTATGCGCATGGCCGGGCAATTAACACCGATAGCCCAGAGTTATGTTGAAACTTGTGATGTGGTTGTTGCTGCGGTACCAAATATTTTTGCGCGTAAATGGTTGCAAGGCATTGCGAAGGAATACGTGTGCCTGTTGGGTTATTACTCTGACTGTGATGAGGAGGGTAAAGACCGTCGAGATACCTATCGTCGTATGGCAGACACGATTCTGGCTGAGTTGCGGGCAGGTAAAAATGTGTGTGCCGCATTTTATGGGCATCCTGGGATTTTTGCCTGTATCTCGCATATGGCGATTGCGGATGCGCGGGCTGAGGGATTCAGTGCCCATATGGAACCGGGTATTTCTGCCGAGGATTGTCTGGTTGCCGATATTGGTATTGATCCGGCCAAAACGGGAATGCAATCGATGGAGACCACGCAATTCATGATCTATGAGCGTTGTCTTGATCCAACCGCCTTGTTGATCCTGTGGCAACCGGGTATTGCCGGCGATTTGAGCCTGAAGCGTTTTGATACCAGTACCCAGCGTTTGCAGTTATTGGTAGACAAGCTAGCACGAGACTATCCGCTTGATCACGAAGTGATTTTGTATGAGGCCGCCACGCATCCACTGGAACAAACTCGTATCGATCGGTTGTGCCTTGGTGACTTGCCACATGCAAATGTAAAACCTATTACGACACTGGTTATCCCGCCAGCCAGGGCAATGAAAATTGATCAGGCAATGATGGATCTGTTGAACGCAGCAGCTTAAGTTTGCTGAATCGTCAGACTGTCGGTGACGTGTAAAAATATAAAAGCTGCAATTTTTTATCAAGAATGGCTTACTATGTTAGCGATAGTAAGCCTTTTTTGCTGACAAACTGGAGTGACATTTTGTCGAATCGATTTGATTTGCCTGCCACTGATCTTGATCATGCCATGTCTGTGTTAAGTCAGCAGACAGATGCTATGGTTGAAAGTCAACCTGCTAAGTCAATCATGGTGTTACTCGAGGCGATCAGGCGAACAGATCGCTACACCGATCCCAAATTACTGGGCGATCTCTACTGTAAGCTTGGTAATTGCCGCCTCATGCTCAATGATCCTCTGGGCATACGTGACTTTGAATCCGCTCTCGAATTCGCCGATCGCAGCGATAGTATGTCGTTGAAAGCAGATGTATTTCACGGTTTAGCCAGAACCTTTGTCATCTTCGGCGATACCCACAGCGCGTTGCAGTACGGTGAGAAAGCACTGGCGATAGGTCGTGAAGTCGATAGCCCTAAAAAATTCGCCCAGATACTTATCACGTTGGGTTTGATCTTCACCTACACACAACAGTTTGAGCGTGGTGCGCAGATGTATGCAGAGGCGCTTGATTTATGTGAATCGAACAATGACCAGGGTGGTCTGGCGCGCGTTAAAAATAATTGGGCGGACAATCTTGTCATTTATTTTGAAACCCTGAGAGAAGACAAGGCATTGCCGCCGCTTGGCATGCTCGATGAGGCAATCCGGTTAGGGCGTGAGTCGCTTGAGCACGCACAGACAAGTTCGCTGTTGCGAACGCAGTTACTGGCGACTGAGACGTTGGCGCATGCGCTGGAAGAACGGGGATTTTATAGCATCGCCCTTGATGAGTTGGGGGCAGGGCTGGTACGCGCATCCGGTCATGGTTTTGCGAAAGAAGAACTTGATATCAAAGTTCGTATTGGCGCTTTGCTACTCCACATGGGGCAGATTGCAGACTCAATTCAATGCATGCTGGAAGCGCGTGAATCTGCGCTGCACATCGGCAATTACCCGTTTATGGGCGATTTGTTGAAAATTTTGTCCACGGCTTATGAGGCTAATCAGCAGTTTGATGCATCTCTGAAGGTCTACAAAGAATTCCATAGCGTTACCCTCAAATCGCGCGATCAGCGCGCCCAGATCAGTGCACAGATTTTTGCCGCAAAAATGGATCTGGAACGGGCGCAAAAAGAGGCGAGCGTTCATAAAACGCGAGTGGATCAGTTGGAGGATTTCAATCGTACGTTGCGTGTGCAGGTGCATGAAGATACCTTAACGGGTTTGCCGAATCGTCGAGCCCTTGAAGAGAAAATGTTGCAACGTCTGACTGGCCGAGCGAGCAATGTCGCCTTTGTCATGTGCGATATTGATCATTTTAAAAAGGTTAATGACGGGTTTTCACATCTGGTCGGTGATGATGTTTTACGTGAGATCGGACATTTGATACAGTCCTGTCTGCGCTCTGGCGATCTTGCAGCCCGTATCGGCGGTGAGGAGTTTGCCCTGGTATTGGACAGGACAGCTCAATCGGTGGAAGCCTGTGAACGTATTCGTAAAACGATTGAATCGTTTGACTGGTCCCGTGTTGCAGGAGGCTTGCATATCACCATGAGTTTTGGCGTTACTCACGTTCAAAGCGGTGACGACCTGAAAGCCATGATGACCCGCGCTGACTCTGCTCTATACCGCGCTAAACATAATGGTCGCAATCGGGTAGAGAAGGCGTAACTTGTCATCTGTCATGAATCCTTTGTCCAGTCCTCCCACGATAATCGAGTATGACGTTTTGGTCGTCGGCGGAGGTATCAATGGTGCTGGGATCGCAAGGGATGCTGCCGGACGTGGACTGTCAGTGGTGCTGTGCGAGAAAGATGACCTTGCCTCACATACCTCATCGGCTTCCTCTAAATTAATTCACGGCGGTCTGCGCTACCTCGAGTATTACGAATTCGGACTGGTCAGAAAATCGCTGATTGAGCGCGAAGTTTTATTGCGGTCTGCTCCCCACATTATTACGCCATTACGCTTCGTCATGCCCCATATGAAAGGCCTGAGACCCGCATGGATGTTGCGGGTTGGGTTATTTTTATATGATTATCTGGCACCTCGCGAATTGCTCCCGTCATCATTCGCCATCAAACTTCATCAGCATCTTGCCGGAGTCCCGCTACAGCAACATCTGGTCCGGGGATTTGAGTATTCCGACGGCTGGGTCGATGATGCCCGCCTTGTCGTATTGAATGCGATGGATGCGGCAGAGCGTGGTGCGACGGTCCTTACGCGCACAGTTTGTTTGTCTGCAAAGCGAGACAACGGTCTATGGCTGGCCGAATTACGTGGTGACGACGGCCGGCTGACGACGATACGTGCGAAGAGTCTGGTCAATGCGAGCGGCTCCTGGGCGGCACAATTTCAGCAGATGGTCGCTCCCGATCAGGCAGGTAAAACCTTACGTCTGATCAAGGGCAGTCATATCGTCGTCAAACGCTTGTTCGAGCATCCATATGCCTATATTTTTCAGCATCCCGATGGCCGGATTGTGTTTGCGATTCCTTATCAGAACGACTTTACGCTGATCGGTACCACCGATATTGATTATCACGGCGATATCAATCAGGTTGCGATTGAGCCGGACGAAACTCAGTATTTGTGTGAGCTGAGCAGTTTGTATTTTCAGCAGAGCATTCAGCCTGAGGATGTGCTGTGGTCTTATGCGGGCGTGCGTCCGCTGGTGGATGATGGCAGTGTAGATGCCAAAGCGATTACGCGCGATTATCGTCTGGAATTATCCAATACTGACGCGCCCATGCTGACGGTGTTCGGCGGCAAGATAACGACGTTTCGCAAACTCGCAGAAGAGGCCGTCGACATGCTGATGCCTGTCATCGCGAGCGACAAGCCGCATCCGTCTGCGTGGACGGCCGGTGCATGCTTGCCAGGCGGCGATATTTTTACCAGCCGGCCAGACAACCGCGCAGTCCTCGAATTTGATCACTTCATTCATCAACTCGTTGACGAATATCCCTGGCTTCCTCCCGCGCTATTGCACCGATATGCCCGCGCTTACGGCACACGTATCCGCAAGCTGCTGGTGGGCCGACAGTCTCTGGCCGCCATGGGACAGCAGATTGTTGAAGGCTTATATGAGGCCGAAGCCGAGTATTTGCTGAACTACGAGTGGGCATGTACGGCACAAGATATATTGTGGCGCCGTACTAAGCTTGGTTTGCATAATCCGGCGGAGGCCAGCGCTGTAGTAGATGCCTGGATTGCAAGACGCAATGCTGCCCGTCGCTAGCTTGTGTACGGGTAGTTGTTTGATCTACATGTAAAAATAGCTGCTAATTACTTTTATGACGGCAATTATCGGGGGGCATTTGATTTGAAGTATTTTGTATTTTCTTTTGAACATAAGACATTTGTTCGTTCGTGCTTATTTGCATTTCCAGTTGCTTTTTTTCCCTCCCTTACTTTTGTTTATGTAACAAATGAATTACTGAAGTTGACCGTTCCTGGCTGGCAGTTGCCTCCGGATCCAAATCCAAATGTATCGATTTTTATGGCGATGATTTTAGGCCCAATTATTGAGACCTTCGTTCTTGCGGTAGGGATTTCGTTACTATCTCAAATCACTGTGGATAAAAATCGTATTGCGCTTTTATCTTCGGTAGCGTGGGGGGGATTGCATGCATTGGCAGTTCCATTTTGGTTTGTTGGGACTTTTTGGTCATTTTTTGTCTTTTCGTCCATGTATTTAAAATGGAAAGAAAAGTCATTTTGGTATGGTTTCGCATGTGCTGCGATAGTGCATAGTCTAGTTAATTTGGGGGCCATACTTTTGGGGCGCGCTGGTATTAGATTATGACAAAAATATTGTTTGCACATTCTTTTAACCATGAAATCTCAACACGGACATATATTTATACTTCTGGTGATGTGGCTTACGGAAGGATTGCAAGAATTAATACTGCCCGTCGCCAGCATCTGTAGGACTATCATCGCTGGCTTAGCCTACTAAGAGCGCTCGAACGCACTCATTCTGTCGCTGATCCCTGCCATCTGTTCCCCCATTTCTGCGCACTGTCGCATCCTGCTGGTCTTGCCTCTGGCATTTGCTTAAAGTCACCCTACGCAATCCAATTTGCCTCAATTCGATGAGGTATTCATCACAAAGTGATTAGGGAGATAAGACATGAACAAAGCCGATTATATGAATTCACTGAAGCAAGCCCTTGAGGGTTTGCCTGCCATCGTGATTGAAGAAACGATGTGGGATTACGAAGCGAAATTCGTCAACGCGATGATGGGCGGACGCACCGAGGAACAAGTTGCGGCCAGCTTGCCAAGTCCTCAGTTGGTTGCAGCACAGAAGCGCAGCAAACAGCGTCTGGATGCATTTAAACAGCAAGCCAGTCCATCCAATCTCGCTGCCCTGTTTGTATCTCTGATCGGCGTGATGGTGTTTAACTTCTTCATGATTATTCCGGCGATGGTCTACGCCAGCATGTTATTCACCGCATTTGTTGCTTCAATGGTTTTTTATGTTGCGGGTATCGTGATTACCGCAGGCAGCTTGTCGGGCGTGGAACATTTCAAAGTCAATATGCCTTCGCATCGCTATGAAGTCATGGTGGACGATGGCGACGACGTACGCATTCATTCTCGCTCGAATGATGGATTCAAGGTTGATATTTCGTCCTCCGGCATCGTAGTTGAAGGACAGGAAAAAATACAAGAGAAAGCACAAGAAAAAGTACAAGGAAAAAATCTGGAAAAAACTCCTGCTAGCGCAACATCCGCCTCAGCATCAGCAACTACCGCCGGTAAGCCTGTCGCCATCGCCGTGCTCGGCGGCGCTGAGGTGGCGTCCGCCAGTGTGTCGACAGTTGCGCCTGGTCGTGTCGAAGTCAACGTAGAAAATAAATTACGCCACTATAACGCTATTCAGGGCATAGGTATTTTGCTGAGTGGCATCGTTCTACTCTTACTGAGTTTGCTGATGACCCGATATACCTTCGTTGGTTTTAAAAACTACCTGCAATGGAATATATCTTTGCTTCGTATTCCAGCGAATGCTTGATTGAATTAATCCTTAAAGGAGAATCATCATGAAAAAATTAGTTAAAACCGCGGTAGGAATGTTGTTGATGGCCATCGTCCTGATTGCCATCAGCACGGCGGTAATGCGGGCCCATGCAGGAACTCCCGCTGCCAGCTCCAGCGCCTCTGTGTCAAGTGAAGTGCGTACCATCGATGGCAGTGTCGTCAATATCGTCATGAATGGCCCTATTGATCTGGTACTCAGACAGGCGGCCATACCGGAACTGATGGTGCGTGGCGAACCCTCGATGCTGTCACGTGTGACCACCCGGATCGAAGGCAATACCTTATACATCGGTACCCGCGGCATGTTCGTTATGATCCGTCAGCCGTTGCAGGTAGAGATGGCCTTGCCTGCACTGGAAAAATTGCAGATGCAGGGGAGCGGTGATGCAAGTGTGAAGGGTTTTCGCGGGAAAAAAGTCGATGTCTCCATTCGCGGTTCCGGTGACTTGCAGTTTGATAGTGATTTCCAGGACGTACTGGCCAGCATTGTCGGCAGCGGTGATATGAAGATGGCTCTGGCTGCCTGCGAGAATGTGGACATCAGCGTGATGGGTTCCGGCGATGTCATGGTCAAGGGGCAAACCAAAGTGTTGCGTGCAAAATTAAGCGGCTCAGGTAATCTGGATGCGGCTGGCTTGAAAAGCAACCAGGCTAGCATCAGTCTCAGCGGTTCATCCGATGCCAAAATCACGGCAACGCAAGAAGTCAAAGGTCAGCTGAGTGGTAGCGGTGACGTCAGAGTGTACGGCAACCCGGCAAAACGCCAACTGACAAAATCAGGATCTGGCGATATTTACTGGCAGTAAATAAGCAATAAACAAGCAGTAAACAAGCAATAAAAATGGAAAAATAAAGCGGACAACCGCAGACTGTGCCGCCGCCGGGTCAGGCATGTCCTTACATCAGAATATTCACCAAATCAGTGAGTGTCAGCAGGAAAATTGTGTCGCGCTGCAACCACTGATTTTGGTATTTATCATGGGAAATGTTGCTTTTCACCAAATATAATGTAGTAATGCTTCAGTAAAATGAAATAAAATTCAATGGCCGCTGCTTGGTAGTGAAACTCTATTTACTTGGGACAATTTTCTGCAATAATCGTCCCGCATTTGTAAAAAAAGTTTCATTCGTGGTGCGGATGTCTCAAAAAATAAAAAGACATGCCGGTTTTTCCTCTTAACTTGACCGACCCAGAATCATGACTGCTATCCAAAGTAAGTGCCTGACCGTGTTGCTTGTTGCTTTTTGTCTGATTACCGATGCTGTAGCGCAGGAAAATCCCATGCAGTTCCTGAGCCGTGCGAATGCGAAAGTAGCGAAAGCTGCCGCATTGAAGACACGTTGGGAAGGTCCGGTTGACGGCCCTAAATTATTGAAAAAGAAAAAAATCGTATTCATTGCCTCCGATCTCAGCGATCCGAGTATTGCCGGACTGTTTAGCGGCGTGAAAGAAGCGATCAACGGTGCTGGCTGGGAAATTCTGTACATCGATTGTCGTGGCCGCTGCAATCAGGGCGCCGCAATCGTGAGTCAAGCACTGGATATGTCGCCGAACGGTATTATTCTCGCCGGTGTTGACGCAGCAAGTCAGGCAAAGGGTTTAGTTGCCGCGTCGAATGCTAAAGTCCCTGTCGTTGGCTGGCATGCTTCTGTTAAGAGCGGACCGACTGATGGCTTGTTCACGAATATCACATCGAATCCAAAAGAAGCTGCGCAGATCGCCGCATTGTACGGTGTCGTGGAATCCAACAGCAAAGCTGGCATTGTGGTCTTTTCAGATACCTCAAATCCTTATTCTGTCGAAAAATCAAAGGCAATTATTGAAGTTATCAAACAATGCGAAAGCTGCCGTTTGTTAAGCGTAGAGGATGTTCCGGTGGCAGAAGCCGGCGCCAAAATGCAGCATGTAGTCGAGAACCTGACCAAGAAATTTGGCGCCAAATGGACTCATGCGATCGGTGTGAACGATATGTATTTTGATTTGATGGAGCGCCCTGCGATTGCTGCACTGATCGCGACGAATAAGGTATCGGGCTTGTCAGCAGGCGATGGATCCAGCGGCGCTTTCAAGCGTATTCGTGCCAGTTCATTACAAATCGGTACTGTGCCTGAGCCGCTGTTTATGCATGGCTGGCAATTGGTTGATGAGCTTAATCGTGCCTTCTCAGATGTTGCTCCCAGCGGTTATATCACACCGGTGCATCTGGTGACTGCGCAAAATATTGCTTATGACGGCGGGCCGAAAAACGTATTTGATCCGAGTAATGATTATCGCAGCCAGTATCAGAGAATCTGGGCAAAATAAACGACTCGAATGTGGTTGAGGGCATGAGTTAAAGCGCTAGTAGAATGATGAGAGAAGGGCGATCAGGCAGCTGATTGCCCTTTTTGCTTTTTACGTAAAAGTGTCACCAACAAGTTGGCAGATTATTCCTGAAACGATGAAATAGAATTACAATTCGCGCATGAAGAATGATGAAGAAAATACGCGATCTGCATCGCCAGGTGCTATCGTAATTGGCGGTGGACCAGCCGGTTTAATGGCTGCTGAAACCATGGCAGCTGCCGGTATTCAGGTGGATGTCTATGACGCGATGCCATCGGTCGGACGCAAATTTTTATTGGCCGGAAAAGGTGGCATGAATCTCACCCACTCAGAACCAGCCGATGCTTTTCATGCACGTTATCGTGAACATCAGACGGATCTGACTGCGATGCTCGCAGAATTTGGTGCGCAGGAATTGCGGGCTTGGGCAGATGGTTTAGGTATTGCGACTTTTGTCGGTAGTTCCGGGCGTGTATTCCCCGTGGATATGAAAGCTGCGCCTCTCTTACGCGCTTGGCTGCACCGCTTGCGGCAAGCCGGTGTGCGGTTTCATATGCGTCATCGCTGGCTGGGCTGGCACGGTAATGATTATCTGTTTGCGACGCCCGACGGTGAGCAAATCGTCCCCGCTGATACCGTAGTGCTAGCAATGGGCGGCGGCAGTTGGGCGCGTCTGGGATCCGACGGAGCCTGGGTTGCGCCTCTGCAGCAACGTGGTATTGCGGTTGCACCTCTGGCGCCATCAAATTGCGGTTTTGATGTCGCGTGGTCGGACTACTTCCGGCACCGATTTGCAGGTCAGGCGCTGATGACGGTTGCCGTGCAGTTCGGGCAGGACGATGGCACTTCGTTAGTACGTCAGGGACAGTTTGTCGTTACTGACGGCGGTGTAGAAGGTAGCTTGATTTATGCGCTGTCGGCCTTGATACGCAACCGGATTGCGAGCCAGGGCAAAGCGCTGCTGCATCTCGATCTGGCACCGGGTAAAAGTACCGAGCGTATTTTGCAAGAAGTCACGCATCCACGCGGGTCCCGCTCGATTTCAAGCCACCTACAGTCGAAAGTTGGGCTTGATGCATTGAAAATAGGTTTGTTACGCGAGTGCTTGGCGATGGATCAATATCAGCAACCAGCTCTACTGGCCGCCGCGATCAAAGCACTGCCGTTAGTGTTAAATGCAGCACGACCGATTGATGAGGCGATTAGCAGTGCTGGAGGCGTCCGATTTGAGGCGCTTAACGAGCAAATGATGTTGAATGAGTTACCAGGACTTTTCTGTGCTGGTGAAATGTTGGATTGGGAGGCGCCCACTGGTGGTTATTTACTAACCGCTTGTTTTGCGACGGGTAGACGAGCAGGCGCGGGAGCGGCAGCCTGGTTAAAGAAAAAGCCAATTGCATAAATTAAGTATCATTCAATCGCACTAATTTTTACTAACTTACGTTTTTCAAAACGAAGAATTTACTTGCTGGCAAGTTAAGCTGAACCTTAAATAGTCATGATTCAATCATCTTGCATTGCGGAAATTTGGTACAATCCGCACACCGTAATTCGCTGCAGATTAATCGCATGATTAATTCTGGTTCTGGTTTTTTTGCACATCTAGTTTGATATCTGTGTTTGTGGTATGAGTGACTCTCGTTCTAATCCCCGATCTAAAGTTTCCTGGCGTGCTGCAGTTCAGCTCGCGCCCGGCAATATTGTTGCGGCTAAAATTCTGGATTTCACGATGGCAGGTATACAACTGCAATGCGCTCATGTTCTGAAGGAAGGACAGACGTATCAGATCATGATGGAAGTACCATCGAAGCGCGATGCTTCGCAACGTACGCAGGTCGTCTGCAAGGCGACGGTTCGCTATAATATTTTAAGCGGTAACGAATATCGCTCCGGTATGAAATATTTTGACTTTGCACCGGAACACCTGTTGCTCCTGCAAAGCTGGGCCGGTGCTCCGGTCACCATGGAATAAGTGCATCAGCGTATCAACGCATTAGTGCAGCTTTTCAAGATTATCCCAGAACCCTTCCCTCACTCCTGAGCATGGCACTGCATGCTGTGTTATAAACATACTCTTCCGTTTCTGCCGGAGTTTTTCAATACGATTTAAGATGATGAGCAAAATTCGCCATCAGCACTCCGTAGTAGCTGTACACCCGTCTACCTGTGGTGCGTCGAATGGAAACTTCGGTTTAATTAATTACTATGTCATCACATCCTACGCTTCCAGATACAGCACAGCGCGTCGCCGCTTTGCTACAACAACTCGCTCATGATCACAGCGTCGTCATGCTACCGGAAACTGGCAGGACGTCTGCCGAGGCCGCTGCCGGTCTCGGTTGCAGTGTCGCCGAAATTGCCAAATCGATTGTTTTTCGCCGCTTATCCGATAATGCCGCTGTGATGGTGGTTGCCAGCGGTAGCAATCGTGTCGATGAGGCCAAAGTCGCAGCACTTGTCGGCCCATTGGGCAAGGCTGATGCGAAGTTCGTGAAAGAAAAAATTGGCTATGCAATTGGTGGCGTCTGTCCTATTGGACACGTCGAAAAAACAGTTATGCTGATCGACCAGGACTTGCTGCAATACGCCGCAGTCTGGGCCGCAGCCGGACATCCGCATGCTGTGTTCAAACTGACGCCCGCACAATTGATTGCGATGACGCAGGCACCGGTGGCAGATATCGCCTTGAGGGCCGTCTGATGAGTATTTTGTACGATTACGATCCGACGAGCGCACAGGCCGCCGTCAATGAAGTACCGTCGCCTTGCGTTGGTATCTGTAAAATGAATGAGAAGCGGAGCTGGTGCGTTGGCTGCTTTCGTAGCATTGATGAGATCACGATGTGGAGCCGCGCCAGCAATGATACTAAGCGACGCGTCTGGATCGAGATTAAACAGCGTATGTTTGAGCCGGGTTAGGCTAGATCTTGTTCAGATTTTTTTAAAAAAATGAAACAACCCAAACAACTCAACAATTCAGATCAGGCAGTTCAGATTATTTAGTTCAGATCACTTAGTTCCGATTAATTAATCAAGCCAAAATAAGCGACGACCTCTATGTCAACATCAGCCGCACAAGTACCAGAACTGCCTGCCAGCATGCAGGTATTCGAGCGGGGCTGGCTGTCGTCGAATAATATTTTATTCATTGATGACGCGTCTGATTCTGCATCTGCTGCGCTGGTTGATAGCGGCTATATGACCCATGCTGATCAGACGCTGGCGCTAGTGCGGCATGCACTGCAAGCGCGGCCACTCGATCTGCTGATCAACACCCATCTGCATTCCGATCATTGCGGTGGCAACGCAATATTGCAACATACTTATCGCTGCCATACTCTGATTCCGGAGGCAGATGCCGCAGCGGTCGCTGCATGGGATGACGACGCATTGACCTTCAGTGCGACTGGACAGCGTTGCCAGCGGTTCACGTTTGATGGCATCCTGTCCCACGGTCAGCAGCTGCATCTGGGCGGTTTATCATGGCAGGCAATGGCTGCACCAGGGCATGATCCTCACTCATTTATGTTGTACTGCGCCAGCGAGGCGATACTCATTTCTGCGGATGCATTGTGGCAAAACGGTTTTGGCGTTATTTTCCCCGAGCTGGAAGCTGAGTCGGGTTTTGCCGAGCAGGCTGCAGTGCTGGATTTGATCGAGAGACTCGATGTCCGTATCGTCATTCCCGGTCATGGCGCGCCGTTTAGTGACGTGTCAGATGCGATCGATCGTGCCCGCAGCCGGCTTGCGTATTTATCCGCCGATCCCAGACGCAATGCGCGGAATGCGCTTAAAGTCATGATCGCTTTTCAGCTCCTGGAGTCGCAGCAATTGCCGCTCCTTCAGATCAGGCAATCCTTAGTTCAGAATCGCCTGATGCAAGCCTCGGCGCGTCTTGTCGATGAGCTACTGGATCCTTTGCTCGACTCTCTGATCGCAGATTTGCTGAAGTCCGGTGTCGCAAGCCTGCAAGGTGATGTCTTAATCAGCACACGTTAATCAGTACACCTTAAGTCTGATGCCCTGCATCATCAGTCTCAATCTTGAGATTGTTGAAACCAAAAGCGATATTCCTGCGAATAAAGTTGTACACATCTTGTTGGAGGTATCGTGGCAGTCTGGCTCAAAATACTACTTTCCTTTAGCGCATTGCTGATGCTGTTTGGCGTGATCGCTGCTTGCTCCCCAGTGCGTACGATTAATGCCCTGACACCCGGTTCAGCCTATGTCAAAACGGCGGACCTTGCCTACGGATCAGATCCACGGCAAAAACTCGATATCTATGCCCCGGCTCATGCGCCCTCTGGCAGTAGCGTTCCTGTCGTGGTGTTCTTTTATGGCGGAACCTGGAACTCCGGTCAGCGTGCGGATTATCTCTTCGTAGCAGAGGCGCTCACATCACGCGGCATCCTCTGTGTGCTGGCAGATTACCGGCTATACCCTCAAGTCCGTTATCCGGCTTTTTTGCAGGATGGTGCGCTGGCGATTGCCTATGTCAAAAAAGAGATACCGCGTTATGGCGGAGATCCTTCTCGCCTTTTTGTGATGGGGCACAGCGCGGGGGCTTATAACGCGGCAATGCTCGCGCTCGATCCGCGCTGGCTGGCAGAAGTCGGGATGCAGCCAACGATATTTCGAGGTCTGATCGGACTGGCCGGGCCCTATGACTTTATTCCGATTACCAATGTCGATGCCCGTCCGGTATTTTTTTATCCCGATACACCCAGAGATTCACAACCGGTTCATCACGTCAGCGCCAGTGCGCCGCCCAGCCTGCTCATTGCGCCGTTGGAGGATAAATTAGTGAATCCTGTGCGTAACACGACGGGCTTGGCAAACAAGCTCCGTGCCGCGGGTGTGTCGGTGCAGGAATTTCACTTCGACCATACTAACCATGTCAGCCTGATTGGTAGTATGGCCTGGCCTTTACGCGCTCTCGCACCAACTCTCGATACCGTGACTCAGTTTGTGTTGAGCGACGGTGGTAGAAATCCTGTAATTTCAGTAGTACCTGCTGTACCTTAGTCCCGGATAATCATGGTCAGACCCTTGCAGGATTCATTTTCTTGAACACGATTTTTCCATTTAAAAATCGACCTAGCCAGGTATGTCTTACCAGCAGTTGATAACTCAGCAGACAGACAGCGCTCGTCAGCACGATATTGACAGCAATGCGTCCGACGGCATTGAGCGGACTGTTATACAGCAATGCTCCGAAGCCGATGGTCACCACCAGATGAACCAGATAGACCCAGTAAGAACTCTCTGCGATATACGCCAGGAACCGGTTTTGTTTTGGCAGGTAATGTAAAAACAGACCGACCATGCCAAAGCACCACAACCAACTGACACAGTTATATAAAAACGCCATCCCCGCCTTGAGCGGTAACAGACTGTCTTGCAGGGTTTCAAAGCGTTTAAACAGCCCCAGATAGATAAACAAAAGTACAAAGCCAGCCAGCATATAACGCCAGCGATAGCGCACATAGAGGGCTAATACAGTCGTTTGATTTTGATACAGGTAGCAGCCAAAAACAAAGAACAGCCCGCTATGGAGGAACTCTGCCGGGTCGGGAATGAACGACCCTCCCGGCGCTACCACGCCACCGCGATAGAACGCACCGGTCACCGCCAATGGCAAAGCCAGTACCAAGAAGCCCCACCACGCCGAGGACAGGATTTTCCAGATGTGAGTGATACGAGTTTTCAGCGTATCCGTCAGATGGTGACTCAGGCGATATACGGCGGCTGCGGTCAGGCAAAAGAGCATCAGGTAATAGATAAACCAAAGATGCAGCGTATGTATGACCGCTTTGCCCGGTATCTGCGGAATCAGTGAAGTATCAAATCCGACGGTACCAAACTGGTTCAGATGTACATACAAACTGATCATCAAACCGGAGGCGATAAAGAGCGGAGGCCAGAACGCGATAAAAGGCAGCGCCAGGCGACGCATACGGTTACTTAACATCGCCTCTGCTCCGCGCTGTTGCAGCTGCATGCCCACAAAAAATCCGGCCACGATAAAAAATACCGGTATCCGGAATGCATGGATGACGACAACCAGCAAATCTGCCGCCAGCGTACTCTGATTGTCGTGCCAGGGTAGCATGCGTGGTCCGGCCATATAAATGACGGCGACGTGTAGGACAATGCCTAGCCACATCATGACTGCGCGGAGATTATCGAGTGAATGCAGACGTTGTCCTTGGTGCATAAAATATCCTTATTGACGAATCTGTATGTGAATGCAGAGACAACAGAAAGTGTGGCAACACGCGATCCATCCAGCCATTCTCGTTCATCTTTGTATCGTTCAAAATTTGCTGCGGACTACTGAGTATTCTCATCAAACCGGACAGCAATTCTCATCGCTAGGCGGACACCAGTTTGCACTGAAAACCGGACGCCCTTTCTCAACTTAAACCGGACACTAGTGAGCATTCGTGCGACCACCGCGACCTAATCGTATCGAACACAGGCGCCGATTCTCGTATTCGGTGCTTTGAGGGAATTCCTGGGTTCTAATTGCTTGACCGATCCGCGACATATGTCGCACAATGGTGTCACTTGTCACAAATGAGAGCCGATCTTGTCCATCCCTTCGCTTACCGAACTCAGCCTGCTAAAGGCACTGTGGCGCCAGCAGCCCTTGAGCGCGCGTGAAATCCACGAGCGCGTCGAGGAGGAACTGGGCTGGTCCTATTCCTCGACCCGTAAAACGCTCGAGCGCATGCTGGACAAGGGCATGGTCGCGCAGCACGTCCGCCATGGCGTGCAGGTGTATGAAGCAGTGCTGGAAAAGGTCGATACCTTGGCAGCCTTTGCGCACGATTTCGGCAAGCGCGTGATGGAAATCGACGCGCCGCTGCCGGTGATGATGTTCACGGGCAGCAAGCTGGTTGACGAACAGGAGCTCGCTCAGCTTGAGCAATTGCTGCAGCACTGGCCGGCCGACGCGGACGAGCCCCAATGACATCGCTTGACCTTATGCTAGCGCGGCTACTGCTGGCAGCCGCTGGCTCGCTGCTGGCCGGCTGCGCGATCTGGGCCGTTGCCACGCTGTGCCACAAATGCCTGCCGGCGCTCTCCCAGCAGCGCTCGCTCTGGCTGCTGGGGCAGCTGGCGGTAGCAGCAGTGTTCGTCGCGATGCTGTTGCCGACGACCGAACGCCTGCGGGTGGTGCCTGTGCTCGAGATGGGAGAACGCGTACCGCCGGATACCGCCGCGGCGTCTGTGCCGGCGGCGGCACGCCCTGCCCCGGCGTCCGCACCGGCGCTGGCATCCTCATCGCGGCACGCCTGGTTGCGCGATGCAGCCCTCGCCTGGCTCGCGCTGTACATGCTCAGTCTCGTTCATGCGCTGTACCGCTGGCGGCGCGGCCAGCGTCTGCTGGATGCGCTGGCTGCCAGTGGCGATCCCGTTACCGAACTGGGCGCTCATGCCGGATTCGCAGCACAGGCGCACACATCGCTGCCCGCCGTGATCGAAGTCGACGCGCCCATTTCTCCGATGCTGCAAGGTCTGTTCAAGCCGCGCCTGCTTTTGCCGCGCCACCTGCGCAGTTTCGATCCGCTGCAGCAGCAGCTGATCATCGAACACGAATTGGCACACTTGCGCCGCCACGACCTCCGTTGGAGTGCGTCCGCCCTCGCACTGCAGTGCCTGTTCTGGTTCAATCCCTTCATGCGTATGCTGCGCGTGCGCCTGGGCTGGGCTCAGGAGTTCGCCTGCGACCTCGACGTGCTGCGCATGCGGCCTCAGGGCGAGCGCAAGGCTTATGCGGCGGCGCAGGTCGCACAACTGAAGCTTCAACAGTGCCCGTCCAGCATGGCGCTGGCGTTCGGCAACAGCGCAGGGCCGTCGCTGACCGCGCGCATCAATCTGATTCGCACACCGAAAGCAGCTCAGGGCGCTTGGACGCGCGTCGCCGCATTCGGCTGCCTGGCAGCAGTGGTCTGCGCCAACCTGGCGCTGCAGCCGGCGCTCGGCTGGCATGCCGCCGGCGTGCCGGACGGCCACGCGCAACTGCTAGCGAACGCATGGCCGGGCATGCCGTCTGCAACATCGGCGCCGCTCGATTGCACGGTCGTGATAGATGCGGGTAGCGGCGCCGCCCTGGTCCGCAAAGGCAGCTGCGACGAGCGCGTCACCCCTGCGTCGACTTTTAAAATCGCCATCAGCCTGATGGGCTTCGACAACGGCGTGCTGCGCGATGAACACACACCCTACCTGCCGTACAAGACGAGCTATGCGGCCGGTAATCCATCTTGGCGCCACGGCACCGATCCGGCCCGCTGGCTGCGCGAATCGGTCCTGTGGTATTCGGACCAGGTGAGGTCGCGGCTGGGCGCAGCAGCCGTTCGCAGCTATGTCGAAGCGTTCGACTATGGCAACCGCGGCCGTACCGGCGTGAACGATACGGTCGCGCTTTCCGAGCTCAGCCCCACGCTTAAGATTTCGCCGATCGAGCAAACCGTCTTCCTGCGCAAGCTCGTCAACCGCAGCCTGCCGGTATCCCCTCACGCCTACGATATGACAGCACGCCTGCTCAAGGGCGAGGCACTCGCGAACGGGTGGGAGGTCTACGGCAAGACCGGCACGGCAAACATACGGCTGCCGGACGGCAGCGAAGACTCAATTGGTTGGTTCGTCGGCTGGGCCAACAAAGGCGGCCGCACGCTGGTGTTCGCGCGGCTGTTGGAACAACCGGTCCGCACCGATGGCTATGGTGGTCCGCTAACCCGCGACGCGTTCCTGAGTGAACTGGCGCGGAGCACGCTGTAGCTCGGCCCCGGTGGTGTCCGGAGACAAGATTTTTGGCAACGACGCATAAAGGCGTTTTAAAAATGAAAAAGAAATATGTTTGCTTATCCGCTATCGTGTTTGCTGCCTCTCTGGTTACCGCCAAGGCAGCAGACTGGTACGCCCCACAGGAACCATTTGCTATCTATGGCAATACCTACTACGTTGGTACCGGCGGCATCAGTGCGGTACTGATTACTTCTCCGGCCGGTCATATTCTTATCGATGTCGGCGCTCCGATGTCGCCACCCCAGATCGTGGAACACATCCGTAAATTGGAATTCAAAGTCGAGGACATCCGCTACATACTCAATTCGCATGCGCACCACGACCATGCGGGTGGCATTGCCGAACTACAGAAGCTGAGCGGTGTCACGGTATTGGCGAGCCCGGCGTCGCTGGATATTATCTCGAGCGGTCAGCCGGACAAAACCGACCCGCAATTCCCCAATCTGGTTCCGATGACACCTGTCACGAAGATTCGTGTAATCCATAACGGCGAAGTGGTCCGACTTGGGCCAATCGCGCTAACCGCACACTTCACATCCGGGCACACCAAAGGAGGAATCAGCTGGACCTGGCAATCGATGGAAAACGGACGGATGGCCAATATGGTTTATGCGGACAGCCTGTACGCGTTGTCCGGCGACGGGATCCGCTTCAGCGACAACCCGGGTTACTCCAATGCGAAAGCAGCCGTTGAGGGATCCATCGCCACGGTCGAGTCACTCAGGTGTGACGTACTCGTGTCCGCCCACCCGGAATTGAGCGGTTTGTGGGAGCGAAAGGCGAAGCAGCCGGCACTCGGCAACGCCGCCTTTATCGATAAGGACGCGTGCCGCAACTACGCTGCCAAGGCCCGAGCCAAGCTTGCACAAACACTCGCTGAAGACACGGCTACTTCACAAACTGACAAGGCGGCAATACTGAAGCATGAGGTGATCAATAGCGCGGAACCGATGGCACGTGATGTGGTTGCATCTGTTGAGCCCAGTTTATTTGAGCAGAAAACTTTTACGGCATCGAATGGGATTGTGCTGCCGTACAGAATTTTGACTCCAATTAAGCTGGAGCCAGGAGTTCGCTATCCCCTGGTACTTCAACTGCACAGCTCAGGCGGAATCGGCACCGATAACCTTCAACAGCTCGATCGCCTGGCAAAATCCTGGGCAATGCCAGAGATCCGCGCAAGATATAAAACATACGTACTTGTACCGCAGCTTCCAGTCAGAAGTGCGAACTACGGCCCGCCGTCACCAGATCAATACGCTGAACACTCAACAGCCTTTATTGCGGCGCTCGAACTTGTCGAGAAATTCGCTCAAGAGAACTCGGTGGACAGCGCGAGAATTTATGCGCTCGGATTCTCGATGGGAGGCTCGGCAGCCTGGCTTGCGCCAACATTGAAGCCGAACTTGTTTGCAGCCATCATGCCAATCTCAGGCATCGCGCCAAAAAATACATCCGCAGATGCCCTTCAGGACTTGCCGATCTGGGTCATGCATGGCAATGCTGATGCAGAGAACCCAATTTTTGCCGACCACAGGATAACGAAGCTGATTAGAAGGCGCGGTGGTCAACGCATTTTCTTCAGGGAGTATGATGGCCTAGATCATCAATTGCCCGCAGATCTCTACCCTGGTTATTGGTGGCGAAACTGGCTTTTTGAGCAGCATCGTCATTGAGACGACGTATGTAACGATGCGGAATGAGTTTGCGGTCGCAGCCCAAAATACCGAAACGGTCGTCAACGCATTGATTGACAATGCCCGCAGATTGCTACACGAGCTCTATAAATCGCTGACCTGGGATCCTGGCAGCGAGCTGGCTGGGCATAAACACTTTACGTTGGCCACCGACATCCAAGTCTACTTCTGCGATCCACAAAACCCATGGCAGCGTGGCTCGAATGAAAATACCAATGGCCTGTTGCGGCAGTATTTCCCCAAGGGGTTGGATATTTCCACTTATTCGCAAGAGCAACTCGATGCGGTAGCCAGAAGACTAGCCAATGTCTGCTTTACAGCCGCTCGCTGCAGGTGGCGAGCGCCCCCTGGCGTCAGGGTCTGTTGCGAGCATTACCTGTCCGCTTTCGCGAAAGAATACGTGTCCGTTTTGAGATGAGAATCAGTGACCGGTTTGAGGAGAATATTCACTACGACCGTTAATCACTTTACGGTCCCTGACGATATGCGATTGACCGGAATTTTATTGAGTTTGGTCGCTGACAAGAAAAGCATACTACGCTGATAAAAAAGTGGCGTATCGAACGATTACGACATCGGACTGAGAGAATTGTAAGCGCTAGAGTAAGAAAATTTCAAAAGCGAACTTTCTAAAAATATTCATATTAAAAAATCACATCGATAGGGCTTACGCAAAACTAAGACCACTCACTACAGAGACGCGGTGACACTGAGACACGGATACACAGAAAGGGACAAGGAGTAGCAGGAGTAAACAGTTCCATCGACTATCGAGTAAAGTATTTTTAGACGTTTCCAAAACTTAAACCGCATATCCAGTGCGGCTTCTGGGTCAAAAACACGTGGGAAAGTTTATGGAATAAGCGGATCCTGTTTTAGATACGATTCTTTTCAGAACATGTAAGCTTCGTTTGAAAGAAATCACACGCTCAAAGGTGCCAGTAACGCCTGCAGATCGTCTGCATTGAATTTCGGTGCTAGCGCTGCATCGCTACCTAGAACACCCTCTGCCAGTAATGCTTTACGCGCTTGCAGATCGAGAATGCGTTCTTCGATGCTGCCCTCGACTACCAGCTTATACACAAACACGGCTTGCTCCTGACCGATGCGGTGAGCGCGGTCGCTTGCTTGTTCTTCGACTGCCGGATTCCACCACGGATCCATATGAATTACCGTGTCAGCCGCCGTCAGATTGAGGCCGACACCACCGGCTTTCAGACTGATTAGCATGACGGGTACCTCCTTATTCTGGAACTGCGCGACGACGCTGCCGCGTTGTGCGGGCGGGGTTTTGCCGGTCAGGCTAAGGTAGGGCAATGCCAGCGTCGTTAGTCGTCCGGCGATCAAGTCGAGCATTTCTGTAAACTGGGAAAATACCAGCACACGGCGGCCTTCGACCACCAGACTGGGCAGCATATCGCTGAGCAGTTCAAGTTTGGCACGCTCCATGGTATCCGGTGTTTTTGTCCCTTTCAGCAGATAGGGATCGCAACATACCTGCCGCAATTTGAGCAAGGCATCGAGTATCGTGATCTGCGCTCCGGCAAAGCCTTTGCGCTGCAAAATACGGCGTACCTGCTCGTCGGCGGCGACCCGCACGCTCTCATACAGATCGCGTTGTTGTCCGCTCAATTTGAGCCGTTTAATGATCTCAGTCTTGGGCGGCAATTCGCTGGCGACATCCTGCTTCCGGCGTCGCAAAATAAAGGGGCGCACGCGTTGTGCCAGCAGTTGTGCGCGCAGAGTCTCACCATTAATTTCGATGGGTTTACGCCATAAGCGGGTAAAGCTGCGCATGTCGCCAAGAAAGCCCGGCATCAAAAAATCAAACTGGGTCCACAACTCGCCAAGATGATTTTCCAGCGGCGTGCCGGTAATGCACAGGCGATGCCTGGCTCGTAAGCGGCGCACGGCGTTGGCACTGCGGCTGGCAGCGTTTTTGACGGTCTGGGCTTCGTCGAGTAGTAGCAGGTGGAAAGTCTGCGCTTCCAGCGTCGCCAGATCACGCCATAGCAGCGGATAGGTCGTCAGCACGATATCGGCATCTGCAATATTGGCAAATTCATCGGCGCGCTGTGCGCCTTGTAGTGCCAGTACACGTAAGCCCGGTGCCGTGCGCCGGGCTTCGGCCTGCCAGTTAAATACCAGCGAGGTTGGCAGGACGACCAGCGCCGGACGATCAAGCCGGCCCGCCTGTTTTTCAATCAGGATATGGGCAAGAGCTTGTGCAGTTTTTCCCAGCCCCATGTCGTCTGACAAAATACCTGCCAGATGATTTGCCCGTAAATATTGTAGCCAGGCGACACCATGTAATTGATATGGTCGCAGCGTAATGCCCAGACCTGCGGGGACACTGATCGCTTGTGGCTGACCAACGACTTGTAAACGCTTTGCCAGCATGCGTAAACCGGATTCGCCTTGCAATTGCCAGCCGCCATGCACACCGGCGCGCGCGGCCTGGCTCTTTAGCAAACTCAGGCGCAATGCCTCTATTCTCTGAGCATCCCAGGCTGATAATTGCAGGGGACCTTGCAATTTATCTTGCAGGCGTTTTTCATCGGTCAGCAATTCCAGCATGTGCATGACAATCGCTTTGAGCGGAGCAGCCAGCGCATCGACCCGCTTGCCGCCCGGCGCCCGTAACCGGATCACGGCCAGATCGTCAATCGCAGCGACTTGCGCCGCGTTCAGCCAGCGGGCGTCGCGCTGTATCAGATTCGCTAGCATGGGAACCAGATCCAGCACCTGACCGTCGATTTCTATCCCCAGACTGAGCAGCCACGATCCCTCGCGTGCCGGCAGTCCCAGCGGTGTGATGGCGGTGCTGTAACCGTGCATAGGCGATGCCACTTCTTTACCGCTTATTTCGCCGGTTTCCTGATCGATGATCAGATGCCAGGCATCGACAGGCACGCTCTCATGCGCGAAGCCCGGATGCACGACTACGGACCAGCCAAGCGCTTGCAATGCAGGTAATTGCTCGGCCCAAAAGTCAGCAAAAAAATCTTCTTGCTGCAAGCTCCATAAAGGCCCGAACGGCAGCGCGGCATCATTATTGCGCCATTGCAGACTTGCTGCGGGCACGGGTTACAAATGCAAATCCCAGACCCGATCCAGCGCATCTGCTTCTGCGCCGAGATCGCGTAGTAACACGACGGGTTTTCCTTCTGAATCAAGCAGATCCTGTGTGGAATGCGGGCGGCGATTGAGTAAAGTGGTCGGTGCCGACGTCTGCCAGCGTATTCCCGTGTCTGTAGTGTAGAGCCAGTCAATCTGGACAACCGTTACACTGCCGCCACGTGGTCCGAAGGTACCGGTCGGTTTCATTCCTAATAAGCCATCGCCACGCGTCAGGGTTTGCAGCGTGATGCGCGGGCGGAAGATGCCAGTCAGATTGTGAGGCGTCGTCATCGAACGACTTTGATTAGTGGCCGCACGTTGGTTTCAACGCTAACCCCTGAACGCCAATGGCAGGCAAAAATACGGATCATGTAGGTAAATTGGTCAGCATTGAATAAACAGTGATTTCATCATCATAAGCGATGTGATGAGATCACTGCTGTGCGCATGATCTTACAACCCGTATTTTGCAAATTAATCGTTAGTGTGTTGACGTGCTCATTTCAATTGATAAGGCGCGTCTTCAAAAGAACTGATGGGCGCCAGATCGGCATATTCTGTTGGCCTGCCTTGTTGTTTCGCCATAAAGGCTTCCATCAGATTGCTGCTTTGCCAGATGCCCGATTGCAGCCAGCCCATTTGTTGCAAGGCATCGTGAGTTGAATGGTCGCGCGCGTAGTGGATCGCCTGTTTGCTGCCCCAGATTGCTACCGGCGGTTTGCTGGCGATTTCGGCTGCCATGTGCAGCGCGGCTTCTACCATTAATTCTCGGCTCTCGAACACTTCGTTCACCAGTCCGACCGCCAGTGCGCGCTGGGCTGGCAGGCGACGACCGGTATAAGCCATCTCATGCACGATGCCCTCGGGGATCAGTTTAGGTAAGCGCTGTAAGGTACCGAGATCCGCAGTCATGCCGATATTAATTTCCTGGATGCAGAAAAAAGCATCAGCGCTGGCGAGCCGGATATCGCTCGCGCAGATCAGATCGACGCCGCCACCGATACAGCCGCCATGAATCGCACTGATGACTGGCATGCGCAATTGCTCGATCAGATTAAAAGAGTGATGCATGTCTCGCAGCACCAGCGTGATATTGGCGCGACCGACCGCGGTGGCATCATCCAGACTCACACCGCCACCCGCGAATACATCGAGCGCCATCCCGGCAGTGAAATGTTTACCGGTCGATGAAATCACTAGCGCCCGTGCCGATGCCTCACGTTGCAGAGTACTAAGAATACTCACCAACTCACGAAAAAATACCGGCTGCATCGTGTTCATACTGGCCGGTCGGTTAAATTGCAGATGAGCGACTTTGTCCTTGATGCTGAAGTCAAAACATTGATAAGTCATAGGGTCTCCGGAGATGGTAATCGTGGGCGATTGTTGTTGATTGTTGGTGATGTAGCTAATAGTGCGGATACAAATGGCGTAAGAGTGCAGCGTAAAAATTGCGAGGCAAACTAATTTGCCGTATCAAATTCAGGATATTTTATTCGGGATGTTTTAGCGAATGCAGCACCGCCCGGATTGCAGCGCGGTAAAGTTCATCCGAATGTTCTTTTTTCAGGTAATAGCCTTTGAGCTCCAGACTGATCACACCATGCATTGCTGCCCACAACAAGCGGGCCGCGGCACTCGGGCTGGATTTAGGCAAGCTGCCTTCTTGCATGCAATGCTCAAATTCATTAATCAGCGGCGTGAATGATTCCCACGCTGCGACCCGCGATTCCAGCGGCGGCAAAAATCCGGCAATCGCATCACCGAACATCACCATGTAATAGCTGGGGTTGCGTCTGGCGTAATTGTGATAATTGGTCGCATACATCCAGATACGATCAAGCCCGTGGTTTTTTTGCGAGGTGGGCAGACTGGCCTCATGTTGTGTGAAATCCTGGATCAGGCGGCTAAAACCTTCCAGATACAACGCATTGGACAATCCGTCTTTGCCGCCGAACAGCGAGTACAACAAGGTGGTGGAGCAATTCACCGCATCGGCTACTTTGCGCACGGTCAGTGCTGCCGCGCCTTCTTCAACCAGCAAGCGGGTTGCCGCGTCGAGCATGCCCTGACGCAGCGTGTTGCGCAGCTCTTCCTGCCCTTGCTTAAAATCGATGACTTTGGTTTTCGGTATTGGCATAAATGACCCGCAAAATTCTTGTGAAAAACAACGTTTTTTCTGATAACATCATATCAGCCTCACTAAAAAACGCCAAGAACAACACGCTAAACACGCAACCAACCCAGGTTACTTGTGCAATTTGATTGATACTGCAACGCCTGGCGCCAGCTCGGTATCATCCAGTGAGAACCAATTTAATTAAGAGACCGGACCCCCTTATGACGACTTCTCACCTGCCTAAAGCGTTACAGAATCTTTCCTTGCCGGTTATCGGCTCACCGCTGTTTATCGCCAGCGGACCCAAGCTGGTTGCCGCCCAATGCAAGGCCGGTATTGTCGGCTCATTTCCTGCGCTGAACGCTCGTCCTGCGGAACTGCTCGATACCTGGCTGACCGATCTCAAAGCCGAGCTGGCCGAGTATCAGGCGGCTAACCCTGATGCTATCGTTGGCCCTATTGCCGTCAATCAAATCGTGCACCAGTCAAATGACCGTCTGGCACATGATGTCGAAGTCTGCGTCAAACATCAGATCCCCATCATCATCTCATCACTGCGCGCACCGCCAAAAGAAATGCTGGACGCCATCCATGGCTACGGCGGTATCGTGTTGCACGACGTGATCTCTATCCGTCACGCACAAAAAGCCTTGGAAGCCGGTGTTGACGGCCTTATTCTGGTGGCCGCGGGCGCTGGTGGTCACGCCGGTGGTCTATCCCCGTTCGCTCTGGTGGGCGAAGTCCGCAAATTCTTTAAAGGACCGATCGCTTTATCCGGCTCGGTTGCCTCCGGCGACGCAATTCTGGCAGCTCTGGCGATGGGCGCTGATTTTGCCTATATCGGCTCACGCTGGCTGGCAACGCAAGAGTCCAACGTCGATGATGCCTACCGTCAGGCGATTATTGAATCTAGCGCCGCCGATATCGTCTACACCAACCTGTTCACTGGGGTGCACGGCAACTACCTGAAAAAATCCATCGTCGCTGCAGGACTGGATCCCGACAACCTGCCAGTCGCAGACAAAACCGCCATGAACTTCGGCTCAGGCAGTAGCAGCAAAGCCAAAGCCTGGCGCGACATCTGGGGCGCAGGCCAGGGCGTAGGCCTGATGGAAGACGCACCAAGCGTCGCCGAAGTCGTCGCCCGACTGAAGGCAGAATACGATGCTGCAAAACAGCGTATCTGCAAGGCGTAGATTGAGATATTTACGAATACGGTAATTTAGGTACCGAAATTAAAAAGGCATCCGATGGATGCTTTTTTTCTGTTGAATAGTTGTCTGAGTCAATTAGTCGAAGTTGATTCTGGTCGCCGTCCTGACAACCTCCGTTATTCCTTTTCACCCTGCCAACTAAATTCCATCATCGGAAAAATTTCCTATTGTTAAAAGGGCACTTCTACCCACTTGGCAATCGATGTAACCGGCACCGTATGTATCTAAATAGCTGCCAAAATTCAAGTTTTTTCGCTTGTTTGCCGTAACCAGACTACCTCCAGCCTTTTCCGCGAAGAAACTTCTTATGCGCCGCCTCACTCTTGTTTTAATTACCTTATTGGCTCAGTTGACCTGTGTGCAAGTCCAGGCTAATGATGCGCCTACTCCTTCTAAGCCGATCAAGCAGGCGTCGGCGAAGGAGGAGGCTTCTTCAAAAGATAAGGAGGAGAGCAAGGCGTCCAGTAAAGAGAAAGACAGCAAGGACAAAGAGCCTAAGGAAAAGGACACCAAAGAGAGCAAAGCTAATGCGGCAGCGCGGGCAAAAGAGTCGCTTGCCGCTGACGAGCTCGCCGCCAAAATCGCTGAAAAGCTTGCCGTTATTCGTAAGGAAAAAGACGAGGCCAGCGTTCGCTCCAATCCGAATCCACGTCCAGTGATCCGCAATTCGTATATTGCACCGGTCAGAAAGCCGATCGAGTCAATGGAAAGCAAGACCAAGATGGCTGATGCGCACGGCGCGTCTACGTTGGCGGCGCATAGCGCTGTGCACTGGAGTTATGAAGGTGAGGGCGGTCCGCTAAGCTGGGGTAAGCTCAGTCCGGCTAACGCTAAATGCGATACCGGTGAGCGTCAGTCGCCGATTGATATCCGTGACGGGATTAAAGTTGAATTGGATCCGATTGGATTTGACTACAAATCCGCGAGTTTCAATGTTCTAGATAACGGCCACACAATCCAGGTCAATCTGGGCGCGGGTAACTACATCATGGTGGGCGGTCATAGCTATGAACTGGTGCAATTTCATTTTCATAAGCCCTCAGAAGAGCGGGTAAATGGTCGTAGTTTTGAGATGGTTGCGCATCTGGTACACAAAGATGCCAATGGCAAGCTCGCCGTTGTTGCCGTATTGATTGAGCGCGGCAAGCCGCAGGCGCTGGTGCAGCAGGTCTGGAATAATTTGCCTTTAGAAAAAGATGACCCGGTTAAGGCGCTGACCACGATCGACATGAATCAGATTTTGCCTGCCAAGCGTGACTACTACACTTACATGGGATCACTGACGACACCGCCATGCAGCGAAGGCGTGTTGTGGCTTGTGATGAAAGAGCCGATTGAAATTTCACCGGAACAATTGGCGATCTTTAACCGTTTGTATCCAATGAATGCGCGGCCCATCCAAAAACCGTCGGGTCGTCTGATTAAAGAATCGAATTAGTGTTGAGGGTGAAATTTACTATACTCCCTCTGTCTTTTGGAAAAATAGGCAGTAAACGCTAATGTTTGCTTTGTGAATTATTTATACTAGACGGGAGTATGTTTAGTGCTGTGAGTAACGTAGCGTCACCATACAAGGGGGACGACGTTTTTCCAGGCAACAATGACCGTGCACTACGCGGCGTGGCAAGGCTACAAACTCTTACAAATTCTGCGTCAACTCAACAGGCATCTCAGGGGTTATCTCCTTAGTGTTATGCACACTATTGAACAGGAGCACCCCATGCGTTTATCTCAACTTGCACTCATTAGTCTCATCGCTGCATCAGCCGCGTTATCCGGTTGCGCGGTGTATGCGCCTGCACCTTATGGCCCCGCTGTTGTCGTCAGACCCGTACCAGTTATCGTCAGTCCTGGCTGGGGTTATGGTTACGGCTACCATCACTGGCGTCGCTGGTAGTAGATGCGGTGACTGAGCCCATCCCGTCGCTTAAGGCTTCAGATTGCAGCTTGCAGGCTCAGCATTGAACCTTTCATCTGACATTTTAAAGACGGCAAACTACTTTGCCTGCTACTGATAGCTGCGTGCATCGTCAATGACTTTGCCGTCATTCGGTAATTGCAGATCATCGACAAATAGCACGTCACCGCGTAGTTTGGTGATCTCGCGTAAACTATCCACAATCGCTGCTTTCAGGGCTGCGTCGCGCATCGTGCTTTCGCAATGTAGTGTCATCGCGTCATTCGCCAATTCACCGGTGACGACCAGTCGTGCTTTACGGATTTCGGGATGCCGTTTGATGACTTCGGCAACTTGGGACGGATGGACAAACATGCCCTTGACCTTGGTGGTCTGGTCTGCGCGACCCATCCAGCCTTTGATGCGGGTATTGGTGCGGCCGCAGGGCGATATGCCGGGTAGTATCGCTGACATGTCACCGGTGCCAAAGCGAACCAAGGGATAATCTGGATTAAACGAGGTGATCACGACTTCGCCGACTTCTCCCTCCGCCACCAGATCTCCGGTGCCCGGTCTGACGATTTCGAGGATCAGGTCTTCATCGAGAATCATGCCGGGATTGAGTGTGCCATCGCTGACGGTTTCATACGCAATATTGCCAATATCGGCAGTCGCATACATCTGCACGACATTCGGTATGCCATGTTTTTGTAGCCACAGACGCAGGCTCGGTGGCAGCGCTTCTGCCCCAACGACGGCATATTGCAGGCTGGAGATATCGGCGCCCATCTCCGCCGCTTTTTCGATAATGATCTTTAAAAAACTTGGCGTACCAACGTACGCATCGGGGCGTAATTCTACGATCGCCTGCACCTGCATCTCTGTTTGGCCTGTACCTGCCGGGATCACTGTGCAGCCGATTCTGGCGGCGGCACCTTCGACCATAAAAGCCGCTGGCGTGAAGTGGTAGGAAAAACAGTTTTGAATCAGATGTCCGGCGCGCAAGCCAACCGCATGCAGCGGGCGCGCAAACCGCCACCAGTCCGGCGATCTGCCCTCGGGATCGAAGATCGGTCCCGGCGACATAAAGATGCGATTCATCTGCCGCACGCCCGTCGTTGTCAGTGCGCCGAATGGTAGTGCGCTTCTTTGTATTTGTTTCAGATCCGATTTACGCGTTACTGGCAGTTGCGCAAGGGCTGCGCGGCTTTTGATATCGCCGGCCTGTACTCCCTGCAAAATCGCGGCCCATCCCGCTGCGGTTTGTGCTTGTGCGATCAATTGCGGTAGCCGCGTCATCAATGCCTGCTCGCGGCTTTGTGGGTGACGGGTTTCTAATGCGTCCAGATATGCGTCAAAATATGCGCTCATGGCTGATAGAAAAAGGAAAGAAGGGGGTTGTCGGTAAAAATCACGTTGGTGTTATCGGAGAATGCCAATTCTGCTGAAAGCAGAAGCTAGGCTACGCCAGCCAGCGCTTACGACGGCGATAAAATTTCATGTCGCGAAAACTCTTGCGACCAGCACCGGAGACGCCGAGATAAAATTCTTTTACGTCTTCATTGGTGGCCAGATCTTTGGCATCACCTTCCATCACTACACGTCCGTTTTCCAAGATGTAGCCGAAGTCGGCGTAACGTAAAGCGACATTGGTGTTTTGTTCAGCCAGCAAGAAGGACACATTCTCTTTGGTATTCAGGCTTTTAACGATCTCGAAAATCTCTTCGACCAGTTGCGGTGCGATTCCCATTGATGGTTCATCGAGTAAAATCATTGACGGTTTTGCCATCAGGGCGCGTCCGATTGCACACATCTGCTGCTCGCCACCGGAGGTATAGCCCGCCAGCGAGCTGCGACGCTGACGTAAGCGTGGGAAGTAGTGATACACCATCTCCAGCGACTCTTTTAATTCGCTGCGCGAGATGCTACGGGTGTAGGCGCCGGTCAGTAAATTTTCTTCTATGCTCAGATGTGCAAAACAGTGGCGTCCTTCCATGACTTGCGACAGGCCGCGCTTGACGAGCTCGTTCGGGGTCAGGTGATCGACACGCTGTCCTTTAAAGCAAATATCCCCTTTGGTAATATCGCCGCGCTCATTGCGTAGCAGCGTCGAGATTGCTTTTAGCGTGGTGGATTTACCCGCGCCGTTGGCACCGAGCAGGGCGACGATTTTTCCTTGCGGGACTTGCAGCGAAATACCTTTGAGCACCAGGATCACATGGTCGTATATGACCTCAATATTGTTCACACTGAGATAGGCAGGATTTTGATCCATCACACTGGTGTCACTGTTGCCGCTATTGCCATATCCCGCATTGGTATTACTGATCGTGTGTATCGTCATGGTGTTCTCATTCATCTCAGACAGGTTGTGCCGGGTCGCGCGCGCCTGCGGCAATCACAGTCGTTTTGTACTGATGGCAGATCGGACTTCATCTGCGCTAATTCATCAGGCTAAAAGAACCCACTCCTGTTTTTTATCACCACGAATGAGGCGGCAGGAGTGGGAAATCCAGTAAGGAAGTTTTTGCATCTTGATATTGCGGCGATTTACTTCAGGCACGCCGGGGTAATTTTTTTCTCTGCTGCATATTTGTTGGAAGACTCCTCCAGCAATGCGCGTGTCAGTGCCTTATCACCCGTCATCCAGTTTGGTGTGATGGCTTTCCATTTGTCGCCTGTCCATTGCTGGACTTTGACGGCGCCTGAACCTTCATGGTCTTCGCATGAGGTTTTAACTGGCGGGAACATGCCCAGAGCGCCCAACGCTTTTTGACGTGCTTCATCAACATTCAGATTTTCAAAGCCCCAACGGATTTGTTCCGATGTGACTGTTTTACCTTTACCGTATTTTTCCTGTGCTTTCAGAATCGCCTCTGCCCACAGCATTGCGGCGGTTACGCCACGCATGTGATACACCGATCCGACCCGGCTCTTATCGCCCAGATTGCCTTTACCGGCGGCATACACCTTGCTACGGATTTCATCGAGTACCGGATAGTTGCCCGGTGTATTGAAGGTCATCGTCGTGTAGCCTTTGGCCGCATCACCTGCCGGAATCGCATCTTCCTCGGAACCTGCCCACCAGACGCCGAGCATTTTTTCACGTGGGAAACCATTACGTTGTGCGGTCTTGATTGCGACGGCATTCATGACGCCCCAGCCCCACAGAATCACGTAATCAGGATTGGCCTGACGGATTTGCAGCCACTGTGATTGCTGCTCATTACCCGGATGCGCCACCGGGATCTTAATCAGTTCAAAACCGTATTGTTTGGCCTGCGCTTCCAGTACGGGCAGAGGTTCTTTGCCAAACGCAGAGTCGTGATACAGATGGACGATTTTTTTTCCTTTGAGCTTGTCCATGCCACCGGATTTATCGCCCAGATATTTTGTCATTGCCGCTGCCTGATTCCAGTAGCTCGTGATCAGGGGAAAAATATACGGAAACACTTTACCGTTCGCGGCGTCAGAGCGCCCATAACCCAGTGTCGTCATCGGGATTTTGTCATCGGCGACCCGGTCCAGGATGCCGTAGGCGATGCCGGTAGAGAGTGGCTCGACCAGCGATGCACCGCCATTTGATTTTTTCAGGCGTTCGTAGCATTCAACACCGCGAGAGGCGTTGTATTCGGTTTCGCATTCTTCCCATGAAATCTTGACGCCGTTCAAGCCGCCTTTGGCATTGATCAGATTAAAGTAATCAATCGCACCGCCATAGAATCCTGAGCCACCGGCGGCATAAGGGCCGACCCGGTACGACAACAAGGGAATAAATTGTTCATCCGCCCGCGCGATGCTGGCAGCGCCGATGGCGCTTGCAAAGGCGGTGCCTAGCAGTATTGATTTGAGTAATTTCATGATGTCTCCTTCGTGGTTGGATAAGGTAAAGCCCGATGCTTGATGTGCACACCTTGAGTACCATCGCATCTTTTATCTGGACTGCCGGGATATTTTTCCGTCAGCTCTATTATTTATTTTCGTTGTTCACAGACCCTAATACGGAAATGGCCATAAGCGTAATTTCTCTTTCGCGATCTGCCACAGTCTTGCGAGACCATGCGGTTCTACAATCAGGAAAAAAATGATCAGCGCGCCGAACACCATCAGTTCCAGATTCGATGCCACATTGGTCGGTAAAGACATGCCATGCGCAATCAGATTCAAGACAATCGGCAGCAAAATGATGAAGGCGGACCCGAGGAAAGAACCAAGGATAGAGCCGACGCCACCGATGATGATCATGAATAAGATCCGGAACGATAGATCGAGATTGTAGGCTTCAGGCTCCACTGTACCGAGATAGGCATACGCATATAAAGCGCCTGCCACACCGCAGTAGAACGAGGACACGGCAAAGGCCAGCAACTTAGTCCGCATCAGCCGAAAGCCGATCACTTCGGCGGCGACGTCCATGTCCCGCACAGCCATCCATGAGCGACCCACATTCGACCGCACCATGTTTTTTGCCAGCAGCGCCAGTACACAGACGATACACAGAGTCAGCAGATATTTTTTGACGGGAGTAGTAAAGCTCACCCCGAGGATCACCATCTCTTGCGCTGTGATGACGCCGGAAGAACTGTAATTCGTGAACCACTGTACTTTAGTCAGGCACCAGACCACAAAGAACTGCGTCGCCAGAGTTGCCGCCGCTAGATAGAAGCCGCGGATACGCAGCGACGGCAAGCCAAAGGCGATTCCCACCAGTGCCGCACACAGGCCGCCTAGGATAAAGGCCAGCAATACCGGAATGCCAGGAATCCGCAGCACAAAGTTATATGAGGCAAATGCCCCTACCGCCATAAACGCGGCTGACCCCAGAGACAACTGACCTGCATAGCCGGTCAGAATATTTAGTCCCAGTGCCGCCAGCGAGAAGATCAGAAACGGAATCAATATCGCAGAAAATGCGTAAGGCGTCGCGATCAGCGGTACGACCACAAAGGCCAGCGCCAGAATAATCGCGAACCCTATCCTGTCCTGACGAATAGGAAAAATCTGATTGTCCGCAGCGTAACTGGGTTTGAACTGACCTGCTTCACGGTAGAACATAGAATTCCCTTATTTTCAATTTCAAATGCGTAATGTTCCTGCGGTTTTTCACGTGTTTATGCTTGGGAAGGCTCATGGATATTGCGCATTCAGTTTCGGTAACGTCCAAAAACCTTTTAATCGATATGTCATAGAACCGCTTACTGCTATCTTTTTCTCGTATCTCCGTGTTCCCATGTCTCTGCATTGAGAGGTCTGGGTTTTGCATCAGTCCTATACGAAGCACGTCAGATACGCCGGATAATTTTCTCGCCAAACAAACCCTCAGGCCGCACTAGCAGGAACAGCAGCGCCAGAACATATGGAAACCAGCCTTCGATACCACCACCGACCATAGGGCCGATGTAGACCTCGGCAAGTTTTTCCGACGCGCCGATAATCAGGCCGCCGACAATTGCACCCGGCACCGAAGTAAAGCCGCCCAGGATCAGCACCGGCAAAGCTTTTAACGCTACAAAGGTCAGCGCAAACTGTACGCCATTACGGGCGCCCCACAACAGACCCGCAACCAGCGCGACGAAACCAGCAACGGCCCACACCACGCCCCAGATCTGTTGTAAGGGAATACCGACAGCGAGCGCTGCCTGATGATCGTCAGCGACCGCCCGCAGCGCACGGCCGATTTTTGTTTTTGAGAATAACAATGCCAGACCCGTGACCAGTAGGGCGCAAATCAGCGCAGCGATGACGTCGAATTGCGACACGATGATGTTGAATTTTTCCATCAATATCTCGATAGGCACGTCTTCGATGGGTAGATTCAGCCTGTGTGGTTGTGAGCCCCACAATAGCTGGGCCAGACCTTCGATAAAAAACGTCAGGCCAATTGTCGCCATGAACAAGGTAATTTCCGGCTGATTGACCAAAGGACGCAGAACGATGCGTTCAATTGCCAGACCAAGCGCGACCATCACGATCATGGTCAGCGGGATCGCCAGCCAGAGCGAGAGATTGAATTGCTCGGTCAGCCCGACGCAAGTCAGCGCGGCAAAAAATACCATTGCCCCCTGAGCGAAGTTGAACACGCCGGAGGCTTTGTAGATCAGCACAAAGCCCAGGGCAACCAGCGCATACATGACGCCTGAGAGCAGGCCACCGATCAGGACTTCAAAGAAAAAATTGATATTCATTTCTAGCTTTCAGCTTACATGACGCAAATATTAGGCAAAGATGTATTGTTGACAGAAGACCTCTCAACACAGAGACACGGATACACAGGTACACAGAGGAAAACATGAGAAAAATTGTTCATATTCAGCACGTGATTTTTTTCTGTGCTTTTCTTTGTGTCACAGCGCCTTTATGTTTAGCGGTTTTAAGATTTTTTATCATCAATGGGCTACGCCAAGATAAGCGTTAATCACTTCCTGATTCGCCAGCACTTCTGCCGGTGTACCGTCGCCAATTTTTTTGCCGTAGTCGAGTACCACCACTCTGTCGGAGATATCCATCACGACGCCCATATCGTGTTCGATCAGCACAATGGTAGTGCCGAGCTGATCGTTGACGTCGAGTATGAAGCGGCTCATGTCTTGTTTTTCTTCGACGTTCATACCGGCCATCGGCTCATCGAGCAAGAGTATCTCCGGCTCTGCCGCCAGCGCCCGGCCAAGTTCGACGCGCTTTTGCAGACCATACGACAAGCGGCCTACCGGGGTTTTGCGGATGTGCTGGATTTCGAGAAAGTCGATAATCTCTTCGACCTTCTGGCGATGGGCGATTTCTTCTCTTTGTGCCGGGCCCCAATACAAGGCCTGCATCAGAAAATTGCCTCTCATCTTCAGGTTACGTCCCGTCATGATGTTGTCGAGCACGCTCATCCCTTTAAACAAGGCAATGTTCTGAAAGGTGCGGGCGATGCCACTTTTTGCCGCGGCATAGGTATTCATTCCGCGTCGCTGCTGGCCCCTGTAGGTGATATTGCCCTCTTGCGGGTGATACACGCCATTGATGACATTCAGCATGGAGCTTTTACCCGCGCCGTTGGGACCGATGATGGCGCGAATCTCGTGTTCTCTGACGTTGAAAGAAATATTCGTCAATGCTTTCACACCACCAAAAGACAGTGAGATGCCTTGTAAATCCAGGATCACTTCTCCGATTTTTCTACCAGTGTCTGTTGTGCTTGCTATGTCCGTCATGCTGTCCTCACGCTATTTTTTGTTGTTGTCGCGGGCTGATTGACGGCGATTACTTTGACATCGCTAATATGCAGATCGGCACTGACTTTGCCTTGACGACCATCTTCAAACTTTACTTGAGTTTCGATATGCTGAGAACGTTTTCCTGAGTATAGGGCATCGATCAGTACCGCATATTTTTGCGCAACAAAACCACGGCGCACCTTGCGTGTGCGGGTCAGTTCATCGTCATCGGGATCAAGTTCTTTATGCAGTATCAGGAAACGATGGATTTGCGTGTTCGCCATCAGGGCTTCGCTGGCGAGATCGGCGTTAACTTTTTCCACGCAGGACATAATGAGCTGATAGGTCTCCCCCTTGCCCGCCAGTTCGGCGTATCCGGCATAAGCGATGCCGCGCCGCTCTGACCAGTTGCCAACGGCTTCCATATCAATATTGATGAAAGCGCAGACGGTATCGCGGTCATGGCCGAAGGCGACGGCTTCTTTGATAAACGGAAAGAACTTGAGTTTGTTCTCGATATAGTTCGGTGCAAAGATATCGCCATTGCTCAGCTTGCCAACGTCGGCAGCGCGGTCAATAATTTTCAGATGACCTTCGCTGTCAAAGATACCCGCATCGCCGGTATGAAAGTAGCCGTCTGCATCCATGACTTCGGCAGTGGCATCGGGGCGTTTGTAATAGCCCTTCAACATTGAGACCGATTTGACCAGCACTTCTCCGTTGTCGTCGAGTTTGACTTCGACTCCCGGTGCGGCAAGTCCGACGCTGTCGAATTTGATGTGACCGTCAGGTTGCAGGCAAACATAAGCGCAGGTCTCGGTTGAGCCGTATAGTTGTTTCAGGTTCACACCGATAGAACGGTAAAAGCGAAACAGGTCAGGACCAATCGCTGCACCTGCCGTGTAAGCGACGCGTACGCGAGACAGACCGAGAACGTTTTTTAAGGGGCCATAGACAAAGAAATTGCCCAGGGCATAGTTCAGTTTGTCCAACAGGGAGACGGGTTTGCGGTCGAGAATATCTGATCCGACTTGACGCGCTACTTCCATGTAGTGATGGAACAATTTGCGCTTGATTGCGCCAGCATCTTCCATACGTATCATCACGGTGGTGAGCATATTTTCAAATACGCGTGGCGGTGCAAAATAGTAAGTGGGGCCGACTTCGCGCAGATCTGTGAGTACCGTTTCGCCCGACTCCGGACAATTCACCGTAAAGCCTGCCGCCATTGCCTGTGCATAGGAAAATAAATGATCGCCGACCCATGCCATCGGCAGGTAAGACAAGATATCTTCACGTTCAGTCAGATGATCGAAACTCGCACCGCCATGCGCAGCGTTCATAAATGAGCGATGCGTCTGGCAGACACCTTTCGGCTTGCCCGTGGTGCCAGAGGTGTACAGCATAACGGCAGTGTCATCCGCCCGTCCTGACTCAAGCTGTTGCATGAAAAATTCGGGATGAGCCTGATCAAAGGCGCGGCCGATTTCCTGCAGCTGGGCATACGATGTGAGTTCCGGCTGGTGATAATGACGCATGCCGCGATCATCATCGAACGCGATATGCCGGATCCCCGCGTACTGCTGTTTGATTTCCAGCAGTTTATCGACTTGCTCCTGATCTTCGACGATGGCGAATTGAATTTCAGCATTCTCCAGCACATAGGCCATATCCGCTGCGGGAGCATCCTGATACAGCGGAACCGCGATACCCCCCAGACATTGTGCTGCTGCCATGGCCCAATACAGGCGCGGACGATTGTCACCGATAATCGCCAGATTCATCCCGCGTTGAAAGCCTTGTGCCGCCAGCCCGCAGGCGAGCGCGCGGACTTCTGCACTGACCTCAGCCCAGCTCCAGGTTTGCCAGATGCCTAAATATTTTTCGCGGAACGCGGGCCGATCCGCACGCATGTGCGCATTGCGCAGCAAGAGCCTGGGAAAGGTCGTGTCAGTCGTGATTGCAGTATTCGTGTAGGTCATTGTCTCCGCCAGCTACTTAATTCGACTTGCACAAAATGGATCGCCATGGATCGTAATCAATCGCCATAGATCACCTTAGTTCTGATGATGTGGGTGAGTTTCCTCACACTCCCTTACGGCATACTTACTGTTCTCTGAGAGTTTTTTCAAAACCTCACAGGCAGATAGAACTTGTGTCATTGGTCCCGATGCAGAAGCAGACATGGTGTAGCAGCGTGGATGTTGCGCGAGTGCACAAGATGTTCCTTGTGGCTCTGTTCGCTTATACAATGTCTCCAGATTTTCTCGTTTATATTTGTTAAGAGGATAGTAGACAGGTCAAACGCAACAGGCTGTCATCTGCCCGACAATCTCATTTAAACCACAGACTATCGTTGGTGCGTCGCAGCATTCATCGATAGCCGATATGATCTGGCATCATCTAATTCTATCGAGCGCCTTCACATTTATGAATCTTATTGTGTGCCTACCTGTACGCTGCCTCAATCAGGATGCAGATCACTAATCATGTCAGACAATCCGTTGGCGGCAAGCACGCATCAATCTCAAGCGGAGAGCAAATTTGCACGGACGATCTGGGCAAGCATGCTGGCACCCGAACATATGCAAAAAGTGGAGGCCGAAGTCATCGAGCGCTTTGTCCCCGCTGGTGGTTATGTATGTCGTAAAGGCGATACCGTCGATTTCTGGATGGGCGTAATTCAGGGATTTTTAAAAATGAGCAGTATTTCGCCAGAAGGCAAGACAGTGACCTTCAGTTGCATGCTGGCCGGAGGCTGGTTTGGTGAAGGTTCTTTGCTGAAGACGGAGCCGCGTAAATACGATGTCGTTGCTTTGCGCGATACGCGGGTTGCCTACATGCCGCGCAGTACCTTCAACTGGTTGCTGGATAACAGTATTCCGTTTAACCGCTTCTTGCTTCAACAGTTGAATGAGCGATTGGGACTATTTATTTCTTTAGTCGAGTATGACCGCATGCTGGACACCGACACGCGGGTAGCGCGTTGCCTGGCAGCGATGTTTCATCCGTATCTGAATCCCGGTAGTAGCATGCAACTACAAATTTCTCAAGAAGAGATCGGTTATATCTCCAGCGTGTCGCGGCAACGGGCGAATCAGGCCTTGCAGGTTTTGGAAAAGAAAAAATTACTCAGTGTCGATTACGGCGGTATCACGATTCTCGATCTGGATGGCCTGCGTGGGTTTATGGGTGAACCGGGAAAATGAGTGTCATGGATAAGAAAACCCTGAGCATCATCGGTGCGGGTAAAGTCGGTCAAGTATTGGGCCATCAATTTGTACAGCATCAGGTTTTTTCTATCCTCGATGTCTGTAACCGGTCGTTCGATAGCGCAGAGCGTGCGGCAGCCATGATAGGAGCGGGACGGGCTGCTGGTATTGTTAACGATCTTGGTAACGATATTGCCGGGGCGCACTTGCGCATTCCGGATGTGTTGATGCTGACGGTGCCAGACGACCAGATTGAGACGACTTGTCAGGCTCTGGTCGACGCCGGAATTATTCACGCTGCCAGCCTCGTGTTTCATTGTAGCGGGGCGAAAGCATCGATAGAGTTACGGGCGGCGATTGCCGTTGGCGCGAAAGTCGCGAGCGTGCATCCGGTGTGTAGCTTTGCGAATGTCGCGCATCTTGCTGCGCATTTTTCCGGCACGATTTGTAGCCTGGAGGGTGATGACGCTGGACTCGCGGTCTTATTGCCTGCGATGCAGAGCATCGGTGCTCGTACCGTCGAGATCAGTGCCGAGAATAAATTGCTGTATCACGCCGGTTCGGTATTTGCGAGTAATTATCTGGTCAGCCTGATGGAGCTGGCGCTGCAGGCGTATCAGGCCGCGGGTATCCCGGCGGAGATGGCAATGGCGATGGCACAGCCTCTGGCACAGCAGAGTTTAAGCAATGTGTTTCAGATGGGGACAGCACAAGCCCTGACGGGGCCGATTGCACGCGGCGATATGGCAACAGTCCATAAGCAGCAACGACAAGTAGCGCAATGGAATGAACAGGCGGGAGCTGTCTATCAGGCCTTTATCGCACCTACCGTCGGTTTGACAGCGAAAAAGCGATAAATATTTTGCGCTTATTTAAGAAAATAATCAGAAAGTTATTCAGAGAAGTAGACGCTGTTACGACCGTTTTCTTTTGCCTGATATAAGGCGACATCCGCACGTTCAAATACGCTGTCTTCGCTTTCATTATCCTTGTATTGGGCAACCCCCATGCTCACGGTAATGCTGAGCCTGCCTTTTGCTAAATCGGTTGTACGCGAAAAATCATTTGCCGCAATGGTGCTGCGCAGGTTTTCGGAAATGGACGTGGCTTTTTCGAGAGTGCAGTTTTTTAATAAAATCAAGAACTCTTCACCGCCCCAGCGACAGATGATGTCACTCTCGCGTAACGACCGTTTTGCAATCAGGGCAATTTCTTTGAGTACATGATCACCGACCAGATGACCATGTTTGTCATTCACTTTTTTGAAAAAATCGATATCGACCAGCGCCACGCATAAGGGCTGGCGTGAGCGTTCGCTATCAAGCAGCGCCTGTTGAAATACGAAGTCAAATGCCTGGCGGTTGAGCAGTGAGGTCAGCTGATCGGTTGCGGCAGATTTCTCTATGCGGGCTTGATAGCGTTTTACCGACAGCACCAGCAGGATCAGGACAATCAGCGTGATTGCCGCACTGATCGCGATGTTGATGAAGGCGATATCTTGTAAAGGTTTCAGGTCACCGTTGAGTTCTTGCTCTACCAGCAGATGCCAGCCCAGTTCGGGGATAAAGCGCGAATTGACAAGAATGTGATCGTTATCGAGCTTGTATTCCAGATGCAGTGAATCACTTTTTTTATTCGCTAGAATCTGCGTGGCGATGTCGCTGATCCCCGGTGTGCTTTGTAGCGAACTACGGGATTTTTTGATATTACTGCCAGCCAGAACAATCGTCCCTTTTTGATCGACGAAATAGATATTCCGGTGGAAGCGAGTCTGATAACTGTCGATCAGGCGTTTCATGGTATCGAGGGTCATGCCGATGCCGGTTGCGCCGATAAATTTGCCGCTGTAATCGAGAATTTTATAGTTGATAAAAATCGTCATGCTGTCACGATTCGCCATGTCCACATCGACATTGGTTTCGTAAGCAGGTTTCATGGCGGCAACCCGGTAAAACCATTGATCGCGTGCTTCGGTCGGGCTGACGGATTTCAGGACGCCGCTGGCGTGATAGTACTGGTGCGTGAGATTAGACACCATGAAACTGGAAATCGCATTGTTCTTGGTTTTGATTTCTTTCAGATAGCGAACGATTTGCTCCGGCTCTTGTTCACCGTTGATGATCCAGTCGCGCAAGAAGGTGTCATGCGCCATTTGCGATGAGACAAAGACCGGACGCAGTATATCTTTCTGGATTTCAGAGTACACATTGTCACTCGTGATCGGCAGCGTCTGCTCGGACAAGCTCTGATGGATCGCATCGCGCGACACCATGAATCCAGCCAGATTGGTGAAAACGAAACCAGCGACCAGAATCAGCGATAGCCAGATCAACAAACCGTATTGTTTTAATATTTTTCGCATGTGATGGTGATCAAAACGCGGTCAATTTTTGATGCCGTGTGGTCGCATGACACGGATCACTGTTTGCAGTGTTGCGGCAAGATCATACTATAAAGATGGCAGATTTCCTGCTAAATTGCGTGAAAATTAATTCCGCGTGGAAATATTTTGCATGAAAAAAATGCCGCAAATTGCGGCATTTTTTTCACATGGCAGCCTGCGTTACAGGCTGCATTATGGACGTGGCGTTAATGAGACATGCAGTTTCAAACGTGAACCCGGATCGTACGGCATGACGCTGGTGTAGGTACGGTTGTGATATTCATAGGTCACTGCGTAGCCGTTATTGCGGGTTTCCCAACGGTCAACATTCGCGCAGCGACGCACTGGCTGGCTCTCGTAGGTGCTTTGTCCGCGATTATTGTCGTTGTTGCCATTGTCGACACGATCGCCGACGATCGCACCAGTCAATGCGCCGGCTGCTGCGGCAGCAATACGGCCATTGCCGCCACCGACCTGGCTACCCAGCAGGCCACCGGCGATACCGCCGATGATAGAGCCGCCGGCACTACGTTCGCGTTGTGGTTGCTGGCGTTGGACGTTTTCGTATTCAGTACGACACTCCTGGCGTGGCACATTAACTTGCTCTACTTGAGGCGTGACGCTGATGACCCGGGCAAAATCTTCAAAATCTGCCGCACTTGCTGCGGACATGCCTGCCAAGCCCAATAAGGCTGTCGTGGCGGAGAGAATGGCTGTTTTTTTCAGATTGATGCGCATTTTGTACCTCGTTTTATTAATCACAGTCCTCATATAACGACGAACACCCCAAAAAGGAAGACACAGGAAGACACGCAAAATGTAAAAGTCTGTATCAATTATTTCCTGATGTGCAATATGATACTTGTCGCATTATCAAAACTCGTTTCTGTTGATGCAACAAGTTGTAGCAAGCGCTCTGGAATTTTCCTCAATCTGTTTGTGATCGGACCGAAGATGCAAATGCAATGGACTAGTTGGGCAACGATAGCGGCACTGGCCGTGTATGTCTGGACTGCGGTCAATGTCAGCCGGGCACGCAGCCGTTATGGTGTCAAAGCACCCGCCGTTGACGGGCCTCCTGAGTTTTTGCGTGCCATGCGGGTGCAGCTCAATACGGTAGAGCAAATTATCTTGTTTTTACCTTCTCTGTGGCTATGCGCGCTGTGGTTTAGTGATCACGCTGCGGCTATCGGTGGTGCTGTGTGGGTCGTGGGCCGGATCTGGTATGCGCTGGCCTATTATCGGGATGCCAGCAGGCGTGCTAAAGGTTTTGTGCTGACGATTACGGCATCGCTGAGCCTGCTACTGCTCGCGGTGATCGGCTTGTTGCGTTGATGTTGGTACTGCTCTTGGTTGTATCTTTCTCTATGTTTTGACTACATAGGTTTGGTGCCACCGACTACTTTTACGGAATGACTCCCTATGACCCAAACCACTAAATTCAATGCGCCGCTATGGGCGTCTTATACGCTAGCGGTGCTGGCTTTGTTGCTGGTACTGAAGGCCGGTTTGCTGGCGGCCCTGTTCTCCGGCTTACTGGTGTATTCGCTGATCCATTTACTGGCTCCGACGATAGAGAAAAAATTCAGCGGTCAGCGTGCGCGCATGATTGCCGTCATTTTTTTATCGGTACTGATCGTCACCGCGATCACCCTGATGATCTGGGCGCTGTATGCCTATCTTCGCAGTGATGGCGGCAATGTGCATGTGCTACTGCAAAAACTCGCAGATATTATCGAGGCCTCACGTAATCAGATGCCGGAATGGGTCAGCGCTAATTTGCCAGGCGATGTGGACGACTTGAGGGAGATGCTGAGCAGTTCTTTGCGTGAACATGCGGGAGAGGCCAAGATCCTGGGTCAGGAAGCTTTTCATGTGATTGTGCATCTCTTGCTGGGGATGGTGATCGGTAGCATGGTTGCTTTGCAGGACACCATAGAGCAGGCGAACTATCGCCCGTTTGCTGCGGCCTTGCATCAGCGCGTTGCTAATCTGGGATTGATGTTTCAGAAAATCGTATTTGCTCAGGTGCGGATTTCGCTGATCAATACTGTATTTACCGCTATTTATCTGATGATTGTATTGCCACTGGCAGGAATCCATTTGCCTCTGACCAAGAGCATGATTGCGATTACCTTTATCGCCGGTCTGATTCCGGTCGTCGGAAATATCGTATCTAATGCAGTGATTGTGATCGTTGGCCTGTCGCATTCTCTCAACACTGCCGGTGCATCACTGGTATTCATGATCGTGATCCATAAACTAGAATACTTCTTAAACGCCCGTATCATCGGCGCGCAGGTCAACGCCCGTTCATGGGAATTGCTGACTGCAATCCTGGTGATGGAGACCGTATTTGGTCTACCCGGCGTGGTTGCCGCCCCCGTGTTTTATGCTTATCTCAAAAAAGAGCTAACCGATCAGGGGCTGGTTTGAAGAGGTTTGACATAGAATTCAAAGAACTTATTAACGACTAAAATACCGACTAAAAAGGATGCACCATGATTTTAGAACTCGCCGATATCCGGATTCAGCCGGGCAAGCAGGCAGAATTTGATCTTGCTATTCAACGTGGCTTGACAGAGGTGATCTCGCACGCCAAGGGTTTTCGCGGATATAAAGTGAACAAAGGCATTGAATCCCCGGAGCGTTATGTGCTCATGATTTTTTGGGATACATTGGAAAATCACACGGTTGATTTTCGTGAATCGCCTGCGTTCTTGCAATGGCGCGGGATTGTGGGTTCTTTTTTTGCTGTGCCGCCGACGGTAGAGCACTTCGATTTATTAGCCAAATCATAATGGTTGTTTAATGCTGGTGAATCAGGCTGGCGTCGCCTGAGATTTGCATTCTGTTTTTTCATGCAAATTTAGTGAGGCAAAACGACGACACATCTTGATAATCAGCGTTTCATCCCAAGTTAGCAAGACCAGGCACGTCGATTGCTGATTCCCGTTAAAATCGGCTATTAAGTCTCAACGTGTCAGCTAGTAGCATTCGCTAGTATCCGCTATCAAAAGGTCAATATGGTTCCGCATCTCGTCACCGCCCTCAACGGGCCCTTGCATGATCTAGAAAAGAAAATCCTTGAAGCCACGCCGGCGATTGAGCGCTGGTTCAGGCTCGAATGGCAGGAGCATACGCCGCCATTCTATTGCTCGGTTGATCTGCGTAATTCGGGTTTTAAGCTGGCCCCGGTAGACACTAATCTTTTCCCTGGCGGGTTTAATAATCTTTCGCAAGAAATGCTGCCACTCGCCGTACAGGCCGCTATGGCCGCGATCGAAAAATATTGCCCCGATGCGAAGAATTTGCTGTTGATCCCTGAGCGCCATACCCGCAATGCTTTTTATTTGCAAAACGTGGCACGCCAGATGCAGATTTATCGTCAGACCGGTCTGAACGTGCGTCTCGGCTCTCTATCCGAAGACATCAAGGAGCCAACGCCGGTTGACCTGCCCGATGGTACGCAACTCATTCTGGAGCCGCTAGAGCGTTCGGCCAATGGTCGCCGCCTCGGCCTGAAGAATTTCGATCCTTGTACCATCGTATTAAACAATGATTTGTCCGCAGGGATTCCGGCGATTCTGGAAAATCTGAACGAGCAAACCTTGTTGCCGCCGCTGCATGCTGGTTGGGCCGTGCGTCGCAAGACCAATCATTTTTCAGCGTATGACGAGGTTGTTAAAAAATTTGCGAAGCTGGTAGATATTGATCCCTGGATGCTGAATCCTTACTTCGCTAAATGTCATGGGATTAACTTCCACGAAGGTACAGGGATTGACACGCTGGCGGCGACGGTCGATACCGTTCTGGCAAAGATACGCAAAAAATACAAAGAATACGGCATCAAAGAAAAACCCTTCGTTATTGTGAAAGCCGATGCTGGTACCTACGGAATGGGCGTTATGACGGTGCATGATTCAAGCGAAGTCCGTGATTTGAACCGCAAGCAGCGCAATAAAATGTCGGTTGTCAAAGATGGACTGGAAGTCTCAGATGTCATCGTGCAGGAAGGCGTACACACCTTCGAGCAAATTAATGAATCGGTCGCAGAACCTGTTGTCTATATGATTGACCGTTATGTGGTCGGCGGCTTTTATCGCGTCCACGAAGATCGCGGCGTTGATGAAAATCTCAACGCGCCGGGCATGCATTTTGTGCCGCTGGCATTTGCACAGCAGCACGCGGTGCCTGACATGAAGGCTAAGCCGGGAACTGCCGCGCCGAACCGGTTTTATATGTATGGCGTAGTGGCGCGACTGGCGTTGCTGGCGGCCTCGCTGGAGCTAGAAAGAACGGATCCGAATCCTGAAGTGTATTGAAGTATATTCATCAGAGCGTGTATGAGCGGCCAGAGCGATATGGAGCCGGATGATTCGGAAAAGCGTGTTCGTTTTGGTTGTGGTGCTCTGCTTGGCGTATTTGTTGGTAAAGGTTTAGTTCTCGAGTATGTGGTTTCTTCTTTTGGATTAAAGCTTGGGATGGTTGTTGCTGCCACGCTTGTCTGCGGTTTCCTGGCGATGAAATATGGCGACGAGTTTTGGTATTCACTGAAAGACTGGCTCTGGCGGCAATGGTGAAACGGGTGATCAGTTCAAGTAATCCTGCAACCCCAAAAAACTTGTTTTGCTCTCATAAAAAACAGTAGTGTTCAATTAATGACTATGAAAATTGCCTTCCTGACCGACCCTCTCGATCAATTCAAAACCTATAAAGATTCGACCTTTGCGATGATGCGCGAGGCGGCGCAGCGAGGGTATGCCTTATATGCGTTCGGCCCCGAAGACATGGCGCTGGAAAGTGGTGTGGTTGTGGCAAATATTCGCCTCATCACACTCACAGGCGACGCTGATGACTGGTATCGTGCGGACGCGCCCAAGGCGATGCGCCTGAGTGAATTTGATGCCGTCTTGCAGCGTAAGGATCCGCCATTTGACATGGAGTACATATACGCGACGTATTTGCTGGAGCTGGCTGAGCAGCAGGGTGCACGTGTATTTAATAAGCCGGCAGCGATCCGTAATCACAATGAAAAATTGAGTATTGCGCAATTCAGCCAGTTCACCACGCCCACGCTGGTGACGCGGGATGAGCAAAGGATTCGCGCTTTCCATCAAACTCACCAGGAAATTATTCTGAAGCCGCTGGATGGCATGGGCGGCGCTGGCGTTTTCCGTATTCGTGAAGACGGCATGAATCTGGGATCGGTGATTGAGACGCTGACAGAGAATGGTCGTCGTACCATCATGGTGCAGCGCTATATTCCTGAGATCGTGCAGGGCGATAAACGGATTTTACTGATCGGCGGTAAGGTCGTGCCGTTTGCGCTGGCCCGTATTCCGCAGAACGGGGAAGTGCGCGGCAATCTGGCTGCCGGTGGTGTGGGTGTGGCGCAGGAATTGACGGCGTGGGATCTGGAAATTGCACAGACTTTGGCGCCAATACTGTACCAGCGTGGCCTGTTGCTGGTAGGATTAGATGTCATTGGGAATTATTTGACGGAAGTCAATGTCACCAGTCCGACATGCTTCCAGGAGATTACCCAGCAAAAAGGCTTCAATGTGTCGGGTATGTTCATTGATGCATTGGAGGTGGCAGTTAGCGGTAAATGAATTCCTTTTCTGCATTACGAGTATCCGGGTGAGAGTAGTAACAACATCTGTGCAGCAGTTGTGTGAGGTGAAAGAATTTATATACTCCTCTAGAGTATTTTTTTAATGTCTAGATAAATAGTGCGGAGTAAGCATAGTTTTTTAGCATACTCCCCAGAAATGTGAAAATGGTAGGGATTCTTTTATTAACCCATGCGCCTCTAGGTTCAGCCTTTATCGAGGCTGCATCGCATGTGTTCCGGGGCAGGCCGGAGCGCCTGGAGGCAATTGATGTGATTGCTGATCAAAATATTGATCAGGTCAATCACCTCGCCCGTGAGGCCGTCAAACGTCTCGACGATGGTTCCGGTGTGCTGGTCATGACCGATATTTTGGGCGGTACGCCTTCGAATTGCTGCCGACAGCTCGGTGAGCCGGATCGGGTCGCCACGATTGCTGGCATTAGCATGCCGATGCTGTTGCGGGCGATCACCTATCGCCACGATACGCTGGATGTGGTGGTCGAAATGGCGCTGGCGGGCGGGCAAAACGGCGCGCTGCGTGTTGATAGCCGAGTTCGTCTTTCTCCCCATTAGTTCTCCTTAATGTTGTTCGTTCTGTTCAAAAAAGTGAAAGCACCATGATCCAACAAGAAATCGAAATCGTGAACAAGCTTGGCCTGCACGCACGTGCTTCTGCCAAATTCACTCAGTTAGCGAGCAAATACAAAAGCGAAGTCTGGCTTACCCGCAACAACCGGCGTGTCAACGGCAAATCCATTATGGGCGTCATGATGCTGGCAGCGGGTAAAGGCAGCAAAGTCATGCTGGAGACCGAGGGCGAAGACGAACAAGCCTGTTTCGATGCCATCGTCGCCCTGATTAATGATAAGTTCGGCGAAGGCGAGTAGCGAGGTCAGCGGCCTACCTGCCTCATCAAACCAGTAGCGGGTAAGCCAAAGCAAAAATCACGATCGACATAAAAAGAACGAGGGGACAAAGCGTGGCGTCATTTACATTGCAAGGTATCCCCGTATCACGTGGCATCGCCATCGGCAGAGCGCATTTACTGCGCCCGGCAGCGCTCGATGTTCAGCATTATCTGGTCGCCCAGGAGCAAATCGAGGCAGAAGTTCAGCGTCTCAAGGACGCACTGGTGCAAGTCCATAAAGAACTGCAAACAATCTGGGCTGATTTGCCACAGGATGCGCCGACCGAGCTGGGCGCTTTCCTGGATGTGCATGCCTTGATCCTGTCTGATCCGATGATTTCTGAAGCGCCGCTGGATATCATTCGTTCCCGCCACTACAACGCCGAGTGGGCGCTGGTCACCCAAATCGACGCCTTGTCAGCGCAGTTCGATGAGATTGAAGATGACTACCTGCGTGAACGCAAAGCCGATATCCAGCAAGTAGCGGAACGGGTACTCAAAGTCTTGACCGGTAGCGCACATGACTTGCCTCGTGAGACCGGGATCGACGAGCGCAATGCCAATATGATCGTAGTAGCGCGGGATATTTCGCCCGCCGATATGATGCAATTCCGTGACGTCGCATTCGCTGGTTTTGTCACCGATGAAGGTGGTCAGAACTCTCACACTGCGATTGTTTCGCGTAGCCTTGGTATTCCGGCAGTGGTCGGCTTGGGCAATGCGTCCCGCCTGATTCAGCAAGATGACTGGCTGATTATCGACAGCGACGCAGGTGTCGTGATCGTCGCACCAACGCCATTGGTGATTGAGGAATACCGTCATCGCCTGGCAGCTTTGTTAAAAGCGCGTAAAAAATTAGCCAAACTCAAAAAAACTCCGGCGATTACCCAGGACGGAATAGAAATCACCTTGCTGGCGAATATCGAATTGCCGCAAGATGCGATCAGCGCAATGGAGGCGGGCGCCAGCGGTGTAGGCTTATTCCGTTCCGAGTTCCTGTTTATGGGGCGCACCGGTCAGGAGCAGCAATTACCGACCGAGGAAGAACAGTTCGTCGCCTATCGTGATGCCGTACTTGCGATGAAAGGCAAGCCTGTCACGATACGCACGCTGGACGTCGGCGCGGATAAACCGCTGGATGCCAGCGATCATAATATTTTGAATCCGGCTCTGGGTTTGCGGGCGATTCGTTATTGTCTCGCCGAGCCGCAATTATTCTTGACGCAATTGAGGGCGATTTTGCGCGCCTCAGCATTTGGCCCCGTGCATATCCTGATCCCGATGATGGCGCATGCCTTTGAGATTGATCAGTCTCTGGCCCTGATTGACCAGGCCAAGGAGTCTTTGCGCCACGAATCGCAAAAATTCGATGACACTGTGCCTGTCGGCGCCATGATCGAGGTGCCTGCTGCGGCCCTGAGCTTGCCGATGTTTGTGAAGAAACTGGATTTTCTCTCCATCGGTACCAATGATCTGATTCAATACACGCTCGCCATTGACCGCGCAGATCATGAGGTCGCGCATTTATACAGTGATATTCATCCGGCGATTTTGCAGTTGCTGGCAATGACGGTGACCGCCGGACAGCGTGCCGAAATTCCGGTAGCGATTTGCGGCGGTATGGCGGGTGATCTGCGCCTCACACGCTTATTGATAGGAATGGGTTTCCGCGAACTTTCGATGCCCGCCGCTTTGTTGCCAGAGATTAAGCAAGAAATTCTGAATACGAACATCGGCAATCTTCAGGCACTGATTAAAAAAATCCTGCATTGCTATGATCCGGATGTGATTCAGGATTACCTGACACAGCTGGCATTGATCTGATACTGAATAGACGACACCCGATTTAAGAAATTCCAATGAATTTGATGGAATTTCATTGAATCTAATTAAATCTAATTAAATCTAATTAAATCTGATTAAATCTGATGAGGATCGGTGCTTATCCGGCCTTGGCTGGTCAGGTTTGACGCCCGGCTCAGACTTCGCTATCCTTCTCATGGTGCGCCGATTTGAAATCAGCTTGCGGGCGCAGTTCTGACATTATTTCAGAGCAATAAATACGGCTAAAGCGAGCTTGAATGCACGCGGTACCTCTCTCATTCAGCCCCCCTTTTAGCCTTCCTGTATTTCAGTAAATCAGTATACGAGATCAGATCTCTAGGAAGACTCATGACTACTAGTTCGTCAACAACCGATCATCGCGCTGCGAGCAGCGTCGGTATCGTGGAGCCGCAGGCGCTTCATTTTGCCGATGCACTGACTTTGCAAAGCGGTGCGACGATGACCGATTACACCCTGATGGTGGAAACCTATGGCACGTTAAATGCGGATAAATCAAATGCCGTATTGATTTGTCATGCACTGAATGCCTCGCATCATGTGGCTGGTGTGTATGCCGATCAGCCAAAGAATGTGGGCTGGTGGGACAACATGATTGGTCCCGGTAAACCGGTGGATACCAACCGGTTTTTTGTCATCGGTATCAATAATTTAGGCTCTTGTTTCGGTTCGACCGGACCCATGCATTCGAACCCCAATCCCGGAAAACCTTATGGCGCAGATTTCCCCGTTGTGACGGTGGAAGACTGGGTGAAAGCACAGGCACTGGTAGCAGACCGGCTTGGTATTCAGCAATTTGCAGCGGTCATGGGCGGTTCGCTCGGGGGCATGCAGGCACTTGCATGGAGTATGTTGTTCCCGGACCGCTTACGCCACTGTGTCGTGATCGCGTCGACCTCTAAATTGTCAGCGCAAAATATTGCGTTCAACGATGTCGCGCGACAGGCAATCCTCACGGATCCAGATTTTCATGGCGGCGATTTTTATGCGCATGGTGTAGTACCACGGAGAGGCTTGCGGGTGGCGCGCATGATAGGGCACATCACCTACTTGTCTAACGACGATATGGCGGAAAAATTTGGACGTGATTTGAAGTCAGGCGAATATCAATTTGGCTTTGGCGTCGATTTTGAAATCGAATCGTATCTACGTTATCAGGGCGATAAATTTTCAGATTATTTTGATGCGAATACGTATTTGCTGATCACCAAGGCGCTCGACTATTTTGATCCCGCCAGACAATTCGGCGGCGATTTAAGCAAGGCGCTGGCGGGAACAAAGGCAAAATTTTTGCTCGCGTCGTTCACGACAGACTGGCGCTTTTCTCCGCAATGCAGCCGCGACATCGTGCAGGCGCTGGTCAGCAACCAGAGTACGGTCAGCTATGCAGAAATCGATGCGCCGCATGGACATGATGCATTCCTGCTCGATGACGCGCGCTATCTGAATCTGGTAGCTGCCTATTTCAACAATATCGCGCAGGAGCTGTCATGAATTTTTCTGAACTCAGTGAACTGCGTCCTGATCTGGCCTTTATCGCGCACTGGATCAAGCCAAAGGCGCGTATTCTCGACGTAGGCTGTGGCGATGGTGTGATGCTGGATTATCTGCAAAGTGATAAACAGTGTGCGGCCTACGGCATAGAAATCGCAGATGACAAAGTCCTCGCCTGCACTCAGCGTCGTGTCAACGTGATTCAGCAGGATATGGAAAATGGTCTCAGCATGTTTCGGGATAATGGTTTTGATACAGTGCTTTGTTTGTCTTCGCTGCAAATGATGAAGCATGTCGAACCCTTGCTGCGCGATATTGCCAGGGTAGGGCAGGAGGCGATTGTCTCGTTTCCGAATTTTGGTTATTGGCCGCATCGCACAGCCCTGTTGTGCGGCAAAATGCCAGTATCCAAATCTTTGCCGTATGAATGGTATGACACGCCGAACTTGCGCTGCGCGACGATTTACGATTTCGCCGATCTGGCGACTGAAGTAGGTCTGGAGGTATTGGAATGTGTCGCGTTGCATGAAGGTCGGCCTGTGACATTTCTACCGAATTTACGCGGTAGCCTTGCCGTATTTCGGTTGCGGAAAAAATAGTATTGCCAGTAGTCAGTCACGCTGGATTTGCACCATCTGATTCAGCCTGTCTAGTTACGACTAACTACAACTAATTACAACTGATAACTTGTGTAGCCGACAGTGTGACCGGCTGGCATTCTTAACGTAGAAAAATCTGCATGAATAATAAGCACAACGATCCGAGCAAAGTCGCTTCAGATAAAACGGAATCCGCCGGCTGGCAGCAATACCTGAACCGGCGCATGCTGATCCTGGTTTTTTTAGGATTTAGCTCAGGATTGCCCTTATTTATTTTGATCAATCTCGTACAGGCCTGGTTATCCAAGTCGGGTCTGGACGTGAAGGCGATTGGACTATTTACCTTGGTGATGTTTCCTTATCCCTGGAAATTTATCTGGGCACCTTTGATGGATCGCTTCAGCTTTGGCAGTCTGGGCCGCCGACGCGGTTGGATGATGCTTACTCAAGTCGCCTTGTTCTTCGCCATAGGTAGTCTGGGCTGGCTGGACCCGGTGACGCAGTTACCCATCATTGCCGCCTTGGCGACGCTGGTGGCGTTTCTCTCCGCGAGTCAGGATATTGTGATCGACGCATTTGGCCGCGAGATTCTCGACGACAACGAGCAAGGTTTGGGAGCTGCGGTCAAGGTGAATGCGTATAAAGTTGCTGGACTGGTGCCTGGTGCTTTGTCGTTGATTCTGGCTGACTTAATTAGCTGGCAGTGGGTGTTCTGGATCACCGCAGCTTTTATGTTGCCCGGATTGATGTGCACATTGCTGGTCAAAGAGCCGCAAGTCTATGGCGATCCTCCGAAGACAATTGAGGATGCAGTTATCTTGCCGTTTCGTGAATTCGTCACACGTGACGGTTGGGCCAATGCTGTCTGGATATTGAGCTTTATTTTCCTATATCGACTCGGCGATAGTATGGCGGCGACTCTGGCGACCAAATTTTTTATTGATCTAGGTTTTCAGTTGACGCAGATCGGTGCGATTGCCAAGGTCACATTATTCTGGGGTAGCATTGCCGGTGGAATTGTCGGTGGTATCTGGATGATCAAGCTTGGCATTAACCGTGCCTTGTGGATATTTGGTGTGGTGCAGGCGTTTAGCATTCTGGGGTTTGCTTTGCTGGCACATACTGGTCCGAACATGCTGTTGCTCGGAACGACGTTGGCGTTTGAAGCGTTTGGCGTTGGGCTTGGTACTTCAGCCTTTGTCGCATTCATTGCCCGTACGACGGATCCGCGCTACACAGCAACGCAGTTTGCTTTGTTCACAAGCCTGGCCGCAGTGCCACGTACGTTTACCACGTCGCTGATTGGTTATATCGTCGCGCAGACAGGGTGGTTCCAATTCTTTCTCTTATGCTTTTTGCTGGCGATTCCTGGGTTGTTGCTGTTGTTGAAAGTCGCGCCTTGGAATGAAAAAAAAAGCGTCGCCTCCGTTGGTTAGTGACCGTATTTGATTTTTCTATTTGTGACATCTTGATATTCTTTTATTCGTTATCATGTCGTCGTCAAATGTGTCAGGAGCAGGAATAATGAAACGGATCTTTTTTTCGGTACTGATGCTCGCTCAGATAGCGGGTTTATCTGCCTATGCTCAGTTGCCCGATTCCCAAGACGGCGTGAAAGTCGGCGAGATGTCGATTTTTCGTAAGTTAGGCGGCGGTCTGGAGACACAGGCGGCGACGCAGTACCAGCAGACCTTGCAGCAGGCTCAGGGTCAGCATGCGTTAGGGCCAGACAATCATCCGCAAGTCATACGTCTACGCGCGATCGCAGAAAAATTAAAGCCATTTGCCATGCGTTGGAATCCAAGTGCGCCCGAATGGAAATGGGAAGTTAATCTGATCGGATCAAAACAAATTAATGCCTATTGCATGCCAGGTGGCAAGATCGCTTTTTATACGGGCATTCTCGATACGCTCAAATTAACGGATGATGAGGTGGCGATCGTAATGGGGCATGAAATTGCGCATGCCTTGCGTGAACATGGTGCTGAGCGTGCAGGTAAAGCCAGGGTTGCTAATTTTGGTGTCAAGCTCGCGGAAATTATCGCCGGTGCCAAAGGCTATGACCCAAATCTCGCCGGTTCAGTCGCCGGTGGTGCGGCTAATTTAGGTATGCTGAAATTTTCACGTGATGACGAAACAGAGGCAGACGTTGTGGGCCTCGACATTGCGGCGCGTGCTGGCTACGATCCGCGTGCTGGTATTGCGTTATGGCAAAAGATGGCCATCGTGAATAAAAGTGCGCCTCCGCAATGGCTCTCTACACATCCTGCCGGCAAAGACCGGATAGAGGAAATTCGTCGTCACTTGCCCGAGGTCATGCCTCTTTATGTTCACGCCAAAGGCCTGAACTCTGCCTCCATTGCTCCCTACCGCAGTAATGTCAAACAGATTGCTGCGATTGATTGAACTGCACTTGCCACCCATCTCAACCACCGCTTGATTCAAATTTGCACTGTAATAGTGCAAATTGTGCATATTTGTCTCATTTGTGACTTTTTTCTGCGAGTTTTTTCTTCATGTCACGAAGCCTTCATAATTGGCTGGCAGACTTTGCTTTTGTAAAAATTTGTTGTTAGACTTTACTTTGACATAGATATATCGGCTGAAAATTGCAAAAAAACCGCTGTTTTTTCTAAAGCATGTAGTGAGAAAAGATCGGTATTTGTGAATGGCATGCTTCCTGCTTTTTTGCTTTAAAGAAGGTATTTCAGTCTTCACAAGACATATTGCACTCTAAAAATGGTGCGGTAACTGTGAAAATAGACTTTCCCGTTTTTTTTAAAAAATATAGCAATCGTTTGCGCGGTCCTCAGCTTTCCGCTTTTTGAATACAAGCAATCGTTTGCGCAATCCTGATAATAGGCTTATTTTTTTGACATGTTAAATGCGCTAAAAAAGGGAGATGTTGTGGTACTACAACGCTCAGCCTAAGGATTGGAAGTAATTTTCAAATTTTTTGCAACATGTTTTTGTTTTGACTGAAGTCGATCAGCAATATTTCAAGCAGTGAAGAAATTGGTCCCTGATTTATCGTTTTGTAATGAATTCTAAAAACCCTTGATCCAGGAGTAGTAAATGAAACAATCAAGAAATACATCAGCATTTCCATCGCGTTTGTCGATGGTTGCTGTCGCTTGTCAACTGGTGTGTCTGAGTGCCTATGCGCAAACAACGCCGCCAGCAGAAACTAACGAACCAACTGATCCTAACCGTGTGACCATCACCGGTAAGAAAGTCGGTATGGGTTTGATGGTGCAAGAAATCGCGCCAAAAGCACGCAGCACGATCACAGCAGAAGAGTTGGCAAAACAGCGTCCTACCGGCAATGCGTACGAAGCTCTGGAGCTGATGCCAGCAGTGAATAGCTACAACTACGATGCAACAGGCTTGTTCGGTGGCGGCTTGACATTGCGCGGCTTTAACAGCGATCAGATCGGTGCAACGATTAACGGCGTGCCGGTCAATGACTCCGGTAGCTTCTCTGTGTTCCCGCAAGAATTCGTGGATCAGGAAAATACTTGTACCCAGTTCGTAACACAAGGTTCAACAGACGTTGACTCTCCACAGATCGGTGCGACTGGCGGTAACTTCGGTATCACTACTTGCGATCCGTCGAAGACACAAAACTTCCGCCTGATGCAGACACTTGGTGGCTTGAATTTGTCGAAAACTTATGTGCGTTATGACACAGGTATGCTGGGTGAGCGTTCACGTTTCTTCATTTCCGTTTCTCATGCGCAAGCGGATAAATGGAAAGGTTGGGGTGGTGCTAACCGTGATCACGTCGATATGGGATTCCGCGTTGATTTCGATCGTTTTAATTCGATCAACGGTACGATCTTGTACAACAAAGCAATTAACCAAAATATCAGCACTTTCAACTTGGCTGATCTGGCTAAAAACGGTTACTACTACGATTATTCAACCAAGTTCATCGGTCACGTAGCCCCAACACCTGGCAAGGCTGGTAGCGATCCAACTCAAGCAAATGCGGACACTTTCTATCAACTGACTAAGAATCCGTTTGAAAACGTTATTGCATCTGCAGTCGGTAAATTCCGTATTGGTGAAGATACTGATTTGAAAATAATTCCGTATTTTTGGTATGGATATGGTACGGGTGGCGTTCAACAACGTTTGCAAACCGAAAATGCCTTCCTCAACCCAGTTACTGGAAAAAATACAGCTGCTGTTGACCTGAATGGCGATGGCGACACACTGGACAAGGTCATTGTTGCGAGCTCAAACGTGACACGTACGAATCGCCCAGGTATTACAGCGTCATTAACCCATACTTTTGGCAATCACCAAGTTTTAGCCGGTTTCTGGGCTGAGCGTGCTGTGCATGAGCAATTTGGACCTATGGTTGCTGTTGACGCTAACGGCAATGCGGGAGATATCTGGTTGCAAGAAGGACGCATCACTCGTCCAGATGGCACTCCGTATCAAGGTCGTGACTGGAAAACAATTAGTACTGCTTACCAGATTTTTGCACAAGACACCATTAGCTTAATGGATGATAAGTTAAGTTTGAATTTTGGTGTTCGCGCGCCAACGATGAAGCGTGACTTCACAAACTACGCCAGTGAGGGTTCAGGTGTCGGTTATAACATCAAGAAAACCTACTCTGAAGTATTGCCTCAGTTAGGTGCTCGTTACCAGATCGATTACAATAACTCCGTGTTCGCAAGCTTAGCTAAGAACATGAAAGTACCGCCAAACTTTGTGTATGCCACAACGGGTAACGTTGTCGTAACAAACGGCGTTGCAACGATGCCCGTCGATGTGAAAGCAGAAACTTCGTATAACCTGGATCTGGGATATCGCTTACAAAGCGAAAAACTGACAGGTCAGTTCACGGTGTACTCTGTTGATTTCCGTGACCGTCAGGCCACTGCTTATGATCCGGTAACGAATCTGAGCAGCTTGACTAGCGTAGGTAAAGTTAAAACTCGCGGTTTTGAAGTTGAATTGGGTAATACGCCAGTCAACGGCTGGTCTTTCTACAGCTCTTTGGGTTACGCTAAGAGCGAAATTCAAGACAATCTGATCGTCAGCAAAACAGCAACTTTGCCAACAGCTGGTAAAGAAATGACATTGACGCCAACCTGGAAAGCGGGACTGAGCGCGCAATATGAAACAGGCGCATGGTACACACGTTTGAAAGCGAAATATACTGGCAAGCAATGGGCAACTATGACCAATGATGAATTGGTTCCTGCTTACACATTGGTTGGTTTGGATGCGGGTTACCAATTTTCAAATACAACGTATTTGAAAAAGCCAACACTGCGTTTCAGCGTCAGTAACTTGCTTAATAAAGAATACCGTAACCCATCAAGCTTCAACGTGACGAATGCTTTGGCATACGGTACTGCTGCTGGTAAATCGGTTTTCTACTACTTAGGTGCTCCACGTTACGCTTCTGTAACTTTCTCAGTAGATTATTAATTTGCTTCAACAAAGATTATTGCGATAGTGAGTTCTTTATTTAATTCAATGTCATAACAATCTGATTTGTACTAGCCTGCAATATCGCACTGCGTTATTGCAGGCTTTATTTTTTTGGGAACCGATATGTTCAGCACGAAATCTGTCGCATCCATATTCACCGTCTTGTTAGTAACGGCCTGCGCTGCGCCAAAGCAGTCAGCTATTAGTCCCGGCCCTACTACCGAAATCACGATTTTCAGTATCAACGATTTTCACGGCAATCTGCAATCGGACAAGCCTATTCCTTATCTGGCTCCGACGGAAGGGGCAGCGTCGAATGGCAAGGCCGCAACAAAACCCGCAGGCGGTTATGCCTATCTTGCGAGTATTTTAAAAGAGCGTCGCAAGTTAGCACCGGCCAGCATACTCGTTGGCGCCGGTGATCTGATCGGTGCGTCACCGATAGGTTCATCAATACTCAAAGACGAGCCTGTGATTGAAGGCATGAATCAAATTGGGCTGGATGTCACGTCGGTTGGCAATCACGAATTTGATGGTGGACGCCAGGATCTGCAGCGCAAGATCAACGGTGATTGCCCTGAGAAGGGGTGTGAATTTCCAGGATTTAAGGGGGCTAAATTTGACTACATTGCATCTAATGTCATTGACAAGGCGAGTGCGCAGCCGTGGTTGAAACCCTATGTCATCCGTCAGGTCGGTGATATTAAAGTCGCGTTTATCGGTGCAGTGACATCGGATACGCCTAATCTTGTCTCAGCTGAAGGCATCAAGACTTTGCAGTTCGATAAAGAAGCTGCGGCGATTAATCGCTATGTTCCGGAGATTAAGGCTCAAGGCATTTCTGTGATTGTCGTGTTGATACATGAAGGTGCCAATTATGCGGGCGCAGCCAATGATCCTAGCTATCGCTGCGAAGGCTTAAAAGGACCGATTATTGATATCACCCGTCGATTGGACAAGGCTGTCACGATGGTGGTGTCCGGACACTCGCATCAAGGCTATACCTGCAAGATTGATGGCCGTTTGGTGGTGCAGGCGCGCAGCTATGGCGCTTATCTGACTGAGACCAAGCTCACGATTAATCGCAGCAACAACCTGGTAGTGTCCGCCAATGCGACCAATTATCTGGTCGATCAGGGGGCATTGGTTGCCGATCCCATTGCGCAACAATTGGTTGATAAAGTCACGGCCCTTACCTCAGAAATACGCCAACGTGTTGTGACGAAACTGGCTGCACCATTGACTCGGTCAAGCGGTTCTCATGGATTTGACAGCGCTCTGGGCAATGTCATTTCAGACGCACAATTACAGTTCGGCTTACGCTTTGGTCCGGCTGATGTGTCCTTTATGAATGCAGGCGGTATCCGCAGCGATTTACCTTCGGTGACGGATAGCAAAGAAGTCGACGTTACCTTCGGCGATATCTATGCCGTACAGCCGTTTGGTAATGAGTTGGTCAGCATGAGTTTGACCGGCGAGCAGATCATCGCTTTACTTCAGCAGCAATGGGCGGGGCGTGATGCAGACGATCCTAAGAAGCTTTTTGTTTCTAACGGTTTTAGCTATCGCTGGAACCCGGCGTCGGATATCTCTCAGCGTATTCAGGATTTGCGTGTACACGGTCAGCCTATCCAGCTAGCGCGTTCATACAAAGTGATTGTGAATAAATTCCTGGCCGACGGTGGCGATGGTTTCACCATATTCAAACAAGGCCAGCAGCGCCAGATCATCGGTCACGATCTGGAGGCGCTCGAGGTCTATGTGCAGAAACAGGGAAGCAAATTATCGGGTGTGAAAAAAGACCGGGTAATGCGCAGTGATGCCGTTAAATAATGACTGCCGATACTGACAAATTTCCGTCCGATATTAATAGAGGATATGGGGGGAGTATGTCATTTCTTTGTATGATTCCGCAATGAAGACGGGCGGAATCATACAATGCAATTACATACTGTGGAGGAGTATATGGATTTGCCTCCTTATTTTGTGTGAGGGATGTCCGTCTCAGGATGGTAACGATATCAGTTAGGCTGACCTAGACTCAGGCATACTCAATGATCAGTGGTGCATGATCAGAAAAACGTTCTTCTTTATAAATAGAAGCATGCTTCGCCTTGGCCGCGATGCCAGCAGTTGCCACATGATAGTCAATGCGCCAGCCGACATTATTTGCCCAAGCCTGACCACGGTTGCTCCACCAGGTGTACGCGTCACCTGTTGTCTCCGGGTGTAAGCGGCGATACACGTCCACCCAACCCAGTTCCTCAAACAAGGTCGTCATCCAGGCGCGTTCTTCAGGTAAAAAACCGGAATTTTTTTGATTACTTTTCCAGTTTTTCAGATCGATCTCTTTGTGGGCAATATTCCAGTCGCCGCATATGACCAGCTCCCGCCCCTCCGCGATCAACGAGGCGAGATGTGGAAAAAATAAATCCATAAAACGGAACTTTGCTTCCTGACGTTCAGGCGATGAGGAGCCGGACGGGCAATACACAGAAATCACCGATAAGTTACCGAAATCACAGCGCACATAACGTCCCTCCGCATCAAATTCAGGACTACCAAAACCGATTTCTACCGCATCAGGTTTTTGCTTGCTATAGACGCCGGTACCTGAGTAACCCTTCTTCTCTGCATAATGAAAATGCCCATGATAGCCATGCGGCGTCAAAAAATCATCAGTCATATCCGGTTCCTGCGCCTTTAATTCCTGCACACAAACGAAATCAGCCTGCTGTTGATTCATCCATTCAAAAAAGCCTTTTTTCGCTGCGGAGCGTATGCCGTTGAGATTGGCGGAGATGATTTTTGTCATGGTTTTAAATTAAAAACGGAAGAAAAAAGAGGTTAAAAATAGTGGCGCTCTTGTATTTTTTTGAGCATTTCGTTGACGTCCCATCTCGCCTGCTTTTGGGTAAAACTGTACGCCGACCAGTATACTATTATGACAATTCACAGACATTATTATCCGATGCATCACGGTATAATAGAGTAATTGAATTAAATGCAATATTTGGCAACTTCAACGCGTCATTTTCGACGATCTAACTATGTTACTTCAACCAGTCATTTTATCCGGTGGATCTGGCACCCGACTGTGGCCGCTTTCTCGTGAAAAACATCCTAAACAGCTGCATAGTCTGGTTGGCGAGCAAACCATGTTGCAAGCAACTGCTAGCCGGTTGCACGGATTTCAAGGGGACGTCACCGTCGCCTCATCACCGATGGTTGTCTGTAACGAAGAATATCGTTTTATCACTGCCGAACAATTGCGTGCCGTCGGTGTCAATACGCCATCGATTTTACTTGAACCAGCTGGCCGAAATACGGCTCCGGCGCTCACATTGGCAGCGCTCGCCGCAGTTCAACATCAGGCTGATTCAGTATTGTTAGTGATGCCTGCTGACCATGTAATCGCAGACCAGGTCGCTTTTCATCAGACGATACAAGCAGGACTCTCGCATGCACTGAATGGCGCCATGGTTACTTTTGGGATCGTACCCGATCGCCCGGAAACTGGTTATGGCTACATCGAAGTCGGCGAAAATTTTGATACCGGACTGGTTCGAAAGTTAAAAGCTTTTGCTGAAAAGCCCGAACTGAGCGTCGCTCAAGCCTATGTCACAAGTGGTAATTATTTATGGAATAGCGGCATCTTTTTGATGCGCGCCAGTGTCTGGTTAAAAGCAATAGGACACTTGAATCCCGCAATGCTGGCAAGTTGTCAGCAATCCGTTGAGTTGGCTAAAGTCGACTGTGATTTTATTCGGATTGATAAAGAATCTTTCCTTCGTTGCCCATCTGATTCCATTGACTATGCCGTGATGGAAAAATTACCCGTTAGCCCTGAGTTAAGTATCATAGGGGCAGTGGTGCCGCTTAATGCAGGATGGTCCGACGTCGGTGCGTGGGATGCCGTTTGGCAAGTGTCGGAAAAAGACTCACAAGGAAATGTCGTTCACGGTGATGTCGTACTAGAAGACTCTAAAAATTGTCTAGTCATGTCCGATAGCCGTTTAGTGACATGTCTGGGGCTAGAGGATATGATCGTCATCGAAACACCAGACGCGGTGTTGGTAACGGACAAAAAAAATACCCAAAATATCAAACGAATCGTCAGCCGGTTAAAAACAGCTAGTTATCCGCAAACCGAAAATCATCGCAAAGTTTATCGTCCATGGGGACATTACGACTCCATTGATAATGGTGAACAATTTCAGGTGAAACGTATAGTCGTTAAGCCGGGCGGCCGCCTATCTATGCAAATGCATCATCACCGCGCTGAACACTGGATTGTCGTCAGTGGCACAGCATTAGTCACACGAGGCATGGACATGATGACGCTATTTGCAAACCAATCTACTTATATTCCCTTAGGCGTCAGACATCGCCTCGAAAATACGGGCGATGTGGATCTTGAACTCATTGAAGTGCAATCAGGATCATATTTGGGCGAGGACGATATCGTGCGATTTGATGATATTTATGGGCGTGGGTAGTTTGGCTTGTATTAACAGAATGTAACTGTTCTTGTGCGTCTGCAGCATGGCAGGCACTATCCTGTTTTTGAGTGAAGACAGCGGATTTAGACTTACAATAACGCGCGCTGTAATTATCCAACTTCAAGTTTTAAACCTGACCCAACATCACTAATGACATCCCCCCCTATTTCACCGTTTTACGCAATTCATACCTTGTGGGTCCACAGACGTTTAATTACCGATATGGCGACGCGAGATGCCTTGGGTAAATATAAGGGATCTAGTTTGGGAGTGTTGTGGTCACTATTGACCCCTGTTTTTATGCTCACTATCTATACCTTTGTATTTAGTGAGATATTTCAAGCACGTTGGACTGCGACACATAGCTCTAAATCTGAATTTGCAATTGTTCTGTTTGCAGGCATGATTATGTTCAATTTGTTTGCTGAGAATGTGAATCGTGCTCCTGGTTTGATTCTCAATAACGTGAATTTTGTTAAAAAAATTGTCTTTCCTCTGGAAATTTTGGCCTGCGTTAATTTGCTATCGGCAATGTTTCATATGTCAATTAGCGTACTTGTTTTACTGGTTTTTCAGTTTGCAATTACTGGCTATGTACCGGTAACGCTATTGTTTCTTCCAATGGTCGTTCTCCCCCTTGCTTTAATTTGTCTTGGCGCAAGCTGGTTTCTGTCCGCGATAGGGGTCTTTTTGAGGGATGTCGGTCAGACTATCGGAATTTTAGTGACAGGAATGATGTTTCTTTCTCCAGTATTTTTTCCTCTTTCCGCCATACCTGAACGTTGGCAATTTTTTGCTAAATTAAATCCTATGGTGTTCCCAATCGAAACGGCAAGAAGGGTCATTGTCTGGGGTAATCAACCCGATTGGACTGAGCTAGTTCTGTACACGTTGGTCGCATTTTTTATTGCCTGGGCCGGATTTATTTGTTTTCAAAAAACACGTAGGGGATTCGCGGATGTCCTCTGATTTAGCTGTTTCTATCAAAAATATCAGTAAATGCTATCAAATCTACGAAAAGCCAAATGACAGGCTCAAGCAGGGACTTTTCTCGTTAGCAGCGCGCTTATGCCCGGTTGATACCATAAAGCAGCGACTACGATCTTTAGCGCAGAATTCTTCGAAGCAATATTGGGCGTTGCACGATGTCAGTTTTGAGTTGAAAAAAGGTGAAACACTCGGAATTATTGGAAGAAATGGTTCGGGTAAAAGTACTCTTTTACAGATTTTATGCGGGACCTTAAATCCAACTCATGGTGAGATAGTTATCAATGGCCGTGTGGCAGCTTTACTAGAGCTCGGTTCAGGTTTTGATCCTGAATACACCGGTCGCGAAAACATTTATATGAACGGCCAATTGCTTGGTTTAAGCAAAAATGAGGTAGACGCACGGATTGACGATATTATCGCTTTTGCTGACATTGGCGATTTCATCGAACAACCAGTTAAGACCTACTCCAGTGGCATGTTTGTGCGTGTCGCATTCGCCGTAATTGCGCACGTTGATGCTGATATTTTAGTAATTGATGAGGCACTTGCGGTTGGAGATGCATTTTTTACTCAAAAATGTATGCGGTTTTTGCGCGCGTTTATGGAAAAAGGCACGATCCTGTTCGTTAGCCATGATACCGCTGCCATCAAGAGTTTATGTCAAAACGCCATTTGGTTGGAAAAAGGTCGCACACAATTAAATGGCTCAGCAAAAGACGTGTCTGAACAATACTTAGCTGCTTTTTATGAAGCCACTCAAGGACCTCCTGTCACGGTTCAGGTAAGCTCCCCCGTCGTTTCTACAGTCCTCGCTGTAGAAAAAAAAGATCTGCGATTAAACTGGATTAACTCAAGCAATTTGAGAAATGATATTCAAGTGTTTGAGTTTGACCAACATGCAAATAGTTTTGGCACTAAAGAGGCCAAAATCGTATCAGTTGAGTTACACGATCACGACCTGAATCCTCTTAGTTGGATCGTTGGTGGAGAGCGAGTCGTGTTATCTGTTGTTGCTGCGGTAGTCCGAGACATCTACTCTCCAATTTTAGGCTTTTATATTAAAGATAAATTAGGCCAGGTTCTTTTTGGAGATAATACTTACCTGACTTACTCTCAACAGCCACTTTCGGTTCAGTCGAATGTTAAGATTTGTGCTGAATTTGAGTTCAATATGCCGATATTGCCAAAAGGGGATTACTCAGTTTGCGTCGCAATTGCGATAGGTACAAATGAAACGCACACCCAACTTGAGTGGGTGCATGACGCAATGATTTTAAGATCTGAGTCATCGTCAGCTACCACCGGGCTAATTGGTATTCCCATGCAAAATATCGGTATTAGCATCGTTACCGAATAAATATTAATTCAATTTTTTACTTTTAAATATAGACCATGCATACAAGTTCAATGGACAAAATGAAGGCGTTTCGAGATAAATATCTTGAAGCAAAAAAAAATAATCACATCGTTATCCTTGATATTGGTGCGCAAGAAGTTCACGTCAATGGTAGTTATAAACCTTTATTCAGTGATCAAAAAAACTGGAAATACCAGGGTGCCGATATGGTTCCAGGAAATAATGTGGATATCGTTTTGACGGATCCATATGACTGGAGTCAAATCAAATCAAATTCTGTTGACGTAGTGATTTCTGGGCAGGCGTTTGAACACATCGAATATTTTTGGATTACGATGCTCGAAATTGCCAGAGTTCTGAAACCAGGAGGCTTATGTTGTATCGTTGCACCGTCATCAGGTTATGAACATCGTTACCCTGTTGATTGTTGGCGGTTCTATCCTGACGGATTCAGCGCATTAGCCAAATACGCCAAACTAGACGTACTCGAGTCTTATACACAGTGGGAAGACTCTCCTTTGTACGATGAGCACACCAATTGTTGGCATGACTCCGCACTAATAGCGCAAAAGACACGTGCGTTTGGTATCCGCGATGCATTGAGGCATTTCTTAATTCAATTAAGTAGAAAATTATAGTATTGCTTAATATGAAAATATATCGGATGAGTTAAGAATCAAGCAATGGAAAATCACACGAAATACAGCAGGGATGTTATCCCTGGCATAGAGGAATCGTTATCTAAGATTGTTGAAAAAATCGACACGAATTCAGTCGTGTTAGATATTGGATGCTCTAGTGGAATGCTTGGACGCTACCTTGTAATGAAAAAGGAATGTGTTGTTGATGGCGTCGACTTAGATCATGACGCGATCGATATTTGCTATCCGGTATATCGAAAAGTTGCGATAAAAAATCTAGAAACTGATAATTTACTTGATAGCTTTACCCCAGAGTCTTACGACTATATCGTTGTCGCGGACGTGATAGAGCATCTTAATCAGCCAGAACAACTATTAAGACAATTAAGAGTTTTAATTAAACCGCATGGTACGATTTTATTTTCCGTACCAAATATTACCCACATAGCGGCATCCCTCGAGTTATTGGGTGGTAAGTTTAGCTACGCGCAAAACGGCCTTCTTGATAATACGCACCTGCGATTTTATTCTTACAAAAACCTTCAAGCCAAATTAGCAGAGAGCGGCATATACCTTTGGGACTTAGATACTGTTCAAAGAAATTTGTCGGATACAGAGTTCGGTGATGAACAAACAAAACTTTTTCCAAGCTCTTGGCTGGATGCCGTTATTTCCAGTCGTCCTGATTCCCTAGTCTATCAATGGATATTCGCTACAAAAATCTATCCTAGTCTTGAGCCGGTCAATGATATCGCCCGATATCAGAAAAAGCTTGTCAGCCCCATATTTACTACGGCACTTTATTTCTCTGCAGCCTCCTCTGGGGGATTTAGTGAGGAAAAAAAATTACCTGGCTATAAACATGAAGTCAATGCCAATGAATTTATTGTCGAGTTTAATTTTCAACACGAAAGTCACGAGCAATTAAATCAAATTCGCATTGATCCAGCATCTGCTAGGAAATCAATCTGGATTAAACAGGCTCACATCGTCAATTTAGATAAAGAAATTTTATGGCGATGGTCTTCTAAAGATGCTGACGCCGAATTAATCAATGCATACTGGACTGGTGTTAACCCAGACCAGGGGCGAATACTTTGTTCAGAAAATGACGATCCTCAATGGTATCCACAAATACCATTGACGATACTTCACGCCATAGAAACCGGTTATCAGTTTTCAATGACGATTTGTGATGATGGCGCGCTGATAGACGCTCAAATAGAAACAGCTTGGAATAGACAAAAAAATTTAACGCAAAAAATAATCACTGAACAAACAGAAGCGGTATTAAAGCAAAATACTTATATTCAAACGCTTGAAGAAGATTTGAATGCGCGCATAAAATTTGCTGAAGAATTGACAAAACAAGTTGCTGATAAAGACGCCAGTTTGCAAAGAATTTTGAATAGTCATTCATGGATTATTACTAAGCCTTTTCGCTACATCAATCGCAAATTAAAAACCGGTATTTTGGGAGCGTTACAAACAACCATATTTGATACGATTCGGTTTTTCTGGCGAATATTTCCTTTACCTCGCAAATGGAAAGGCATACTAAAAAGCTCCTTAATCAGTAGTTTTCCATCTTTATTTGGTCGATACCGTCATTGGGTTAATTCTGACTCGGCACATGCCGGGTTGGCAAACTACGCTTCCTTGTTGGGTGATGCTGAATTAACGGATGAGCCGACCGGTATTGCAACTTATGTCCCTTTGTTAGAGGCGGAACCGCTACAAAATAAACAGGTAAAGCTGATTTGTTTTTATTTGCCACAATTTCATGCGATCCCTCAAAACAACGAATGGTGGGGAGATGGATTTACTGAGTGGACGAACGTTAAACCAGCCCAACCTCAATTTAAAAATCACTATCAACCACATATTCCGGGCGAACTTGGGTATTACGATCTGCTTGATACCTCAGTTCAACGGCGCCAAATTGAGCTTGCAAAACTCTACGGAATAGAAGGATTCTGCTTCTATTTTTATTGGTTTGGCGGAACCCGATTACTTGAAAAGCCGATAGAAAATTACCTGCATGATAGATCGCTAGATTTGCCGTTTTGCTTATGTTGGGCGAATGAGAATTGGAGCCGTCGTTGGGATGGACTGGATCAGGAGATGTTGATTCAACAGAAGCATAGCCCAGAAGACGACATTGCATTCATAGCGCATGTTGCTCAATACATGAGAGATGAGCGATATATTCGTGTCAATGGTAAACCCTTGTTGATTGTCTACCGACCGGGGCTATTACCATCTCCAAAAGAGACCGTTGCTCGTTGGCGCACTTGGTGTAGAGAGAATGGGATTGGTGAGATTTATCTGGCTTATACGCAATCATTTGAGTCGCTTGACCCATCCGAGTATGACTTTGACGCTGCTATTGAGTTTCCTCCTAATAATGCAGGGCTTCCAAATGTGACTAATCTGGTACAACCATTGAGTCAGAATTTTCAGGCTCAAGTTTATGACTGGAGTTCATTTATTGAGCGAAGCGAAAAATATAAGCCCCCGGGTTACCAGTTATTTCGTAGTGTTTGTCCGTCTTGGGACAACACTGCCAGAAGAAAAAATAAAGGCTCTATTTTGATAAATAGTGAGCCAGTATTGTTTCAAAAATGGCTGTCAAACGCTATTAAGTACACCTGTGATACTCAAACTAAGAGGGATGAACGGTTGGTATTTGTAAATGCCTGGAATGAGTGGGCGGAAGGGGCGCATTTAGAACCAGATCAACGTTATGGCTATGCGTTCTTAGAGGCTGCTCGAATGGCACAGGTTACAAATATATTGCGATCTGAAAGAGTGCGCATTAACAGAACAATACCGATTGCAATCGTTGTTCATGCCTATTATGAGGAGATTTTTGATGAAATATTATCCTACGCAAATAAACTGACGTCTGTTGCTTATAAACTTTACATTACTGCACCAAATGAAATTGTTGACAGTGTTCGAGAAAAATTATTTATCAATGGACAGCCATTTTTGCTTGAATCAGTCGAGAACAGAGGAAGAGATGTACTACCATTTTTGAATATTTTGCCCCATGTCATAAACAATGGGCATGAGATTCTTATAAAGGTACATACAAAAAAATCTCTCCACAGGGAGGATGGTTATTTGTGGAGAAAAGAGTTATATGACGAACTGATTTCAGAAAATGCAGTAAACGAGATGTTGAATTATTTTGATACAAATCCAGATGCTGGCTTATACGGACCTAAAAATCATGTAGTACCGATGTCTTATTACTGGGGCGCAAATGCATCAAAAGTTAATCGTTTGGCTAAACGATTAGGAATACAGCCAAAAATTGTTGAGAAGCAAAATTTTATCGCTGGAACAATGTTTGCGGCTAGGGTTAATGCATTACAACCATTGCTAAATTTATCGATAAGTGACGATGACTTTGAAGCTGAGTCTGGGCAGATTGATGGAACTTTAGCGCATGCAATTGAGCGAATAATAAGCATCTCTTCAGTGGCTGCAGGATATTCGGTACCCAAAGCAAATGTTTCGAATTATAAATTTGTTGGTTAATTCTTTATTCGAAGAAGGTGTGAAATTAGTGTAAGTTCAGGGACTAAGTCCGGCACAAGATTATTTCTGTCTTTAGTCGTAGTCTCAATGGATTTTGTACTTAAATGTTATCTGAATACAGAAAATTGTATTGAATAAATCTTAAATTGTTAACCCAATTTCTGCTTCGGAACGTATTCACATTCCCAGCATGAGGTTATTAAAATCGGGTTATTTTATTTGAGAAATATTCTGATATTCAGAATATAGGTGTGTCATTTTAATATCTTTTAATTTGATAAGGCCCGATTCTTTGTCGTTTATACACATTAGAAAACATAGCGTGTAATTGCTATTTGCGTATTATTTGGCAGCGTTAATATAGCGTTTTTCCGGTCGGAGAAGTTAATACTTACTTTTCCGACGTTATTGTTGATGACGTTTGCGGGCTTAAAACTACCATTCAATGTCTGGCCATTCGCATATTGCTGCCAAAACCCGTTGTAAGTACCAGCGTTCGTCATACTCATTGGTCCCGAGGCATACCAGACCGGATTACCATTTGCATCGTACATATAGCCTGCTAAAAACATGCTGCCATTTTGAATTTCGATAGAAAATCCTCGCCCACCTTCGCTAGGGTTCCACCACCATCCAGTTTCTGGTGTATTGACCGGGATTGGAGCACTAACTCCACCTGGAACGATGTCGTAGCGTTGAATTGCCACTACACCGCCAGGCCAAGTTAGGGTGCCATGAGTCGCATCTGAGAAAACGATGTCGATATTTCCTATGCCTGTATTAACCTGAGTTGCCGGTTGAAATTTTCCATTCAAGGTTTGTCCATTTTTATAGCTGGTTAATACCCCGTGATACATGGAGCTGGAGCTCATCAACGTCGGTCCTGATGCAACCCAGGTAGCTCGGCCGCTCTCATCATAAAGATATCCCGCAAAGAACATCTTATTGTTTAAGATTTCAATCGTAAATCCTCTCCCCCCTTCATTGGGGTTCCACCACCACCCAGTCTGGGGTGTGGTTTTTGTCGTGAGGTACTCCTTAATACTGTCATAGACTAAATCAAAGCGCGAAAAGTAGTCTGCCTCACTTGGCGATGCGCAGGTAGATGAACCCGCATAAAGTGCGCCGCGCAAAGCATAATACCCATCGCTGTAGGTGAATAATCCAGAGCCGCTGCTGCCTGGCTCTGTAATACCCGACTGCCAGACAACAGGTGTGTATAAACCTTTGTCGTTGACGATAGTGAAATTAGCATCCGTAGCTCCAGAACTAATTTTTTTAATATCGCCGTGAGGATGATGGATTCCTATGACATTTTGAGGCGTGATCACTTTTGCGTCCCAACCGGCAAAGTTTGCACTTGTCGGTGGGGAGTCATTCAGTTTCAGCAGCAAAAAATCGTCTTGAGTGCTGTGATACAACAATGAGGCACCGTTAAAAAGATGAACAACTTGCTTTAACCCGCCGCCACAGCTGGATGATTGGTAGAACCAATACGTGTTCAGTGTACTGGCTGTCTCTTGATCGGAAATGCAATGATTCGCAGAGAAAAATAAAGGGTCTTTGGCTACGTTATTGATTAACGTGCCTGAACATAAATAAGAATTTCCATCCGTTTTTGTAAAGATCATTTTTGCAGCGCTATTGCCAGTTGCTTCCAACTCTGGTGTCAGTGGATTGGCGCATGCGAGATCAACTTCACAGTACGAGGCTCCTTTTTCGCTAACGTTGATATTGCGCGGATTTGACGGAGTGCTGACAAGATGCGATATCTTCACAATTCTAAAATCAAGGTCGCTGGGACTTGACCCTGCTGGTAAAAATATTTCCATTGTTACCGTATCGCCATCCAATGCTGGCGACCAGTACGTTTGGTTCAGTTGGATTCTACCAGCCAGTATTGGCCCAACGACTGTGCTTGGATTATCCGATCCTGCGAAGCGAATCTCTGTGGCATTAGGCATGCGCGTTACGAGCAGACCTATACGTACTGCCGCCGCCGCTGTCGATGTGATACTCAGGCTCGCTACTTGCCCACCTGTCGGCAGTGGCATCCAGAGCAATTTTGATACATCCGGCGATTGATCTGTCCTTCCAGTTAAGTTGCGGCTAAACCCTATCTGATGTTGACGCTCGCTTACCGCGACGCCAGACGTTTTTTTTAAGGTGGTCTCTGCTTGAGTGGGTTTTCCCAACGAAAATTTTATTAATCCAGAATTGTGAGGAAGTTTAAAGGCGCTAAGTATTTCTGCTTTTTCTTGTAACTTACTTGCCACTGGCGCGGGACGCATTGCGCGAATGTCGTCCTTGCTCTTAACGGTGTTAGCGCGCGTGTCTACTTTAATTGAGTTTTCCGGGGTTGAATTATTTTCTCCACCGCAGCCAGACAACAACAAAGCGCTTATTGCAATTGAAAAAAACAAATTAGGAAATTTTTTATTCATGTTAATTCGTATATCGAGCCTATCTGTTCATGACACTGACGCTACAAAACTAATTCCGACTTTCTATATCGAAATTATCATTTAGAAATGCGTTTTATCACTCCAGCCATTCCTTCATTACTTAAAATTTCCCAAGTCCGTTTACTTATTCTTCTTCGATGATCGGCATTCAATAAGGCTTGTAGCAGATGCGCTGACAACAATCCTAAACTCAATTGAGATTGGCTTCTCCCCGCCTGAAAACCTGGAGTGAGTATTTTATGCAGTCGTGCTATCTCTAGTGCCTCGGTAGTTTTATCAAACAATTTTGGATATTCTGACTTACCGTTGGCTTCTATCCAGGCCTTAAAACTATCTTGACCAGTTAAATAAGGATTTGGGAATTTTTTTTGTAAATCTATGCGTTCGCGATAGATCATGCGTTCAAGCGGACTGATCTTATTTCCATTAGCAAAACTGCCAAAACGCCATGAAACCTGACTCAACGGATCGGTACTTAAATTCTCAGTTACTGCGCTATACCAATTAACCAGATCCGTAACAGTTTGATTTCCAGTTGCGTTCTTTTTCGACATGATAATGTGCGCTCCACTATCAAATCCTGTGAAATGATAAAAGCCTAATGATTCTCCATTGACCAGAACCTGATCTGGCGCTTTACCGGTTAGCTCCCGCGTTGTGAGATTCCATGGAGCGACGTTGAGTCTCGGAGATCGTAAAATACATACGCCCTCAAAGAAAGCGGGCGCGAGATCAATCCAGCGTTGATCTGTAAATAAGCCATTCGGAATATCTGCACGACAAAAATAATATAAACGCTCAGCCCACCATGCCGCAAAAGCTTTGCCAATCTCAGTCGCATTAACAGCAAAAAAACCTAAATTGTAAATGCCGTGTTTCAGGCTGCAAATCTCATTGTCCATTACTGACGCGACAGAGGATTCAGGTTGCAGCTGATGTGGAGTTAAGGCCAGATTAGAATTCTCCAACGCGGTTATAACTTCGTCCAGTCGCGAGAACAATACGGTATCCGGATCGAGATAAATAACACCGGCGCAGTCGTCACGATTCAACAGCTTTTTTAGCATGAACGGTTTGATTGCCGTTGAGAGTTCAACGATATTATGACAAAAAGACCATCCTATAAAATCAGGAATAGCTAAACTATCTGCCGGATGAATTTCGTCAAAAGGTTCTTTGGATAAATCAATCTCAGGTGGAATCTGATCTGACAGCGCCAAGTGAACGACCCACTCAGGATGCCATTGCTTGATGGATTCTATTAGTACTCTAACTTTGGGAATGTAGTTACATGCAGCGCTGGTAAAAACGTGTATTTTTTTTTTCATGCTACCGCGTTCATCCATATAACTTCTTTCTTTTTTAAGACTGTCTGCTGCCAAAATCGTTCCAATTCATCTAACACTGTAGCGGGTTGCATTGAGCTCAGAACTAATCCTTTTTCGTATGCTTTGGCTAGATCTGCTGGCGCGCCAAAATTAAAGCAGGCGAATGGAACACCCATATCGACCAGTTCGTGTGAAACATACGAGAATGTTTCTGCCCAAATTGAGGGGAGTAAAAATACGTTTGCGCCAGATTCCTGAATGATATTACTCAGTTGTTTGGGCTGGTAAGGTCCAGTGACATTTACAATATGGCCGGGCACTCTCGCCTCGATTGTACCGATGACAGTTATTTTGATATTGGAATGTCGTTTTTGTATTTCACGTGCCAGCGCATTAATGATTTCTGCACCTTTGTGCTTACCTATCAGACCAACGACGCCAATGTGTAACTCTTCTGCGGGTGTGACAGAAACTTTTTTAACTGCGGTATGAAGTGTATGAGGTTGCACTCGCCAATTATTTTGAGGCACATCCGGATATGCCCGATGTAACAGTCGCTCGGATGCTTCGGAGAATAGTCTTACCTCATCTGCAGCGATTAGTAACGTTGACCAAGTGTTACGCCATTGCTGTATGTCCCTAACACTGCTGACGGAGACAAATCCATCAGTATGCGCACTGATGCAGCGCTGACATTCGTTCAGATCGGGCACATCGCAAAACGTGCCTTTGTCATTAATCAGAAAATGGCTGGGGCAGATGGCAAAGTAATCGTGTACCACAACCTGTAATTCACAATGCACATGTTTTCTCAGCGTGACCAACATGTTAATCACGCTAAGAGGCTGCCTGAACGATACTGCACAGTTATAAAGGATATGCTGTATTTGGGAATATCCGAGCAAATAGACAAACTCTTCTATTGAAGCAATCGAATAACGTGTCGGTGATTTACCGTCGTAGAACTCCACAAAGTATTGCAAACTAGCGATATGAAAACCCAGCATCAAGACATTTTCACCGGCTGCAAGTCGATCAGCGATATGTTTCTGGCGGTAGATGTTTGCACCACCTCCCATATCATGATCAACCACCACTGCGCAGGGGCGAGATGTAAGTTGGTGAATCAGTTTTTTCCAGATGGCTGAGTCCAGCGTCTGCGGTCTGCCGGTTTTGTAGCGTAAAACTTTATTGACCAAAGCTTTAGGGCCGGAATTTTTTAACAATAACAGGGATTTTTTTGCTAGAACGGCATAATGCGCGACCTTACTTAGCGCGTTTTCATGCTCCTGACGCTGAGTGAAGTGGACCTGTGTCGTGAGAATGCTGTTCTCGGATAATTCCCAGCGCAGCTCTATGCGGGAGATTTTTTGTTCACCCGTCTCTGCCAGCACCAAAAAACCAGCGTCATTTGCTTCTGGTGTGGCATGGTATTTTTTACGAACATCGTCTCTGCGTTGACCATAATTGGCATTAAGCTCAATGGATGGCTTGACCTGATCAAAGTGCAGGATTAATACAACTTTATGTATGCTTAAGCCTGGCGCGAAACCCCAGCCATAAGCAAAAATTTGATTTTCTCGAATTAAAACGTGGTCAACACCATGTTTTAACATGATTCCCCCGTCAGTTTTCATCGAGGTCAGAGTTGCACCAAGCATACGTAGTTCATAAAATAATATAGAGTAAAAATCGTAGTAAATGAAATTTTTACGCACCCGCCAGACTGAGTACCTCATCCACGGTTGTAATCCCTTGCCACACCTTGAGCATGCCATCGTCGCGCAGAGAGCGAACATTGCTCTCGCGCAAATACCGAACTATATCTGCTTCACTCGCATGTGTCAGAATTTGATGTTGCAAAGTGGCATCAACCTCAAACAATTCATAGATCGCTACACGACCGGAGAAGCCTGTTTGATTGCAACTACGGCAGCCTACCGGACGACGTAATTGTGGTTTGCTCACCAGTTTATCGCTCCAGTGCTTTACACCTTCTAGCAATACGCGATGTGTTTCCTGATCGACCTCGAATGGTTGCGCGCAATGTTCACACAGGCACCGTACTAGCCGTTGCGCCATCACGCCTTTCAAACTAGAGCCTAGCAAAAACGCTTCAATTCCCATATCGACCAGTCGTGTAACCGCACCTGCAGCGCTATTTGTATGCAAGGTTGAAAACACCAAATGACCTGTTAATGCGGATTGCACAGCGATTGCAGCAGTTTCCTGATCGCGAATTTCACCAATCAAGACGACGTCCGGATCATGTCGCAAAATAGAGCGTAAGGCGGCTGCAAAGGTAAATCCAATATCGGCATTGACCTGAATCTGAGTAATATCTTTTAAACGATATTCGACCGGATCTTCTACCGTAATGATTTTATTCAGCCCGTCATTACCTATATCTAAGGCCGTATACAGGGTCGTGGTTTTTCCAGAGCCTGTCGGTCCGGTAACCAACACAATGCCGTTTGGCATCTGGATCCAGCGCTTAAACAGTGCTGCGTGATCCGGCATCATGCCAAGATCTTCAAGATGGTAAGGTTTGCGATCCTGGCGTAACAAACGCATCACTACGGATTCACCCATCGCACCCGGTAGTACTGATACACGCACGTCAAAAACTTCGCTATTGACGCGTGCAGTCATGCGACCGTCTTGTGGCAAGCGACGTTCTGCAATATCGAGTTGTGACAAAATTTTGATACGACATACCGTTGCATCAAATTTATCTAGTGGCATGCGACTGAGCTCTTGCATCACACCATCTACCCGTAAGCGAATCGCAAATTCATACTCGCCCGGCTCAACGTGAATATCTGAGGCGCGGCGAGTTACCGCCTGCGACAATACCGTGTTCACCAGCTCAATGATCGGGCCTTCTTCAGCAAGTTCGCGCAAATGCATGACATCACCGGTTGCCGCTATTTTGGGTTCGCGTCGCTCCAGTGCGGCATAAAAGGCTTCGAAAGCGGAAGGGCGTATCAGTGAGTACTGTAATTTGGTGTCTGGCGGCGACTTAAGCCTTAATACTTCCTGCACATTGGCGCTGATGGCTTCTTTCGCTGCGCAATGCGTGATATTGGTATCTTCTTGTTGCCAGAGAATCATGCCCTGAGCCTGGCACCAGTGCGAGAGCAGACCCCATTGGTTCATCGTAGACGGAAACGCTATTTGAGCATGATGCAAATCGTCGTCACTGACCAATGGCATGCCGCTATGCAGTGCCATTTGCTGATAAAGGACGTCCTCTGACAACGCACCCATCCTCACCAGTAGTGCTGGCAAGGGGGTAAATTGTTCTCGTTGAAGCAAGCGCGCGTTGACTAATGTTTCTGCCGGAACGATCGCATTCGTTTCGAGAAATTGTTCAAAGGAGATAAAGGTGCTCATTGCCTGATCATAGTTGTTTGTTGAGGATTAAAGCCAAACGTATTATTTCGTTACAACTTTTACATCGTTTGTCACGCTATACCATTTGCCACCCGCCCGCACTACTAACAATAATTCGCTGTTTTTTGCCAGTTTTATTTTGACGCGAATATCCGCCTTACTCATATTCGGGATTTCCTGTGCGGCTAATACGGTAGGTTCACCCTTCGCTGGGGTGGCATTGAGAAGCAGAAATAATTCGGTTCCCGGCAATTCACTCATCAGGCGAACCTGAATCAGGCCAGCAGATGCGATAGCAGGGGAATCCAGCAATAAATAATCGGACTTCACTAACTGCGTTTTGCTGACAGCTGGTTTGAAAATGCTCAGTGCTTTATCTGCACTATCCGCTTTCAGTAGATCTGGCATGAGGCTCTCTAGTGATGTGCCGGGCACATTGCCAGTGCTGATTTGCGCCTGAGTCGTTAATGACGAAGTCACTAGTAGTGCAACTCCTATAAGCTTGCCTAGGCGATGAATGTTTTGCTTGGAAATAGGGCGTAGAAAGAACATAAACATGTCGTCTTTTGTGTGAGCTTGAGAGGTAGAGTAAGGCTAACTGGCGATATTGTACACCGTGCCACTGCCCAGACTTGGAGTGATCTTGAATGATTGCTACACATACATAAAATGGCAGGCATAAAAAAAGGGAGGCTTTCGCCTCCCTTTCCAGATCAACTTAGTTAGCAAAAATTATTTTTGCAGACCAGTTTGTGCATCTTGATCTTGGTACTGACCTTCAGATGCTGGTGCACGGTCGATTGTGCCTTCAAAATCGACGCCTTGAGTAGAAGACGCTTCGATGAAGTTTTTGCTATCTGGGTTGTACAGGTAGTTCTGTACGCGCAGGGAAGATACGCCTTCTGCTGTTACGCGCAGACGGTCACCAGCACCGTTTGCATTTGCAGTTGGTTGTGCTGTACCTGGAGTGATTGTTGCAGGAACATTCACCAACAGAGCATTGATTGCAGTTGCTGTCATGTTAGACACAGCGCGTGGTTTCAATGTAGCGATTGGACCCCAGTTACCGTATGAACCGTCAGCGTGGATCAATTGACCGTACACTGTTGCAGTGTTAACTTCACTTGGGTTGATCAAACGCAGAACACTAGTCCAGTTACCACCAGTTGATGGAGTTGCGTAGTTACGTACGTCAATCTTCACGCTGCCTGACAGTGGGTACAAAGTACCAGTACAAGAGTTGTTTTGCTCTTGTGTGTAAGCAGTAGCTACAGCATCAGGAGCTTTGACCAAAGTCGCAGTCGCGTTGAATGTAGAGGAAGGAATGATGTTCGCGCCAGCAGCTTGGTAGCAGACTGAAACTGCATTAGTTGCTGTTGCAGCTGGAACTGCATATGTCAAACTTGCTGGGGAGCCAGCAGTTGTTGATGTGAATGTGATGCCACCAGCGATTGGTGCACCGCAAACCATACCAGTTGACAAGAACAGAGTACCACCGACTTGGAAGCCTTGTGATGCTGTAACATCTACTTTAAGGTATTTTTGTTCAACAGTACCGTTAACCAGTGTTGCTGTAGCAGCAGCGCCACCAGCAGACAAGTTAGCCAGCAGGTATTGCGTTGCTGCGTCAGAATCATATCCGTTTGATGCTTGAGACAAAGCTACTGAACCCAAGTTAACCAAAGTTGTGGATACGAAAGTATCGTATGAAGACGGAGTTGCCAAAACGTCTGCTGTGGAACCGGCTACACCAGAGAACTTAGTGTTCAGAGATGGGCTTGTTGGATCGATTTTTGCGGAGCCGTCAGCTGATGCTGCAACTGTAACTTTGATGTTTGTTGGGAATGTGTACAAAGTACCTGTACTTGTATTGCCCGAACGTGTGTGCTCATCAGCTATACCGTTTGTTGTACCGTCAGCGATGTTCGTTGAGGAAACAGAAGTAAAGTGTTTGAATGCGAATGGCAGGTTAGGTACTGTGTTAGTACATGGATTAACTGCACCAACTACAGAGTACAAGTTAGATACTGTAGATGCTGTACCTGCTGGATCGTTGAAACGAACCGCTGGAGTTACCAAGCTACCAGTTGCTGCTGCTTTCAATACTGTGATTGTAGCGAACAGTGTTTTTTTGTCAGTGCTGATTGCTGGAGCAGAAACTGAGTATTTTGCTGGCGCAACTGGTGCACCTGTGCTGTCTACCAGTACTACGGAAGCTGCATTACCTGCAGTTTTCCATTGACCACCACCGGTCAATACCAATTGAACTTGGAATACTTGGTCATTGTTAGTCGCATCGACGTCGCCAGCGAAGCGGTAAGTGACTGAAGGTGCTTTGATTGCTTGCGCATCAGCTGTGATAACTTCGTGTGCGATCTGAATCGAAGAAGATTGGATCTGACCTGCGGAAGCTACGTTAGCAGCGAAAGCAGCAACCAGGCTAGCCGCCAGGATACTTAGTTGTTTTTGTTTCATTTGAATAGCCTCTCTAGAAAAGACATTTAGTTATTACTTAATTAAAATGTACAACGTACGTTTGATACAAGTACTTGTCATACGAGTACTCATATGACTAGCCGAGGGAGATTAAATCATGTTTTTACAATTACAGCAAGTTACTGTGTGCAAATAAATGGAAAACGTAATTTCGGGCAACATTCCCTCCTTCTATAAGTCATATCGGTAAGATCGACCAACTCATATTAGGCGTAGTTGCCGCATTCTGCACGTCATTCTTAAACTTTGTACAGGTGTTTGTTGTTGCTTAGGTACATATTGTGACGAAAGTCTGGGGTGTTTGATGGAAAACAGTAGATTTTTGTTTTGATTTCTGCCTCGGCAACACTTTGTCATGTCGTTGCGGCGCCGCAAAAAATCGAGGTTTACTCTCGTGTTTAAAAACCTATTCATGATTGGCGAGGTATTTACCCTATTTACGCCTTGTTACTAGTACGCGCTTGCCTGATGAAATACAATCCTGCATTGTCCCAAATTGCCTTTATTTTTCTAAGTGTGTGTATACATATATGTATGTGCGGATTTTGCAGAACATAATAAGGTAGTTTACTTGCCTCTTATTCACGTTTTGAGTGCTTTATCTTATTGGATTGTTAAAATAGCTATGCCTGAATACCGTTACCAAGCAACTGATCCCCAAGGTGGTCTTGTCAAGGGGGTTCTCACCGTTGAGACTGAGGCAGAAGCCATGTCGCAGTTGCAGCGACGTGGATTGATGGTATTTGAGATGCAGCAGGCTGCCGCACCTAAGTCCATACGCTTATCCCAGCCAAAGCGTGCAGGGCGAGACGCTTTGTTAGTGGTATTGCAGGAGCTGGCGACCTTATTAGATGCCGGAGTCACGCTTGCCGATGCAGTCGAGAATGTCGCTCGTGGTTACGTTGATTCACCGCTGGGTATGGCTTTTACAAAAATTTATTCCCAATTACGTGGTGGTGTCGCTTTTTCCAAGGCGTTAATTGAGGCGGATCTGCGTTTACCTAATTATGTGATTGAACTTTGCAAGGCTGGTGAGTCTACAGGTAAGCTGGCAGGTTCTTTGCGATCCGCCGCTGAACAGCTGGAGCTTGAGCAGAATTTTCAGCGAGAGGCGCGTAACGCTCTGATCTATCCAATGGTGCTGGTGGTGAGCGGCTTTTTAGCGACGCTGTTGGTCTTTGTGTTTGTTGTGCCAAAGTTTGCCAATATTTTGAGTAACCCTAAAGCGGATATTCCACTGTTATCTGTCTGGGTGCTGGCGACTGGTATGTGGCTGACAAAAAATAAGTTGCTGTTGGCAGCTGTCGTCGCAGGAGCTGGTATTAGTGGCTATCTGTTGCTACGTCAGGAAAAAGTGCAGCAGAATCTCTGGAACTGGGCAGCTGGTTTACCTGTCATCGGAAGTTGGATTATGCATACAGAGATGGCTCGCTGGAGTTCTATGTTTAGTGTGCTATTGCAAAATCACGTCTCTATATTAGAAGCATTGGCGCATGCGCAGAATGCATTGCGGGGTGATGTCTGGCGTCAGAAGGCGTCCTTAATTTTGGGTGATGTCAGAGGCGGTAAAACGCTCGCAGAATCGCTGCAACTACATCAGTTTATTGATGCTACCGGTGTGAATCTGGTGCGAGTTGGTGAGCGTTCTGGTGCATTGGGAAAAACAACAGCGTCTCTGGCGAATATGCATCGATTGCATAGCCAGCAGCAGATGCGACAGTTTTTAATTTTGCTTGAGCCGGTGACAATTCTGCTCGTATCGGTGGTGTTGGGCGGCATTATGATTTCTGTCATGCTGGCGATTACTAGTTTGACGAATGTAATTTAGTTTGGATTGACGCACAGTAAAGGAAAGTTTGTCGTATTGACGATGATACTTGAATGCGTCTTTGTACTGATGTTGCTAAAAAATTTGCTACTACCCTCAGTATTATCTCCGGCAGACGAGGATAGGAATTGTCGGGTACTACTACGGAGCGCCGATTCGCTGGCTTTAGTGTGATGATGCTATGATCTTCGTCCCGTGAGCCATGGGTTGCTGCGAGGGGATGCGGACGGTGGATGTTATGTTGAAATAGAGTGCGCAATGTTGGCGCGCCTGTTGGCATGAAAAACGTCTGTAAGCCCCATGCAGACTGCGTATTAGGTTTCACGTATTCTTCCCCGTAATAACGTGAGCACATGAATATTGCAGATAAAGGGGTCAAAAAAATGGGTCAAAATTTTGTTTTGAAAGGGTGTTATGCGCAGCAATTTATGCAAGTTAAGTAGGACTACACAATCTGCAGGTTTTACCTTGCTGGAGATGTTGGTGGTGATGGTCATTATCGGATTGCTGGCTGGTTTGGTTGGTCCGCGTATTTTCGGTAAAGTCGATTCGTCCAAGGTACAAACTGCGCAGACGCAAATCAAGATGCTGGAGAGTGCATTGAATATTATGCGACTCGATGTGGGACAAGTGCCGCCCCCGGAGCAGGGACTTCAATGGTTGTTGACGGCTCCCTTGGATCCCAACCTGCAACCCTTATGGAAGGGGCCTTACATTGAGGGGGCAATTCCTCTGGATCCGTGGAGTAATCCTTACCAGTACAAGGTTCCTGGCATTGATAACAAACCGTATTCTGTGTATTCGTTTGGTGCGGACGGCAAGCCGGGCGGTGACGGGTTGAATGCTGATATTGGTCTTGGTGCTCCTGCAAAATAAACGGTGGAATCTGAATTGATGGAATGGATTTTGTGACGACTTTAGCTCTTCGATGTCCGTTTGACTCGGGGTGTCAGCACGTGGTTGTCCGGCGTGAGTTTGCACGTGGCTTTACGCTGATCGAAATGGTGGCGGTGTTGACGCTGGCGGCAGTGATGGCAGGCGTCGCAGTACCCGCAATGCAACGGTGGTTTGATTCTATTTCTGAGCGGGCGCAGTTGACTGAGATATCGATTCAGTTTCAGCGGCTCGCGTCACGTGCGGCGTTGTTGTCCGAGACGGTGAAGCTGAGTAAGCTGAATTGGACCAGTAAGCTGGGCGACGGGAGCACGATGCTGAGTTTGCCGGATGGCTGGTCGATTGTGAATGAAAAACCCGTTACCTTTTTTCATAGCGGTGTATGTGAGGGAGGCGTTGTCGAACTTACTGGCCCTCAAGCGCGCAAAGTGAAATTAAATATCGCGTCTGTCAGTTGTGACGTCAGTGTGATCAGGCCATGAGTATGTTTATGTCTGCAGCGTCTCCAGACAAGGTAGGTCGTAGCCGGCTGCGTTCTGGTCGTCGGAAACAAGCTGGTTTTAGTTTGCTGGAGATGATTGCTGCACTCACTATTTTGACGATAGGTTCAGTTGTTTTGTTCAGCTGGCTTGGGCAGACGATGGGGCAACTCAATCGCTTTCAAATGCAAGAAAAAGAATCCTTGGCCAAATTACAGGCGATTGATTTTCTCTCTACACAAAATCCAGCATTGATCCCCGAAGGTAAGCAGGTCTTTGACTCTTTTAAGATGGAGTGGAAGAGCGAGCCTGTTACAGAGGTCAGAGATGCCGTGTCCCCCACCGGTGGTTTGGGTTTGTATCAAATGAGTATGTACAAAGTACAAGTGAAGGCATACGACAAAACAGGTCGTACCTGGTTTGAGTTTCCATTACGGCTGGTGGGATATAAGCAGGTTCGTCAGCCAGCAGCGGCTACGCCGTTTTAGTATGACAAAGTCGAAACCTGTTTATCTGAGCATGGGTTATCCAGTGCGGCATAAAGCAATCTCTGGTCAGAATCAGGGAGGCCTTACCTTAATTGAGTTGCTCGTCAGCCTAGTAATCTTAGGATTTGTCGTCGTGATTATGTCTGGGGCTTTTTTTCAGGTTGCGCAAGTCGTGCGGATTGCTGAAAACGTCAACGGTCAATTTCAGTCCCAGTGGATACGCATCAATTCGCTTAAAGACCTAGTTGGCAATCTTGTATTGCCTGAAAATGTAGAGAGGCCGTTTCAGGGCGACGGTAATGGCTTTGAGGCTTATTCTTTGTCCTTGCCGCAAAATGACTGGGGTAATTTGCAACAATTCAAGGTGAAATTAAGTTCCGCTAAACAAGGTAAAACGGATTTGCTAGTTACGGTTGGTGATGCGCAACCGGTCATTATTGGCTCTTGGGATATGCCGATTCAACTAGAGTATCTTACTGAAGATGGTACTGCTGAGTCGATGTGGCCACCCCTTGGCAAGGTTGTTGAGGACATGCCCCGAGGCGTGATTGTGCGTGCGAGTTCTGGTGAGCGACTAATACAAATGATTGCTTCGTACAATGGCTTACGCAAGGCTGAGCCAAATGGAAAAAACGATATGAGTAAGTTGTTTGGGGTTGATGTGAAATGATGCGCCGAACTTACTTAAGACCTTACTTAACATTGAAATATGAGAATAACGGGTTTGCGCTAGCTGCCGTATTATGGTTGCTGGCTGGTCTGACCATATTGGCTGCCATGATTAGTCAATCCAATCAGATACTGGCAGAACGGCAAGCCAAACTAAAACAACGTGCTGACGCTGAGCAGGCATTTTTGTCCAGCCGTAGCGAGGCCTTGTACTGGTTGTCGACGAGCAAGGCGACGGAGTCTGGTTATGGCTGGTCAGGGCAATATTTGCGCGTTGACAGCAGAGGTTATGCTGGCGCGGGTAGCAGCACTATACAACTTCAGGATGTACGAGGATTATTAAATTTAAACCGCCCTAAGCGAAACCTATTATCAAAGCTCTTGGTTAGCTGCGGTGCAGATGAGTCGCAAACAGACGCACTGATGGATGCATTAGAAGATTATGCCGAGCCAGGTAAATTGAAGCGATTGAATGGCGCCAAAGATTTTGAATACTCAATGGCTAGCCTTCCACCGCCACGCGGTGCTCCACTATTGGCGGAGCCAGAGATCTGGCGTGTTTATGGCTGGCAAAAATTGCAGGCAACCTGGGACTCGCGCCGTTGTTTTGAAGACGTTACTGTATGGGGTGATAGTAACTTTAATCCCGGTACTGCAACAGCCAAGGCCTTGGCAGCGTATGGACTAACATCTGAACAAGTGGCAACTGTGGACAAGGAGCGTGCTGTTGGTGAGTCGACGACGATCAATGCACTGCAGCAAAGCAATCAGGCAAATAATTTTCTAGGCTTGCCGGACGGGCGTTATCCCGGGCGCACTTTGCGTGTGACACACTCGATGCCTGATATGTCGTGGGTTTTTCGCTATGAATTAAAATTACGGTCTAATGCCGAAGGGATGCCTTGGGAGCTCTCTTCTCCGCGCCGAATACCATTGGCTTCGGTTATCATGCCGGCTGGTCGTGCCGAATGGCCAAAAATCGACCAAATTTCTGATACGGATAAGAATGCAATTACGCAACCGATACTACCTTTCTGATTTTGCCGGATCTGCCAGCTCGCCCGCAGGCGACAGCGGTGGAGAGAAGTCCATTAACCATGCGGGTTGGATCAAACCATTGTGGATACTGCCACGTGCCTGGTGTGTTACGACGTCTTTGCAAGTTAAGGGTGTAGCCCGTCATAAAACTGCTGCACTGGTGCAGTTGCATTTAAGCCGGCTGGCTCCTTTTGCTGATTGTGGTGTGTATGCCTGCCGCTCAGGAGACTGGGTGCATCTCTGGTTCTGGGAAAACCGGCGCGTACGGGAGCTGTGCGCAAAAAAAGGCCTGGACTTCGCTTCGCTTCAGCTTGCTCCGGAAAGTGTTTGTTTTCCAAAACGTAAAGACGGTGCGGTTGTTTACCAATGCCAAGAGGGTATTGAGGCGCAGTTATGGCATCAGGGTGTTTTGATCGACAGTGCCTGGTGGCCAGATCGCATTAGTTCTGATGAGTGGGATGCGTGGCGCCCTACCTCCGCTGCAGGAGCGGGTACTCGTTCACAGCTCGTCAGCTGGCCGGAAAAGATGCCCGCCCATGTCACACCTGTCGAAGTATCACCTGTCGATAAATCAGCACGACTGGCAGAGCCATGGGGGCGCAATGTACTTGGCGTCCAGTGGTGGCATGTTATTAAAGATTTTCGCATTGATATGCTGCTGGTTGTTGCCGGAGGACTTCTGGCCGGATTTGCAGCCTATTTAGCCATGCAGTGGTGGACTTTGCAGTCCTTGCAAAAAGAGACCGAAGTAAAAATTGCCACATTGTCGGTACGTGTTGATCCTTTGAACGATGCTCGCAGTAAGGCTCTAATACAACAGCAATGGATTAATAAGTTGGCGGGATTGCGCAATCCAGATGGTATTCAGGACATGCTCAAAAGCTTACAACCTGTTTTACAGCAACAAGAAGCTGCTTTACGTGAATTTGATTACCTTGACGGTGAACTGCGCTTAATGCTGGTGCCGATTAATACAGAACTTAATATCGCTTCATTGATACAAGATATGGAGTCGCTGCCTAAACTAAGCAACATACGGTTGTTGCCGGACAGCGATGTAAGAGTCGTCAGATTATCTGCAAAGATGCAACGCTTTGGGAAGCCATCTGGTGAGCTGAAGATTTTAGGGCAAGTGCAAAAATCAGTTGAACCTGTGAAAGCGGATCAAGCTCCTTCCATTAACCGAAGCGGCAAGCGAGAGAAGGGGGAGTGAAATGAAAACGGGTGAACGTTTTTGGCAACTGCTAGGTATGGTGATGTTGATACTCGTCGCGCACGGACTTGCTGAGTTATATGACGCGAATGTGGCGCAACAAAAGCAGTTGGAAAGCCAGACTCAATTGCTGGATCGTCAGGAATCTCTGCTGAAGAAAAATCATTGGACTGAAAATTTGCTTGCAGTACAAAAAGTACAAAAAGCCTGGATTGGGTTTTTGCCAACTGAAAAATCGCCTACTTTTGCTAAGGCAAGGTTACTGAGTGATATTCGTGATTTAGCGAAAGATGCGGGAATACCCAGTCTAGCGGTCACAGCTACCGATGCCGAGGGTGGTGAGAAGACTGACCTGTCTGCTGGAGGGTATGGCACGAAATCCTCTTATCAGTCTAACGCGGATAAGACTAAGCTTGATGTGTTACCTTCTGGTGTTCAAATGATCAAATTGACCGTGACAGGCCGCTTTGATCCGCTGGCATTTACGAAACTACTTCACTCCCTGGAAGAGGAACAACGATTTACTGTTGTTGAGCGTGCAATCGTTCGTGGTGCGCAGATGGAAATTGGTATTCGTTGCTATTGGCGTGTTGATACTGCATTTGCTAAAGACAAAGCAGAGAGCCAATCTGTTTCAAGGGCGCTCTGATCGCACATGATTATGTTGAATTTAAAGAAAATTTCTAGCCAGCAGTGGATTGCTGCCTTTTTTGTATTAGGTTGTGCCGTTGTCGGCGCTTTATCAGGCAGATATGTATTACTCAGCTCTTTGGCCGAAATGCGGCTAGAGAGTGAGCAAAAACAAACACAGTCAGATCCGGCATTTACCGTACCTGCGGCACCGCCTGAAAAAGTAAAAAAAGATGAAAAGCCGAATGTAGATGATGCACAGAAAGTGGCTACGGATCTGGGTGAGCTTCGTGTTTGGGAAGCCGCCGTCAGACAGCCCTTACCTCCAAGAAAAGAGGCGCTGACACCGCCTCGCTGGAGAATCGTTGGAGTGACCTCGGTGGGCAGTGAAAAAAATGTTCTACTTTTGTTTGAAAATCAGCCTGCGACAGAGACTAGAAAAATTGGTGAGAAATTGCCAGGTGGTGCCAGGATTGTTGAAATCGCCCAAGACCAATTGAAAATTTCTTTGAATGGTCAACTTATGAAACTGAATTTACGTAAGCAATGAAAAAATCATCTTCCCGACTTAACACAAGATTTCTGGTGAATCGTTTTGCTCCAGTTTCTGCGATAACTATTCTGTTATTGATATCTGGGTGCGCAGATCCAAAATTGAATGTACCAAAGAAAATAGAGTTTGAGCGCAGCCCACAATTGAGTTCAGCCTCCCTATTGGGCGAGGAGCAGTTGCAGCGTAAGTATACCGAGACCGATACGCCGAAACTGCCTGCACTGCGATCGGGCAGTGTTGAGAAGAATCAGAGCAAATCATCTGACGTCGCCAATGAAAAAAGCGAATTGACAGTGTCATTTGATCAGATGCCTTTGCCAACATTTATTCAAGCTGTTTATGGAAGCGTTCTAAAGACAAATTATTCGATGGACGGCGCTGTTGCTGCCCGCACTGACCTTGTCACTTTTCATACTCCGCGACCAAAAACAGCAAGCGAGATGGCAAACCTGGCTCGAATGCTTTTAAAAAGTTATGGCATCGCCGTACAGGATTTTGGTGGTGTGATTCGAATGGTGCCAGACAATGCGACCAGCAGTTATTCGCCAGCGATCAGACGCGGTCGGGCTCAGCCTGATACGCCGATGAGTTTGCGTCCGGTATTTCATTATGTTGAATTAGATGCTGTTCGTATCGGCGATTTTAGCGGTTTGTTACGGACGATGTTTGGTGCCAAAATTCAAATTCAAGATGATCCGGCTCGTAATGCTTTATTACTGAGTGGTCAAGCTGACGACATTTCAGCAGCGATGGAAGTTATTCAAGTTTTTGATCAGCCTATTATGCGTGGTCAGCGGACCAAGAAGATTACTCCGGTTTTTTGGACGGCTGATGAGTTTAGCCGGCGACTGGTCGATGTATTAACCGCGGAAGGTTACGCCGCCAGTACGTCAATTACATCTGGGGCACCAATTTTAGTTTTAGCAATACCTCCTATTAATAGCATTATCATTTTTGCGTCCTCTGAGACAATATTAAATCATTCTTTAAAGTGGGCCAGAGAATTAGATAAGCCGTCTGACAGCCAAGCTGGAGGCGCATTTTTTACTTATCCCGTTAAATATGCGGATGCTCAGGCGCTAGCCAAGACGCTATCCGAACTGATTGGGGGATCTACTAATGCAACTAACACGGTAGCATCTGGGCAGCCAGCAGGAGCCTCAACCGCCCCGACATCGAGGGGCGGCTCAAAGATTGTAGTGAACAATGCTACAAACAGCTTGATTATTCAAGGTGGAGGTCCAGACCAGTATCGCCAATGGATGGCATTGCTAGCAGAACTAGATAAGCCGACTAAGTCCGCTTTAATTGATGTGATGGTTGCTGAAGTCACTGCTGGCACCGCAAATACTCTGGGAGTGGATTGGAATTTCCGTAATTCTAAAACTACCGGAAGTACTTCAGCTGGTGGTGTGCCGGGTACGGTCACCTCATCGAACGCGGGTTCTGGTTCTGGCGGTCTGACTTTCAGTTTCTTGAATTCTGCTGGATTGCTGCGTGCAGATATTTCTGCCTTGGCTTCAAAAAACGATGCGCAGATTTTATCTAGTCCTAAATTGATGGCACGTAACGGTGAAACGGCGACGATTCAAGTTGCCGATGAAGTACCTATCCTGACTAGCACGACAAGTACGCCGGGCTCTATTATTTCTGGCAGCACGACAACCAACACAATTCAATACCGTACTGCCGGTATGATTTTGAAGGTGCGTCCGGTGATCAATTCAGGCAATCGTATTGATCTGGATATTTCTCAGGAAGTGAGTAACGTCAAATCCTTGAGCAGCGGTGCAATTACCTCACCGACGATTGGTACTCGTAAAGTGGATACTAAATTGACTTTGCGTGATGGTAGTACTGTCATGCTGGCTGGTCTGATTTCCAATGACAATAGCTCATCTGATTCTGGTGTTCCTTTGCTTAAGGATATTCCGGGTATTGGTAGTTTGTTCAAAACTGAATCTACTAACAAGAATAAAAAAGAACTGATTATCTTGATTACGCCTTACATTATCAATGATGATTTTGAGGCTGAATCGATCAGTAATGCTTTTCAGAGTTCTCTCGGTGATTGGGCTAAGGATTTGAAGGAGCGGACTGATCTGAGGGCGTTGAAGCGTATGCCTCCATCGGTCAATGTTCCAGTTAAAGATGATGCGCCTGTAAACACCAAAGACCGCTCTAATCAACCGGTTGCTGAACCAGTCGTGAAAGAGCTAACGTCAGACGAGCCGGTACCAGCTGAGCGTAGTGAGGATCAGGTCAAAGGAAAACTCAGTACCGCAGAATCTCTGAGTAACAAAGAGTCTTTGGCACCATCCGATGTGGTTATGAGTAAGCCGGTACCCACAACAGTACCAGCCTCTTCAGGCAAAGCAGATGACGTTAAGAAAAATAAAGCAGCTACTTCTGGTGCAAAATCCGTACCGGCATTGCCAGGAACTAAGCCTGTAGAAAATGCAGATTTGTTAGAGGAATTGCGGCGGGCTGTAGAGAAGCGATAAACAAAATAAAAAGGGTTTGCTATTCAGCAAACCCTTTTTTTATGTAATGGAATTGAACAGTTAAATAGTTACGCAGGCAACCGATTGTTTAGGTTATTGGCCAATTGATGGTTAATTTACGCGGACACAAATTATGTCTGGTTTGCTGTCGCACCATATTTTGAACGATAAGCAGCAACTGCCGTTTTATGCTCAGTCAAACGACTATCTGTGCATGAGGACAGGTAATCAAATAAATCATTCAGGTTGCCGATTGACACAACGGGCATCCCATACGATTTGCTGACTTCCTGAACTGCGGATTGGTCAGATAAAGCATCATCTTTTCCAGAACGCTCCATACGGTCAAGAGCAATCAATACCGCACACGGTGCGGCACCGGCTGCACGTATCATGTCCACTGATTCACGCACAGAGGTTCCTGCCGAAATTACATCATCGATGATGACGACTTTTCCCACTAATTTTGCACCGACAATCGTGCCGCCTTCGCCGTGATCCTTAGCTTCTTTGCGATTGTATGCAAACGGTACATTGCGTCCTCGTGCTGCCAGCGCAACTGCTGTCGCGGAGGCCAGAGTGATCCCTTTATATGCCGGGCCAAACAACATGTCAAATTCAATACCTGAGCTGATCAACGTGTCAGCGTAGAAATTGGCCAGCTTACCAAGATTTGCTCCGTCATTGAACAGACCGGCATTAAAAAAATAAGGTGAATTACGACCAGCTTTCGTAATAAAACTGCCGAACTTGATTACACCGGCATTCACGGAAAATTCGATAAATTCTTGTCTTAAGTTTGTCACTATAACCTCTACATTTGTCTAAGCGGAGAATTGAATCAGCCCGCTAATTTTTTCTTCAGCAATTCATTCACTTGAGCAGGATTGCCTTTGCCTTTGGTGGCTTTCATCGCCTGACCAACCAGTGAGTTAAATGCCTTTTCTTTGCCGGCACGATACTCGTCTACGGATTGCTGATTCGCTGCCATGACTTCGTCGATGATTTTTTCTAAAGCGCCGACATCGGAAATTTGTTTCAAACCCTTTGCTTCTATGACCTGATCCGCTAGCTTAGGATCGACAGATGGCGCTTGCCACATGGCGGCGAAAACTTCTTTCGCGATCTTGTTAGAAATCGTGCCATCTGCAATCCGCTGCAATAGCACAGCGAGTTGCGCTGCGCTGACCGGAATGGCGCTGATATCCATGCCTTCGCGGTTCAAGGTAGAGGACACGTCACCCATGATCCAGTTCGCGACTTGCTTGGCCTGCGTTGCTTGTAGCGCTTTGTCTGCGCTGCCGGAGGCTAATATTGCGGCTTCAAAATAAGCGGCAGTGGCTTTCGACTGCGTGACGATCATGGCGTCGTATTCAGAAATGCCGTATTGCTCGGTAAAGCGTGCGCGCATGGCGGTAGGCAGCTCTGGCATTGTCGCTTTCACGCGATCTATCCACGCTGCGTCGATCTTCAGCGGCGGCAAATCCGGGTCAGGGAAGTAGCGATAATCTTGCGAATCTTCTTTGCTGCGCATGGAGCGCGTTTCTTTTTTATCCGGATCGTATAAGCGTGTTTCTTGTACGACGGTACCGCCCTCTTCAATCAATTCAATCTGACGGCGGACTTCGATATTGATCGCTTCTTCGAGAAAACGGAAGGAGTTCAAATTCTTGATTTCAGCGCGTGTCCCAAATTCTTTTTGTCCGGCCGGACGAACGGAAACGTTGGCATCGCAACGGAAGGAGCCTTCTTGCATATTGCCGTCACAAATGTCGAGCCAGACTACCAGTGAATGCAGTGCTTTGGCGTAGGCGACGGCTTCCGCTGCGCTGCGCATGCAAGGCTCTGTGACGATCTCTAACAGCGGTGTGCCAGCGCGATTGAGGTCAATCCCTGTCATGCCATGGTAGTCTTCATGCAGTGATTTGCCGGCATCTTCTTCGAGATGAGCGCGCGTGAGTTCGATGACTTTGACTTCGGATTTGCCGTCTCTCTCAACGACGCAAGTCACCGTGCCACCCTGAACGACGGGGATCTCAAACTGGCTGATCTGGTAGCCCTTGGGGAGATCTGGATAGAAATAATTTTTGCGGGCAAAAATAGATTCCGGTGCGATCGTTGCGCCTACGGCGAGACCAAACTGAATTGCTTTTTCGACCGCCACTTTATTCATGACTGGCAACACGCCAGGCAAGGCCAGATCGACCGGGCTGGCCTGGGTATTTGGCTCGGCGCCAAATTGTATCGAGGAGCCGCTGAAAATTTTTGATTGTGTTTTGAGCTGTGCATGTGTCTCAAAACCGATGACGACTTCCCATTCCATGATGTGTCCTTTTCCTTCGTGTACAAATAGACGTGAGATCTATTTTTTATTCATCATACTGACATTGGCCATTTTTCAGGTTGACTGTCAGCGTTGTAAAGTTGACGCGTGACCCGCATAGCGCAGGACAGCTTGGTTTGATTGCCAGTTCGTCGCCACTGCGTTCTAAACGAATACTACAATTGAGTCCGCGTTCAAAATCGTAACCACGTTTGCTGCGCGCATCTGCGGCATTGCTGAGACTGATACGCCAGCCCTTGGCTGTCTGTTCTGCTTGCGGTTCGTCACTGAGGTCGATACTGCATTCGTGACCATTGGTACTGCGGAATAAACTTGATTCCCATTGCAGGTTTTTGATCACGCTACCTTGCAACTGGATCACGCCTTGATCCGCATAGTTCAGACGTTCGCCGTCACCACCTTCCTGACGCACCAGATTACAAGAAAACTTTGCATCCAGATTATCTGTAGATGGCTGCGCCATACTAAGTGTGCTTAGCATGAGCAGAAGCAGTGCGCATGCTAGTTTCATGCCGGTGTTTTACTATGCCAGTCAGTCGCCTGCTGGAATTGATGTGCAACGTTGAGTAATTTTGCTTCTTCAAAATAATTACCGATTAATTGCAGACCGACAGGCCGCTTTGCATTTTTTTCGCCCTGACCAAAACCGCAGGGAATCGACATGCCAGGCAGACCTGCCAGACTAGTCGATAAGGTGAAAATATCGGCCAGATAGTTCGCAACGGGGTCGTCAGTTTTATCGCCGAGATCCCATGCGACAGTGGGGGCAACAGGGCCCATAATGACATCGCATTGTTCAAAGGCTGCCTGAAAGTCCTGAGCGATAAGGCGGCGGATTTTTTGCGCTTGCAAGTAGTAAGCGTCGTAGTAGCCATGCGACAGCACATACGCGCCGACCAGAATGCGGCGTTTGACTTCATCGCCAAAACCTTCGGCCCGCGACTTTTTGTACATGTCGTTCAAGTCTGAGTAATTCGCTGCGCGGTGACCGTAACGGACGCCATCAAAGCGACTCAGATTTGACGAAGCTTCTGCAGGTGCAATCACGTAATACACAGGAATCGACAACTCAGTTTTTGGTAGAGAAATATCGACCAAAACCGCGCCTAATTTTTCATATTCAGCGAGTGCAGCACGTACCGCCTGCTCGACATCTTTGGCGAGTCCTTCACTGAAAAATTCGCGTGGCACACCGATGCGCAGACCTTTCAGATCTTTGTTTAGGTCGCGGTTGAAATCTTCCTGTGCTCTTTCGAGGCTGGTCGAATCTTTCGCATCAAATCCCGTCATGGCATTGAGCAGCAGACCGCAATCTTCTGCGCTCTGTGCGATCGGGCCGCCCTGATCCAAAGATGACGCAAAAGCAATCATGCCATAGCGAGATACGCTGCCATAGGTTGGTTTGATGCCGGTCACTCCGCAAAAGGACGCTGGCTGACGAATCGATCCGCCGGTATCGGTTGCGGTCGCAGCAGGTGCCAGACGTGCAGCGATTGCGGCAGCGGATCCACCTGATGAACCACCTGGAACGGCGCGTAAATCCCACGGGTTTTTGACCGCACCAAAGGCCGAATTTTCATTACTGGAGCCCATCGCAAATTCATCACAATTGAGTTTACCCAAAGTGACCATGCCAGCCTGCTTGAAATGCTCGACGATGGTCGCATCAAACGGGCTGGTGTAATTAGCCAGCATCTTGGAGCCAGCAGTCGAGCGCCAGTCGCGTGTGACAAAAATATCTTTATGCGCAATCGGGATACCCGTCAGCACCGTCGCATCCCCCTTCGCCAGGCGCGCATCTGCTGCCGCTGCCTGTTGCAAAGTCAGCGCAGGATCGACGTGTAAAAATGCGTTCAATTCACTGGCTTGTATGCGTTGTAAGTAATGTTGTGCGAGTTCCGTAGCGGAAATCTGCTTGCTGTGCAGCAGGGCAGAGAGTTGTGTAAGAGAGTGCTTATGCATGTTCGGCTGTCCGTGGTGTCTGACGTCATTTCGTTTTATAGCGCCGGGGGAGGCTATTTGACGAAGCGATCAAGTGTTACGAGTGAGTACTGGATGCGTGAATCGGGGTGTCGGTGTTTGGTACGGCTGGCAGCGTTTCGCCTTATTCCAGTACTTTCGGCACCAGATACAGCCCGTCTTGCGTTGCGGGGGCGACTTTCTGGTATTCCTCACGATGATTCGCTTCACTGACGACGTCTTCTCTCAGGCGTAATGCGAGTTCAGGCATCAGCGCTGCAATCGGATGGCTTAATGGGGTAATGCCGGTGGTGTCGACGGCTTTCAACTGTTCGACCAGAGAGAAAATGCCATTTAGCTTGTCTAAAGTGGTGACAGTTTCAGCCTCGGAGAGCTCAAGTCGTGCCAGATTGGCAATACGTTTTACGTCGGATAGGTCTAATGACATGGCAAAAACGCGTAAATCGCGTGTGAGAAAGTAAGTAAAAAGTAAGTAAAAACCTGCTAATGACAAAATGGGAATAAAACTAAAAACAACAAGACTAAAAGTTGGTTAAAGTCGCCAACATCGGCAAAAAAGCCGTTTTTAGCATCTGTTGCAGATAGCCTATTATTCCCCAGATTATAAGGTAGAATGTAGGGTTAATACCTGTTGAAGCTCTGAAAACCTGCTGCGCAGCACAATATTGCGTTTGTGAAGCCTGCCGTATCTGGTGATTTTTGATATCGCATGTTTCTCAGCCAGAATTGAAACGCTTGCGAGGGTTTTGAGAGCTTCTTTGTTTATGATTTGCTCTACAGTAATGTGCAACTTAATGCCCGATCTTGCGTCCATAGTATACGCCGGCCCGGCAGTAATAAGTCGTTAATTGGCGAGCGAAGAGCGGGTACAACAGATTCGCGCAACGGGATTGCGCATGACAACAACACAAAATACAGGATTCTTTCATGTTTGGTTTTTTTCGCAGTTATTTTTCTAATGATCTGGCAATTGACTTAGGTACAGCCAACACGCTGATTTATGTACGCAACCAGGGCATCGTGCTGGATGAGCCTTCCGTCGTGGCGATTCGCCAGGAAGGTGGCCCTAACGGTAAAAAAACCATCCAGGCTGTTGGTAAAGAAGCCAAGCAGATGCTGGGCAAAGTGCCGGGTAATATCGAAGCGATTCGCCCGATGAAAGACGGCGTGATTGCCGATTTCACTGTCACAGAGCAAATGCTGAAGCAATTCATCCGCATGGTGCATGACACCAAATTTTTCAAACCATCCCCACGCATCATTATCTGCGTACCTTGTGGTTCTACACAGGTGGAGCGCCGTGCGATTCGTGAATCTGCACTAGGTGCCGGTGCATCGCAAGTGTATCTGATTGAAGAGCCGATGGCAGCGGCGATCGGTGCCGGTTTGCCTGTATCTGAGGCGACGGGTTCCATGGTCGTGGATATCGGCGGCGGTACTACTGAAGTTGGTATTATTTCCCTGGGCGGCATGGTGTACAAAGGCTCTGTGCGCGTCGGTGGCGACAAGTTCGACGAAGCGATTGTCAATTACATCCGCCGTAACTACGGCATGTTGATCGGTGAGCAGACTGCTGAAGCAATCAAGAAAAATATCGGCTCTGCATTCCCGGGTTCTGAAGTGAAAGAAATGGAAGTCAAAGGACGCAACCTGTCCGAAGGTATTCCACGTTCGTTCACCATCTCCAGTAACGAAATTCTCGAAGCGCTGACCGACCCTTTGAATAATATCGTGTCGGCGGTTAAAAACGCGCTGGAGCAAACGCCACCGGAACTCGGTGCCGACATCGCAGAAAAAGGCATGATGCTCACGGGTGGCGGCGCATTGCTGCGTGATCTGGATCGTCTGTTGATGGAGGAAACCGGTTTGCCGGTGATCGTGGCGGAAGATCCGTTGACCTGCGTGGTACGCGGCTCAGGCATGGCTCTGGAACGTATGGACAAACTGGGTTCAATTTTTTCCTACGAATAAACCTGCCAGTAAAATTTTGCTCAGGCAGATTTACTAGGTCAAAAAAAGTAGCAAAAAATAGTAAAAAAGTAGTTTCCGGCACGGCGAATACAATCAGTCTTTCATCGCGAATTGCACGCAATGATAGTACCGGCAGTATTCGCCTTGCTGTTATATTGATGAGTTTTTTAGCCGAAGTTTTGCTTAATTTATGCAATACAGTCCACCACCTCTCTTCAAACAAGGCGCATCTGCCCGCGCCAAAGTGGTGTTCTTTACGATTCTGGCAATTTTCCTTCTCGTTGTTGATTCGCGCCTGAAGACGCTGGTCTTTGCCCGCCAGGTGTTGGCTACGGTGCTGTATCCGATTCAGGTTGTTGCCGTCATGCCGCGCGATGCTGTACTCAGGGTATCTGACTTCTTTACCTCGGCTTCCACGCTGGAAAAAGAAAATGCAACGCTCAAGCGTCAGCAGACGTTGAATGCCGAGGCATTGCAGCAAAACGGACAGCTCTCCGCCGAGAACGCACATTTGCGAAAAATGCTGGATGTCCGTGAACGCCTGCCAGTCAAATCCATCCTCAGTGAAATCATTTACGATGCACGCGATCCCTTTACCCGCAAGATCATTGTCGATCGCGGTCTGCAGCATGGTGTGGCGCTGAGTCAGCCTGTCATTGATGATCTCGGAGTCGTTGGACAGATCACACGGGTTTTTCCGATGACAGCCGAAGTCACTTTGCTGACGGATAAAAATCAGGCGATTCCGGTGCAGATTGCCCGCAATGGCTTGCGCAGCGTGGTGTATGGACGTGGTCAGCCCGGTCAGTTGGATATGCGTATGACGACGAATGCGGATATCCAGAAAGGTGATGCTCTGGTCACTTCCGGTATTGATGGCGTCTATCCGGCCGGACTAGCGGTCGCTAAAGTCGCGCAAGTGGAGAATAAGGCGGCAACGCCATTTGAAAATATTATTTGCGTACCTTCTGCGGGAATAGAAAAGAACCGGCAATTATTGATACTGCTGGTTTCTACCAATAATTTATCCCGTCCCGATACGGAAGATATCCGCGTCAAAAAAGAAAAAATCAACCGTAAAGTTACCCGTGATGCCGCGCGAGAATTAGCGACAGAATCGCCGGACGGTATTGTGCAAAAACCTGTAGACGGACCGAGACCTGCAAATCCTGACATACAGAACGCGCCGGTTAAAGATAGCAAAGACGCTGGCCAGGATGTAGCTAGGGATACTCGCAAGGAGACGCCATAATGAATAGCCCGCACTATATCTTGTTGCCGGTGAGTTCGACCTTTATAGCAGTGAGTCTGGTCTGTGCTTTCTTCCTGAATTTTTTACCTTGGGGTACATGGATCGGCGTACCGGATTTTGTTGCTTTGGTGTTGGTGTTCTGGAGTATTCATCAGCCGCGCAAAGTAGGTATTGGTGTGGCCTTTGCCATGGGCTTGCTGATGGATGTACATGATGCGATTCACCTCGGTGAGAATGCGCTGGCCTACACTTTGCTATCCTACTTCGCGATTACCATACACCGGCGCGTACTTTGGTTTAATCCTTTGACGCAGTCTTTACATGTACTGCCGTTGTTCTTGTTTGTGCAGGCAACTCAAGTTGTCGTGCGTATGTTGGTTGCGCCGGATGCACAGTTTCCCGGCATTCTGTATTTCTCGGAAAGCTTTGTCACAACCTTGCTATGGCCTGTCGTTACCTGGTTATTGTTAGCACCGCAGCGTCGTGCGGTCGATAAAGACGATACCCGCCCCATTTGATCCAGATTTAATCCAGGCTTGTCTCTTGGATAGAAACAGATATGACCGAACTCAAGAATACCGAACGTGAACTCTATCTGTTCAGGACGCGCCTGTTTTTCATCGGTGCGTTCGCTGTTTTCTGTTTCATTGCTTTAATCTCCCGCTTTGTCTGGCTGCAGATTGTCAAACATGATGTGTATGCGCTGCAAGCCGATGAGAATCGTATTTCCATCGTTCCTGTGGTGCCGAATCGGGGCTTGATTCTCGACCGGAACGGCGCCATTCTGGCCCGTAATTTTTCAGCGTACACTTTAGAGATTACGCCATCGAAAATTTCCAGGGATCTGGATATCGTCATTGACGAGCTGGCGATGCTGATCGACATTCAACCCAAGCACCGCAAGCAATTTCGTAAGCTCATGGAAGAGTCCAAGAGTTTCGAGAGTCTGCCTATCCGCACCAAACTGACCGATGAAGAGGTGGCCCGGTTTACGGCGCAGCGCTTCCGTTTTCCCGGTGTCGATATCCAGGCCCGTCTGTTCCGTCAATATCCTCTGGGTGACGTGGCCTCCCATGTGATTGGTTACATTGGCCGTATCAGTCAAAAAGATGCCGAAATCATTGATGACAGCGAAGACGGTGCGAACTATAACGGTACCAGTTACATCGGCAAGGAAGGTCTGGAAAAAAGCTACGAAAAATTGTTGCATGGCACGACCGGCTTTGAGGAAGTTGAAGTTTCAGCCGGTGGCCGTGCAGTTCGCACCTTGTCCCGGACCGCGCCAACCTCGGGCAAGAATTTGATTCTGTCCGTTGATATCGAACTGCAAAAAATTATCGAAGAGGCCTTTGGCGACAGGCGCGGCGCTCTGGTTGCGATTGAGCCGGCCACAGGCGACGTACTGGCATTTGTATCTAAGCCGACCTACGATCCTAATTTATTTGTCGAGGGGATTGATCAGCAAAGCTGGAATGAGCTGAATACCTCAGAAGACCGGCCTTTATTGAATCGTCCACTGACTGGGGCATATCCGCCGGGGTCAACCTACAAGCCTTACATGGCGCTGGCAGCACTGGAGCTCGGGAAGCGTACACCAAGCCAGGGCATTAACGACATCGGCTATTTTATGTTTGGCGGACATCGCTTTAATGACGATAAGCCCGGCGGTCACGGTTACGTCGATATGTATCGCTCCATCGTAGCTTCCTGCGATCCGTATTACTATATTTTGGCGAACGATCTTGGCGTTGATGCGATCCACGATTTTATGGCGCCGTTTGGTTTCGGCCAAAAGACAGGGATCGATCTGGAGCATGAGAAACAAGGTGTGTTGCCATCGACAAGCTGGAAGCGTTCGGTGTATAAAAAACCGGCACAACAAAAATGGTATGCCGGCGAAACAATTTCACTCGGGGTAGGCCAGGGCTATAACACCTTTACGCCTTTACAAATGGCCCATGCGATGGCAACTCTGGCGAACGATGGTGTCGTGATGAAACCGCATCTGGTGAAGATGACCGAGGATCCGCAGTCGCATGCCAGAACGCTGACCGTCGCTAAAGAAAGTGCCCGCATCCCTTTGAAGCAGGAAAATATTGATGTCATCAAAAAGGCCATGGCAGGTGTCATGACGGATCCTAATGGTGGTACTGGTTATGGTGTATTTCATACTGCGACTTACCTGGCAGGAGGTAAAACCGGCACGGCGCAAGTTGTTGGACTGAAAAAAGGTGAAAAATATGACGCTAAACGAGTCGCTGAGCGCCAGCGGGATCACTCATTGTTTATTGCATTCGCTCCTCTGGATAAACCAAGAATCGCCATTGCCGTGATTGTAGAAAATGGCGGTTGGGGATCCGAGGCGGCTGCACCGATCGTCCGCAAAGCGCTTGATTATTATTTGCTTGGTAAGCGCCCGCTGGATAAAGACAAAACACCTGTCATCAAAGGCGATGCCCTGACGACGCGTGCCGAATCGGAGCTTAAAGCCGATGCGGAATCAGAAGGTGGCCCGCAACCGGGTGGACAGACACAAGGCAATAAGGATTAAGCGATGAATAATCACCGAGTTAACTGGCAATCGCTGAAGTCGCGCTTCCTGGTATTCGATCCTGCGCTGGCGATGATCATTTTTTTGATCATGTCGATTGGTATCGTGACTTTATATTCTGCTGGGATTGATTTTCCGGGGCGGGTCGAGGATCAGTTACGTAATATCCTGATTTCTTTTGTGGCAATGTGGATCGTTGCCAATATTCCCCCTCAAACCCTGATGCGGTTCGCCATTCCGATTTATACATTTGGTGTTGCCCTGTTGATTGCGGTTGCTGCTTTCGGCATGGTAAAAAAAGGAGCGCGTCGCTGGATTAACATCGGCACTCCGGTGCAGCCGTCCGAGATGATGAAGATCGCTGCACCGTTAATGCTGGCCTGGTATTTTCAAAAGCGCGAGGGTGCGCTGCGCATGCAGGACTTTGTGATCGCGACCGTGATTTTGGCGATACCGGTGGGCCTGATCGCCAAGCAACCGGATCTGGGAACCGCCTTACTCGTGGTTGCCGCCGGTTTTGCGGTTATTTTTCTGGCGGGATTATCATGGAAAATCCTGATCTCTATTGCCGTGTTTGCTGCGGTGACTGTGCCTACGGTGATCTGGCCTTATTTATTGCATGACTATCAGCGTGACCGTGTCCTGACGATGCTTGATCCCAGCCGCGATCCGTTGGGTAAGGGTTTTCACATTATTCAGGCGACGATCGCCGTGGGTTCCGGCGGCGCGACGGGTAAGGGCTGGCTCAAAGGTACACAAGCACATCTGGAATTTATTCCGGAAAGAACGACGGATTTTATTTTCGCGGTGTTCTCCGAGGAATTTGGGTTCATCGGTAATTGCGTACTGGTCGTGCTGTATTTCTTGCTGATCATCCGCGGCCTGATGATTGCCGCAAACGCGCCGACTTTGTTTGCGCGTCTGATGGCGGGAGCAGTGACGATGATTTTCTTTACCTATGCTTTTGTTAACATGGGTATGGTCAGCGGTATTTTGCCCGTCGTCGGTGTGCCTTTACCGTTCATGAGTTATGGTGGTACCGCACTCATGACGTTGGGTATGGGGGCCGGTATTTTGATGAGCATACAAAGAAACCGCAAACTGGTGCAGACATGATGGACCGCCGCTTTCAGCTTGCGCGCAACGGGTCTTTGCTGATCACTGCGATGTTCCTTGCTGCATGTGGCAGCGCTCCTAGGCAAGCGGTTGTCAATGAGCCGCGTCCATCTACGCAAGTCCCGGGTAAGCCTGTTGGCAATGCATCTGTCGTGCCTCAGCTTCCCAAAGCCAATTCCGGTAAAGGTGCCTATTACAAAGATGACGGCCCTGGGGATAATCCGCCCGAAGGACTGGAAAATACCGTTGAGCCGATTCCGGCCGTGGAAGCATTTTCCCGCTCAGGCAACAAGCCCTACGTTGTCTTTGGCAAGACCTACACACCTTTAACCGATACTGCGACACCGTTTGTACAGCGCGGCGTCGGTAGCTGGTACGGCAAAAAATTTCACGGGCAAAAAACTTCGTCCGGCGAACTGTATGACATGTACAAAATAACGGCAGCGCACCCGGTATTGCCGATTCCGTCGTATGCACGCGTCACCAATCTGGCGAATGGTAAGCAGATCATCGTCAGGATCAATGACCGGGGACCATTTCACTCCAGCCGTATCATCGATTTATCTTATACCGCAGCACTGAAGCTTGACTATTTAGGGAAGGGCAGCAGTCAGCTGGAAGTCGAGCGTTTATTGCCTGAAGATATAGAGCGCATGGCGGAAAACCGCAAAAATCAGGGGCCGGTGCCCGTGGCGAAAACAGCCTTGGCATCGACCTTGGCATCAACCGTGCAGGTGCCCGGTGCCATGAGTGAGTCGACGGCAAAGCAAATCAGTATGGAAGAGTTGTTAGCTCAGCAAAGTAGCAAGCCTGTTGAGCAATTTGCTCCAAGCAAGGAGGCAACGACGCCTTCTAAAGCGCAATTAATCAACGTCACGACCGATACTGGTGCTGGGGCCGGAACTAGTGCAGTTGCCGGATTTTATATTCAGTTCGGCGCGTTTGCGATACGGGCGAACGCAGAGGCCGTCATGTCAAGACTGAAGACGCAGGCGGAGAGCCGTTTGCCAGGATTCGATATTGTGCAGCAAGGGAGTTTATACCGGCTGGTCAGTGGTCCTTTTTCCAGCCGTTCGGAAGCGTCTGCAGCGATCGTGCAAACCGCCGATTTAGGCATCGCTAAGCCGATTGTGGTGCAACGCTAGTGTAAAAAATTGCTAGTGCTTTGCATTATCAATGTGACGCAGTATCGGGATGAATTTGCTATTCACCGCACTATCGACGGTGCATCTTAGTCATCCTGGCTTTCGTCAGCCTGTTTCATTTCCAGCGCGATCTGATACAGAGCATTTTTCTTTTGGCCGGTAATTCTGGCGGCTAACGAGGCGGCCTGCTTCACTGAACATTCTTCCAGCAAGATGCTTAGTATATGGCGCGCTTCGACCTGTTCATCATCCTTCGCAAGCGGCGCAGCTTCCAGCAAAATAACGTATTCCCCTTTTTCACGATGCGGATCGGCGCTCAGCCACCCTGCCGCCTGTGCCAAAGGGCAGCGATGAATCTCTTCAAACAATTTAGTCAATTCACGTGCGAACACGATTTGCCGGTCCGCCTGAAAGACGGCTTGCAAGGCGTTGACTGTCTCGGTAATCCGATGTGGCGCTTCATAAAAAATCAGTGTGGCAGGCAGGCTGAGCAGATGACGTAAGCTGGTTTCGCGCTGTCCTGCTTTCGCAGGCAAAAAGCCGACAAAATAGAACTGGTCATTGATCAGGCCACTGGCAGACAGTGCGCTGATCGCGGCGGAGGCACCGGGCAATGGCATGACTTGCATGCCGTTCGCGCGTACCAGATCCACAATCTTTGCTCCCGGATCTGATACGCCGGGCGTCCCCGCGTCCGAAACCAGGGCAATACGTTCACCCGCTTGCAGACGGCCGAGAATTTTTTCAGCGACCTCGCGCTCATTGTGCTGATGCGCGGCGATCAAAGGTTTGTTGATGCCGTAGCGACTCAGCAATTGAGCGGTATTGCGCGTATCTTCGCAGGCAATAGCGTCTGCCAGTCCCAGCAAATGCAAGGCCCTGAGGGAAATATCACAGACATTTCCTATCGGTGTGGCAACTACATATAATGTCCCGACAGGATAAGTCTGGTGAGCGACCGCATCCATGACGGGCGAGTTGGCGAGCAGATACGGTTCGGATGGATGCATGCGAGTTCACTTCAGTTTGATCAAATAAGGATTGTACGACAATGGTGGAGCAGAGTTGGTTATCAAAGCGGCTGGCATCAGTCAGAACCAGTCGCCAGAGAAAAGGTGATGAGGGTGAGGAGCAGGCACTTACTTATTTGCTTCATCAAGGATTGAGCTTAGTGCAAAGAAGTTTTTCGTGTAAAGGCGGGGAGATAGATCTCATCATGCTGGATCGTGCAACGCTGGTGTTTGTCGAGGTCCGAGCCCGGAGCGGCCAGCAATTCGGCGGTGCGGTTGCCAGCGTCACGCCAGCCAAACAACGTCGTATGACGCATGCCGCACAAGTCTATTTGCAACAACAATCGACGGAACCCGCTTGCCGCTTTGATCTGATCGCGATTGATGGCGGGCATATCAACTGGCTAAAGAATGTGATCGTTGCCTGATGATTTGCTTCACGCTTGTAGCCGGTTGTGTCCAACAAGCTAATACATACACCAAAATTCCTCGTCCCATAGATGACGCTTTCTCAGTGAACCCGCATAGTATTGCGGCATTAATAGCAACGTCCAAAACCGCATCCGCAATCAGGACGCGCCTTCTGGCATGAAATGCCTCCACAAGCCGCATCCAGCCTGCGGATTGTAGTAGGAGGAAGGCTGTAGTCACAGGCTAGTGACACGAATGATTTTGAAAAGGGATAACCTGCTTTATAATCAGCGCACCATGACAAATCAACGCATCCTTGCGCACTTCCAAGAGAGTGCCGAACTCAAAATCCAAGCGGCCAGTGTTCTGGCTCGTCCTATTGAACAAGCAGTGGAACTAATGTTCTCCGCGCTGTCTAACGGTAACAAGATATTGGCCTGCGGTAATGGCGGTTCCGCTGCAGATTGCCAGCATTTTGCGGCGGAACTGGTCGGGCGGTTTGAACGTGAACGGCTGCCTTTGCCAGCGCTGGCATTGACGACGGATACGTCCATTCTGACGGCGGTAGCGAATGACTACAGCTTTCAGGAGGTATTTTCCAAGCAGGTACAGGCTTTCGGCCAGGCAGGCGATATTTTGCTGGCTTTATCGACGTCGGGCAATTCCGCCAGCATCGTGAATGCCGTCAACGCTGCCATTGAGCGTGATATGCGCGTGATTGCGCTGACGGGCAAAGGCGGTGGTCAGATCGGTGAAATTTTAACGGATGCGGATGTCCATATCTGTGTGCCGCATGACCGTACTGCCAGGATACAAGAAGTCCATTTATTAACCATACATTGTTTGTGTGACGGCATCGATGCCGCTTTATTCGGAGGTGATGCAGATGATTAAAAATTTATTCCAGAAATCAGCGCGACCGTTACTGGCGATCAGCCTGTGCTGCGCCGCAGCCGTGAGTTTGCAGGGCTGCGTAGAAATGATGGTAGGCAGCGCGGTTGTCGGCACGTTTGCCGCGACGGACCGGCGTACTTTCGGTGCGCAGACAGAAGATAAGTCGATCACGCTCAAAGGCGAAATCCGCATGTCGCGCACTTTTGGCGATGCTGCGCATATCAATGTCAGCAGCTTTAACCGCCGCGCTTTACTGACCGGCGAAGTCGCCGATGAACAGACCAGAGCGAACGCTGAGCGTGAGATGCGTGCGATCGAAGGCGTACAGGCGGTACAGAATGAATTGCAGATTGCCGGATTGTCGAATTATTCGGCACGTTCCAGCGACGCTTTAATTACGACCAAGGTCAAAGCCTCATTTGTCGATACGAAAGATTTATACGCGAGTGCATTTAAAGTCGTGACTGAGGCTGGTACTGTCTATCTGATGGGACGCGTCACTCAGCGCGAAGGCAATCTGGCCGGTGAGGTTGCCCGTGGTGTGAATGGCGTACGCAAAGTCGTCAAGGTGTTTGAATACATCTCCGAAGCCGAATTAAAAGAAATGCAGGCAGCACCGAAGAAACAAGAACCAGTGCAATAAATTATCTGTAACGGTAAGTACGAGGCTGATCATTCGGCCTCTCTTTTTTATCAGGGGAATATATGTCAGCACTCATCGTTTTAATCGTCATTATTGCAGTGGTCGCTTTCTGGGCAGTCGGTGCATACAACCGTCTGGTGAGTTTGCGTAATCGCTTTAAAAATTCTTTTGCACAAATTGACGTGCAGCTCAAGCGCCGTTATGACCTGATCCCTAATCTGGTCGAGACCGCAAAAGGCTATATGAAGCATGAGCGTGAGACCTTAGAGGCGGTAATCGCTGCACGCAATCAGGCGGTGACCGCCAATACCAAGGCCGTGAGCGACCCTTCTGATGCCGCAGCAGTGCAGCAACTGGCGGCAGCCGAGGGTACACTGACAGCATCCCTTGGAAAGATGTTTGCCTTGTCGGAAGCTTATCCCGATCTGAAGGCCAACCAGAACATGATGCAGCTCACAGAAGAGCTGACCGGTACCGAGAATAAAATTGCCTTTTCACGTCAGGCATACAACGACAGCGTGATGCAGTACAACACGTCGATAGAGCAGTTCCCGGGTTCGGTGATTGCCAATATGTTCGGTTTTAAACCAGGCGAATTATTGCAGGCAACTGAATCAGCAGAAGAACGTAAAGCAGTGAAGGTATCGTTCTGATCGCGATCCATTTCTCTTTAGCTGCCTGAATCCGCATGGATTTTTTCGAGCAACAAGACCAGGCTCACCGCCAAAGTAAAAAACTACTATTTTTGTTTTTTCTGGCGGTGATTGCTATTGTGCTCGCAGTTAACTTCAGCCTGGCATTGGTCTGGATCTGGTCCAGTGGTCAGCGTTTCGCGGGTCTGCATCATTACCCCCGTGGATTTTTCTTTTTAAATACCGGCCTCACTTTATTGTTTATCGGTGGCGGTACTTTATTTGAAATGTTCCGTCTGCGTGACGGCGGCGATGCGGTTGCCGAGATGGCTGGCGGACGTCTGGTGATGCCATCATCCCAGGATCTGCAAGAGCGTCGCTTGCTGAATATCGTCGAAGAAATGGCGCTGGCATCCGGTATCGCCTGTCCCCGCGTCTACATCATGGATCATGAGGATGCGATCAATGCATTTGCGGCGGGCTATCATCAGAATGAGGCGGTAGTCGCCGTGACGCGAGGCACCTTGTCGCGTCTTAGCCGTGATGAGTTGCAAGGTGTGATCGGACATGAGTTTAGTCATATCCTGAACGGCGATATGCGCATGAATATCAAACTGATCGGCGTTCTGTTTGGCATACAGATGATTGCGACTTTCGGTCAGGAGCTGATGTATTGGGGCGCGCGTTTTGGTTCATCGCGCAGCCGTGACGAAAAAGGGCCATCGGCACAAATGATTCTGCTGGTCGTTGGTGGCGTCTTGTTTGTGGTCGGTTATGTAGGGATATTTTTCGGACGGTTGATCAAATCAGCGGTATCGCGTCAGCGGGAATTTTTGGCAGATGCGAGCGCCGTGCAGTTCACCCGTAACCCGGATGGTATCGGCGGCGCGCTGCGTAAAATTGGCGGACTAACGCGCACGAACGATTGTGGCTCGCGCATCGACAATCCGCATGCAGAACAGTTTTCGCATATGTTCCTGGGCGCTGCCAGACCGAATCTGCTGGATGGATTATTTGCGACGCATCCGCCTTTGCAGGAGCGCTTGCGTCGGGTGTATGGCAAGAGTGTTGAATTCCTTGATGCAAGCGAAATTGTAGAAACCGGTTCACATGCGGGTTTGCCTGAGGGCATGTATGGCTTCGGTGCACGTAATGTCTTATCCGCACAGGCTGCCAGAGCCGCTGAGGTCCGTCATGTCAGTGCGGATACGGGCAGCGCAGCTATCGCTTTTGGTAACCATAGCCAATCTCAACCTCAATCTCAGCCCCAACCAGGTTTACCTGCGGAGTTGCTGAACAACTTACGTGAGCCTGCAGGAGCTGCCGCGTTGGTCTACGCTTTGTTGCTTGACCGTAGCGAAGCTCAGGGCTATGCCGCGCAGATACAGCTATTGCAGCAATCAGCGCAGTCGCAATGTGCGCTGGCCACGATGTTGCAAGATCATGTCGACCGTCTCCCTCGCAGTGTCCGCTTGCCTTTGCTTGACTTGGCGATGCCTGCGTTGAAATTATTATCGCCTGAGCAAAGGGGTCTGGTCTTGTCCAACGTACACAAGCTTATTGCTGCTGACCAGAAAATGACACAGGCAGAATTTGTGCTGCAGACGGTACTTGAGCGCAGGCTTGGTCCAATGGCAGGACGTGCCGTACCGATACGCTACACGCAACTGACTCAACTAAAGAAAGAAGCGGCCTTATTATTGTCACTGGTAGCTCAAACTGCCTCAGGCAAACAGGCTGCTGATTTTGCCGCCAGAGATATCTTCCTGCGCGCTGCGAATAGCATGCCGGAGCTGGGGCTGAGTGCCGGTGATATGCAGATGATGACGGCTAGTGCGGCGGTAGGTACTGAGGGTGCAGCGAATGTAGCGAGTGTGGCGGCAGAAAGCCCGGATTATTTTGAAGTCAAACAAGCGCTGGATAAATTGAACCAGCTGGCACCGCTGGCCAAACCATTCCTGATACGCTTGCTGCTTGCCGCCGCTGGTGAACAATTGAGTATCGACTCCGCCGACATCTTGCGTTGTATTTGTGCGGCGATTGATGCCCCGATTCCGGACAAAGTCGCCGCGAGTTACTCTGCCTATTCGATTACATAGCAGGTTTGGCCGGCACTACATGGCGTCTACGTGCGGCCGACGATTGCCGCGGTCGCCATCAGATCATCAATCAGGGCCAGAGAATTTTTCCCTGACATACGATGAGGATGAAGTTCTGGCAAAGCCGAATATTTCAATAAAATCGATGGATTGATTTTCCCCAGATTCGCCTGTCCCATGGTCCATCCTGCATAGCGCCGTTCATTGATTTCTTCGTAATGCAGCAGCGTCACATCGGTATGGCGCGGGTCGCGCAATATATGACCGTACAGGATATTGACTGCTTCACGTCCGCCTTCTAATACCTGCATAAAGACGTGATCGCTGTGACATAAAATGCCGGTAATGCCGTTAGCCGGATTGTGCGCGCGCGACTGCTGCATGATGCCTTGAATCATGTCGCACATCTGGTTATCGATGGCACGGCTGGCATATAAAAGTCGGACTAACATGATGTTCTCTTTTAAGTTGGTATGAGCGTAGTGGGAAAGACAGATTACCGGTATTGTGCTACCGGTTAACGCTTGATCAGAGATAAAAATTCACGGCGCAAATTCGGATCCTTTAAAAAAGATCCGTGCATGACGCTGTTGATCATTTTGGCATCCATGTCTTTGACGCCGCGCCAGTGCATGCAGAAATGGTCTGCTTCCATCACAACGGCAAGACCATCTGGTTGCATTTTTTCTTGCAAGGTGTCGGCTAGCTGCACTACAGCTTCTTCCTGAATTTGCGGTCGGCTCATGATCCATTCGGCGATCCTGGCGTATTTTGACAAGCCGATCAGGTTCGAATGCTCGTTCGGCATGACGCCGATCCAGACCTTGCCGATAATCGGGCACAGGTGATGCGAGCAGGCACTGCGTACCGTGATCGGTCCGATGATCATCAGCTCATTCAGGTGTGATGCGTTCGGGAATTCCGTGACTGGTGGCATGCTGACATACCGGCCTTTAAAAATTTCATTCAGATACATCTTGGCGACACGGCGACCGGTATCCTGTGTGTTGTGATCACTATCAGTATCAATGACCAAACTTTGCAACACACCTTTGAGTTTTTCTTCGACTTCATCAAGCAACTGATCCAGTTCGCCAGGCTGGATAAACGCGGCGATATTATCGTTCGCGTGATAACGTGTTTTGCTGGCTACAATGCGTTCGCGGATACGCTGCGAGATGGGGACGCTAACTGGAGTAAGAGCCGTAGTAACGGCCGTAGTAACAGCTGTAGTAGCAGGAGTGAGTTCAGTTTTCTGATCAGATGGCATAGTGGGTGTCCGGGATGATGTCTGTTTCAGGCAAATTGACGAGGATTATCGACCTCTCTCTTTTCTTTTTGCCTGAGATGCTGGATGACGATGCAAAACGTCATCAAAACGCTATGGTAACTGAATTGTGGATATCGGGTTTTGCAGCGCTTCCCGTTCCGCTTTCCACTCCGGCAAACACCTGGGGCAGAAGCAGCGTGCATCCATCTCCAGTTTGCCATCGGGTAATTTTTCAAAGGCGATAGGAGGTATCGCTGTGCACCAGCAGTCTTTGCCGGTATTGTCCGCCATGGCACAGGTGAACACAGCTTGGCAGCGTGGACAAATGCTCATGACGTATGGTCCTGATCGTTGCTGTCATCCCGTAGCGGCAGCTTGCGCATTGCGCGGCGTAGCAATTGCATTTGCCCGTTAAAATTGGTGCAGCCATCGCAGACGGATAAATGCATTTTCAGACGCGCACGCTCCCCCAGGCTGAGATGCCGGTCTAAGCCTTCGGACACCATCTGATGTGCTTGTTTGCAGGTAATAAGTAATCGCATGATTGATCGGTTTTTATTGTAATAAGTACTAAGTTTTATTCGCAAACCAGTTCAAATCCAGGCATTCACGTAAGCGTAGTCTGGCGCGATAGAGCAGCACCCACAGGTTAGACGTGGTCAGCGCCAATTCCTTACAAATTTCTTCGGTTTCTAATTCCAGCCACTCGCGCATCATGAATACCCGTGCTGTATTGGCGGGTAATTTTTCCAGGCAGACTTCAAGCACCCGGAAAAAATCTTTTTGCTCCAGGCTGGCATCAGGATTGCCCCAGGCTTTGGGCGGTTCCTGAGTATGGCCGTTTTTGGTGAACAGGCTGTCGATTAAATCGGCTTCGGACTCATCGTCATCTATTTGCAGGCAGACTTCTTTATTCGCCGCGCGCAGGCAATCGATAATCTTGTACTTCAATATGCCCGTGACGTAGGTGCGTAAAGAAGATTGCCCGGCAAAACTGTCTGGTTTTTCAAGAACCGCCAGCAAAGCCTCCTGGACCGCATCTTCTGCCTGTGAGTCATTGCGTAGTTGCAGCATCGCGAAGCGAAACAAGACTGGGCGCATGGCTTCCAGTTGTTGATGCAAAGACGATAGTGATGTCATTTTTTAAATTTATTCGTGGTATTCACAAGAGAGACGGCGTAAATCCTAAGCTCACTGACTGAGCAGGGAGTTTTCCCTGTAAAATTCGGGAAACTTCCATGCATATAGGATACTTTTATTATGAGTAGTGTAACCGACACAGCAGCGTCTACAGACGATAAATTGGCAGGTGTTGCGCCTGAGATCAAGGCGGAGATTCTCGCAGAAGCCTTGCCATACATCCGTAAATTCCACGGGAAAACCATCGTCGTCAAATACGGTGGCAATGCCATGACAGAAGAGCGCCTGAAGCATGGTTTTGCGCGTGACGTGATTTTGCTCAAACTGGTCGGGATGAATCCGGTTGTCGTCCATGGCGGTGGCCCGCAAATTGATAATGCACTCAAAAAAATGGGTAAGCAGGGCACCTTTGTCCAGGGTATGCGCATCACCGATGAAGAAACCATGGAAGTCGTGGAGTGGGTACTCGGTGGTGAAGTGCAGCAGGACATCGTCATGCTGATCAATCACTACGGTGGACAGGCAGTCGGCCTGACTGGCAAAGATGGTGGTTTGATCCGTGCCAAAAAAATGATGATGGCTGATCGGGAAAAACCAGGCCAGTTCCTCGATATCGGTTTTGTCGGTGAGATCGATGCCATCAATCCTGCTGTTGTGAAGGCTTTGCAGGATGATGCATTTATTCCTATTATTTCACCTATCGGCTTTGGTGTAGACGGTCAGGCATACAATATCAATGCCGATGTGGTGGCAGGCAAAATTGCAGAAATCCTGAAGGCCGAAAAGCTGATCATGATGACCAATATCGCCGGTGTACAAGACAAGCAAGGTAATCTGGTAACGGATTTGTCGGCGCGTGAAATTGATGAGATGTTCGCTGATGGTACTATTTCTGGCGGGATGTTGCCAAAAATTTCTTCTGCACTGGATGCGGCGAAATCTGGCGTGAATACGGTGCATATTATCGATGGCCGGATCGAACATTCCCTGTTGTTGGAAGTACTGACCGAGCAGGCCTTTGGTACCATGATACGCAGCCATTAAACGTCCAGAAATCGTGCAGAAAAACACGCATTTAGAAAACATGCATGCGGAAAAACATGTTCATGCATAGCGGGTATGTAGTCGTATAGCGATAATAATCAGACTGATTCAGTCAATTAAACCAATAAACAGGGCGGTTATCCGCCCTTTTTCTCTTTGATGGCGCTATGAAGCAACGCACCCCGCTCTGGTTGTTTGATCTTGATAACACCTTGCATAATGCCAGTCATGCGATTTTTCCTGCGATTACGCACAACATGAATGTGTTTATGGCGGATCTGCTGGGCGACGGCATTACACCGGCAGATGCGGAGACCGTCAATGCGGCAAGGCAGCTGTACTGGAAGCGCTATGGTGCAACCCTGATGGGACTGGTGCGTCATCATGGTGTAAAAGCCGATCATTTTTTACACGAAGCGCATCGCTTTGAGCATCTAGCTGATATGATTCGCGCCGAACGCGGATTGGGGCGTTTGTTAGAGCGTTTGCCGGGGCGAAAAATTTTGCTCACAAATGCACCGCGACAGTATTCACATGAGGTCGTGCGGCATCTGGGTTTGCACCGGCATTTTGCTGAGCACATACCGATTGAAGCCATGCGGGTGCATGGGCAATTGCGGCCGAAACCCTCGGTGCCGTATTTGCTAAAACTGCTGGCGAGGCAAGGCGTGCATCCGCGCGACTGTGTATTGGTTGAGGATACGGTGAGTAATCTCCGTGCCGCCAAGCAGATCGGGATGCGTACGGTGCTGGTGACGGCGTATTTGCCAGCCGACAGTTTGTCGCAGAAAAAAATGTATGCCTGCGTCGATGTCAAAGTAAAATCAGTACTCGACTTACCCGATCACGTTCATCGTTTATGTTCAGCGCACTTCTAAAAAATCAATAATATGGCAACTACGAAACCTGGTGAGCGTAAGCTACAGATCTTACAAACTCTGGCGGCAATGCTGGAAAATCCTAAGGGTGAAAAAATCACGACAGCCGCTCTGGCGGCCCGGCTCGACGTATCCGAGGCGGCTTTGTACCGGCATTTTGCGAGCAAGGCGCAGATGTTTGAAGGACTGATTGAATTTATCGAGGGATCGGTGTTCGGCCTGATCAATCAGATCAGTCAGCAACAAGAGGACGGTATCTTGCAGGCACAGGCAATTGCGCTGATGTTACTCAATTTTGCCGAGCGTAATCCCGGTATGACGCGGGTGCTAATTGGCGATGCTCTGGTCAATGAAGATGAGCGCTTGCAGCTACGCATGAATCAATTCGCCGAGCGGATTGAACTCGCCTTCAAGCAGTCATTGCGCCTCGCCAGCACCCAAGGAAGCGCGCTGGAATCGGAAGTCCTGCCGCGCGCTAATTTGCTGGTGAGTTTTATCATGGGGCGCTGGCACCGTTACGCCAAAACCGGTTTTAAACAATTGCCAGGCGAGCAGGCTACTGTACAGCTAAGCGTGTTGCTGGGGTAGCCGGTACCAGATTCCCGGTGGGGGCCGTAAAGATTCTCCAGGTATTCGTACCCGAGAATTTTGCTTCTTTCAAGGCCAGATCCGTATTGTGTAAAAACAGGCGCTGCTCTTTGCCATGCATGGGGCAGCATGCCACGCCGACGCTGGCTGTGATAACCAGTTTTTTGCCGCGGACAATCAGCGGTTCACGCACTGCCTGCACCAGGCGTTCGGATAAAATTTGTGCCATCTCAACACTACCGATATTCGGTAAGATCGCGGCAAACTCATCACCATCGACACGGCACAGCGTATCAGTATTGCGCAACACATTACACAGACGATTCGCCATCGTGGTGATGATCAGGTCGCCGGCATCATAGCCATAGGCATCGTTCAGCGCCTTGAAATGGTCGATATCGATAAACGCCAGTGCGGCTAGCTGATTCGATTCAACCGCGTCTTCTACGCAATTCGTCAGGAGACGATGGAAGAAATGCCGGTTTGGCAGTTTGGTCAGGCTATCGTGATTTTCCAGAATCGACAGCCGTTGTTCAGCTTCGCGACGCTGATGTGCTTCGCTTTGGATGTCGGATTCCCAGACTTCGATATGCGCCATAATTTTATTAAAATGCTGGCTCAGGCTGCCTAGTTGCTTGCTCTCAGGATGTTGTACGCGCAGTGTGTAGTCTTCTGAATTAGCGACTTGCTCCGCGACCCGGGATAGTTCGATGATCGGCGCCAGTCGTTGTATCTGGCGTTCGGTCAGCAGGTAGACACTCGCGACTGTGCTGACGATCAGCAACAATAGTCCCATGACCAGGTGCAGCCAGAAGTCTTTATAAATCGACTCCAGACTCACATGCATCTGAATCATGCCGATGATTTCCGCACCATCCATGACAGGTACGGTGGCGGCCAGGTAAGACGATTGCAAACTCGTCTGTGCGTGGTTGGCAGGCGTAATGGTCGCAGCAGGATCGGGCCTGACAAAATGTGACATGCGGTTCCAGCTAATCTGAGGCACACCTTTATTGTCAAATACGTAGATGCTCAGAACATTGCTTGCGGTGCCTGCATTGAGTATTAGTTTGCGTGCCTGTTTCTGATATTCAATACTCAAATTGTCGTCGAGATTGGCAGCTAGTACATTCGCTTTGTACAAAGTCTCGGCACGCAGGTTTTTTTGCGTCATGTAAGTCGAGAAAAGTAGAAACAACACTAGCACGGACGACAGTACGATCGTGATCGCGGTCAGGTTGTCGTGCAGTAGTTTTTTTGCGAGAGGTAATCGGAGGAATGCTGTTTGCATTATCTTGTCTATTATTTGAGTTATTTTGAACGATATTATCGACCAATAAGCGCGAGTGGTGTTGTTCTTACTGAAGTCAGTATAAGATTTTGTTATTTTTATTGCAATAAAAATAATCGTATCACTCATGCACTGAATGGCGTCTGCGAGTAAACTCCTGCGCATCCTCGTTTGTCTGGAATGATCAGTGTCTTTTTTGCCCCACAAGTCACCTGCATGTTTTGCCTTGCTTGATGACGCGCAGTCGCCGGAAGGTAGCGCCTCGTCACGTTTATATTCGGACCTTATCGAGGTGCTGACCTGCTATGACGCGGCAACCTGGCATGTGCTGTGGCAAGAGCTAGAAGTCGCTTTGCAGCAGGGGCGGTACGCGGTCGCGTTGTTATCGTATGAGACTGGCGCTGCCTTGCAGGACATCGACTCGTGGAGCGGTCGGCAAATACCATCCAGGATCTTGTTATTCTCACGTTGTGAGGTCGTGAGCCAAGCGCAGGTTCATTATTTGCTGGAGGCGTCGGCCACAGCCGAGGCAGAGGCTAGAGGCTCCGAGTTAGCCAGCCTTGCCGGTGTTGCCGGTATGCGCAATAGCGTAGACGAGACGCAATTCACCAAGGCTATCGATCAGGTGCGTGCGTACATTGCAGCTGGAGATACTTATCAGGTGAATTACACCTATCGCTTGCATTTTGATGTGTATGGCTCGCCCCTGAATCTGTATCGTCGTTTGCGCCAGCGTCAGCCTGTGCCTTATGGCGCCTTGATTTGTCTGCCCGATGGCGAGGCAATATTGTCACTCTCGCCAGAGCTTTTTGTCCGTCATCAGGCCGGACATTTGCATGCCAAGCCGATGAAGGGTACGGCTGCTGCGACCGGCGATGAAGTGCAGGATGCGGCGTTGGCAGAGGCGCTAGCGGCGGACGTAAAAAATCGTGCAGAGAATCTGATGATCGTCGATTTGCTGCGCAATGATCTCGGACGTATCGCGGTGCCCGGATCGGTCAAGGTACCTGCTTTATTCGAGGTCAGGCGGTTTTCCAGCGTCTTGCAAATGACGTCCAGCATTGATGCTGAGTTGCTGGCAGGGACTGGGCTTGATGCTGTCTTATCGGCCCTGTATCCCTGCGGCTCTATCACCGGCGCACCAAAGCGCAGAACGATGCAGATCGTGCGTGAGCTGGAGACAGCGCCGCGCGGCTTATATACCGGCGCCATTGGCTGGTTCGATCCACCGCAAGCGTCCCACAATCTCGGCGATTTTTGCCTGTCGGTGCCAATACGCACTTTGCATTTACCCGCATCGGATAGCTTGTTTGTAAGGCCTGCTGTCATGGGTGTTGGCGCAGGTATCGTGCATGACAGCGTCGCCAGAGAGGAATTTGCAGAGTGCCAGTTAAAAGCCAGGTTCCTGAGTGGATTGGCGCCTGAATTCGAACTGTTTGAAACTATGCACGCCACTCATGCCGAGGGCTGTCGCCATCTGACACGGCATTTACAGCGCCTGCGCCAGTCGGCAGATTATCTTGGTTTCAAATTTGATGAAGATCTAATCACGCAGTCTTTATGCGCCTTTCAGGCCAATTTGCCGCCACAAGGCGCTCACCGCCTGCGTCTGGCACTTCGGGCCGATGGTCAGGTGGATATACAGAGTGCTGCGCTACTGCCGTTGACGGCGCGTGTGAAGGTGCTGCTGGCAAGCGGTTCTACACATAGCGACGATCTGTTTTTGCGCCATAAAACGACGGTACGCCAAGTTTATGATCAGGCCTGGAAGGCCGCCGAGCGCCAAGGCGCATTTGATATGCTGTTTTTCAACCAGCACGGGCACTTAACCGAGGGCGGGCGCAGCAATGTGTTCGTCCGGAAAAATGGCACATGGCTGACTCCGCCACTCAGCGACGGCGTATTGCCAGGCATCATGCGGGCCGTCTTGCTCGACGATCCGCAGTGGAAGGCCAGCGAAGCGCACCTGTGTATCGATGACGTACGCGATGCCGAGGCGGTTATTCTGTGCAATTCCCTACGAGGCGTGATGCAGGCTGACCCGATTTTCTCAATGTAGTGAAAATACATTAGGCCGCACAATTCTTTCGCCTAAGAAATAATAATGTTGTATATTGGTATCGATACTGCTGTCATCTGTATTGCAACAAAAAAAGGCTTGAATTCTTACCTCAATCCGAAAAATTAAATTTGTTTACAGATAAAACTGGTGTTGTTTAATTGGCAAAAAGCCAGTTGTTAGAGTAATATAATTCCACTAACTGGCAGAGAACAACACCATGAATGTTGCAGAGTCTTGCATGTCCCGCTTGCCCCTTCTTTTCCTTCTTGCGGGATTTGCCTCTGCTTTTGCCTCACAACCCGCATCGGCACAAGCTGCCAGCACAGCGGGTACCAGCATAGAAGATCTCAATGAACTGTCGCTCGAAGACCTGATGAAGGTCCAGGTGCGCAGTGCCTCCAAGTATGCGCAAAGCGTGAGTCAGGCGCCCTCGGCAGTGCAGGTCATCAGCGCAGAAGATATCCGTCGTCACGGCTGGCGCACACTGGCCGAAGCTCTGGACAGTTTGCCGGGTATGTATGCGAGTTCGGATCGTGCGTTTGCCTTTGTCGGTGCCCGTGGTTTTATGGTGCCGGGTGACTACAACATGCGGTTTTTGCTGTTGCTGGATGGGCAGCCGCTAAATGACAATTTATATGACCAGGCCAATCTGGGGCATGAGTTCCGTGTCGACATGGGGCTGATCGACAGGATCGAATATGTACCTGGTCCTGGTTCATCGATTTATGGTGCCAATGCGATGTTTGGCGTGATCAATGTATTGACCCGCAGCGCCAAAAGCCTGCCCGCGCTGAGTGCCGGTATGCAATGGCAAAGCGATGGATGGCGCGAGTTACATGCAGTCGCCAGCAGGCGGGCTGATAGCGACATGCCTGATCTGATCATGTCAGTGAGCCGTGCCGATAAGCTGGGACAGGATCTGCAATATCCCGGTGCAATCGGGCTGCTGACCAGCAATGGCAAACCTTCACCCGATGGCATGACACATGGTCTGGATATGCTGACGGTCACGCGACTATTTGCTGGACTGAAGCAAGGCGGATTTGCCATGTCTGCTTGGGCTGCCCGGCGTGATGTGCATCCCTCCTCCGCGCTGTATGGCAGCAATTTTGATGATGGCCGCCTGCATTTGATCGACAGCAGTTATGGCCTGATGAGTTCGTATCAAAAGGCATTGACGGCCACGACCCAGTTTGATGCGCGTTTCGCTTATCAGCGTATTACCTATCAGGGCGATGCACCCTACAAGGACTCCGTCGCTGGCAGCTATGTTAACCGTGATGAGGCTAAAGGCAGTTGGCTTTCTGGTGAGGCCAGACTCATGTACACCGGATTGGACGACCACAAATGGATTGCCGGAATTGATTTTCAAAGCGATCTTGATGCCATTCAAAAAAATGCCGATATCAGTGCCTCGGTGAATACGCCTTTGTCGATCAGTACACCAGGAAAACGCTATGGTTTTTACTTGCAGGATGAGTGGAATTTTTTACCCGACTGGCGTTTAAATGCAGGTCTGCGTACGGACAGAAACAGCGACAGCCGATTTCATACGAGCCCTAGGCTTGCCTTGATCTGGAATCCGAGTTCTGACCTGACCTTGAAGCTTCTGGGTGGCCGTGCTTACCGCGCCGCGAATGCCTATGAATCTGCGTATGCACGCGATCAGGTATATTTGGCGAATCCCAAACTCGCGCCAGAGACGATACGTACCTTGGAGGCGATAGCGGAATATCAGATTAATTCGCGTCAGGAAATGGGATTGTCCCTGTTCGATTATCGCTTGTCCGACCTGATACGTCAGGTCGATCTGGGCGGCGGTCTGTTTCAATATCAAAATCATCCTAGCGTTGCCGCGCAGGGCGTCGAGTTATTTCATCGTTTGCGTGCCGGGGACGGTCTGGTCGTCAATACCAGTCTTGCCTTTAATCGTAGCGGTGATATGAATGGTATGAGTCTGGGGAACAGTCCGCGCTGGATCAGTAAGCTGCGCGCCAGCCGTGCATTATGGAATGACAACTGGGTCGGCGGACTTGAGTTCAATGCGCTGGGGCCGAGAACGCTGGATTGGCGCGGTACACGCACTGCGATGGGCACGCAATCAGTGCTGAATCTGACGCTGAATATCACTAAATTATTGCATGGTCTGGATCTGCAACTACGCGTCGCAAACGCACTGGGCCGGCGGATTTTATATCCTGCCTCAGACGAAGCACCTACCAGCACCTTGCCCGGCGATGGACGACAATGGCAACTAGGATTGAACTATGCGTTTTAAATTGCGCAGGCAATTTTTGAACTATCTCACCTTGGCTGCATTGCTGCCTTTGTGCATTGCCTCGCCGGCATTGGCTGACGACGTTGCAGATGCGCCTGAATACGCGTTGAAGGCTGTTTATCTGAATAATTTTGCGCTATTTACTGACTGGCCTGAATCCACTGATGAGGCCCTGGAGTTTTGCGTATTCGGCAAAGATCCGTTTGGACGTTTTTTAGAAAAAGCCGCACAAAAAAGAATCCGTGGTAAAACCATCCGTATTCGCCGTGCCGTGAGTAGCGCGGATCTTAAAAATTGCCATTTATTGTTTATCCCTGCTGCAGAGAGAGAAAACTTTAACCGGATTGCGCCATCCATTAGTCAGCAAGCCATTCTCACTGTGACCGAAACATCACATATCGATGAGAAATACCCGAACGTTATGATCGTCATCGTGCAGGACGGTAGTAACGTCATGTTTGACGTCAATCAAAACGTCGCAAAAACGGCAGGATTGACCCTGAGTTCCAAGCTGTTGCGTCTCGCGCGTAATGTTAAATGATGGATAAAGCGATGACGACTAAGCCGATGATAAAAAAAACGCTGGAAAAAAAGCTGATGCTGGTGAATCTGCTGGCTTTCAGTCTGGCGTCTTTTTTTGCGGTGGCGCTGATCGTGTCTTACCTATGGATGACGGCACGCACCGATCTGCTGCGTAATACCGAAATCGTCGCCCAGGTCATTGCACAAAACAGCGCCCCGGCGTTTTTATTCAAAGACGCAAAAGCGGCACAGGAAGTCGTACGTGCGCTGGCGCAGGATACAAATGTTCTGGCCGGTGAGTTGCGCTACCCGGATGCCACTTTGTTTGCTTCGTATGTTCGTCCGGTGAGTCCTGACCAGCCATGGCAGATCAGTGACGCACCAGAAACCACCCCTTTGAACACCGTCGAGTCACGTTTTTATTCGCGCTATCTGGTTGTGAATACGCCTGTCATGGCAGAAGAGCAGCAGGTCGGTACCCTGCAGATGCATGTTGATTTGACCGCGACATATCAAAGGATAGCCGGGCTGGTGACGGTGATCGTACTCGCGACGCTGGCAGCGGTATTGCTGGCAGGACGGTTACTTAGACGTTATTTGCGCCGTATTCTTAATCCTATTCAGCAGCTGGTTTTACTGATGCAGGAGGTATCCGGTAAAGATGACTACAATCAGCGCGCCTTGATTCCTACCGATGATGAAATCGGTACGCTGGGTGAAAGTTTTAATTTCATGATTGAGCAGATCCAGCGGCGGGATATGGCAATCGGCAAGGAATTAGTTGAACGTAAGCGTGCAGAAATTCAACTCGATCATATTGCGCACTACGATAGTGTGACGGGATTGCCGAACCGGCATTTCTTTAATCGCCGCACCAGAGAGTTGGAGCATCGAGCTAAAAATTCTGCCAAATTTGGCCTGCTCTTTATCGATATTGATAACTTTAAATATGTGAATGATACCTTCGGTCATCGCATAGGCGATCTGTTACTGATCGCCGTGGCAGATCGCTTGCAAAAAACCTTGCGCTCGAATGATCTGGTTGTGCGGCTAGGAGGCGACGAATTTGCGGTGCTACTCGATAATCCTAAAAGTACCGATGATGCCTTGCGTCTGGCGGAAAAATTATTGGCATTATTAAGTCAGTCATTTTTGTGCGAGATCCATGAGTTCAATGTCGGTGCCTCCATCGGTGTGGCGATGATGCCTGATCATGTCAGTACATTTGAAGACCTCCTCAGCTCGGCCGATGCGGCGATGTATGAGGCGAAAGCCTTTGGCAAGAACAATGTCCAGCTGTGGAAGCCTGCGATGTCTAAGCGTACTTTACAGCGCTTTACGATTGAATCTGGTTTGCGCAAGGCGATTGAAAATGCCGAGCTGGAAGTGTATTACCAGCCGATCATGGAACTGGCGACCAATAAAGTCGCGGGGATGGAAGCCTTATTACGCTGGAAGCATCCGAGTCTGGGTTTTGTCTCTCCTGCGGAATTTATTCCGATTGCCGAAGAGAGCCAATTGATCGTGACTATAGGCGAATGGGTATTGCATCAAGCCTGTGCGCAGATCAACCGGTGGGAACAGCAATTCGGACCTCTGTTCGTCGCGGTGAATGTCTCGGCAAGGCAGTTTCGTCAGCCCGGGTTTGCCGACAGTGTGGAGCGCATCGCCCGGGAAAATGACTGTCCGGCGCATTTGCTGGAGCTGGAATTGACTGAGACGATGCTGATGTCGCAAACGGCGGAGACTCTGACGATTTTGACGGATTTGTCCAGCCGTGGTTTTAAATTATCACTCGACGATTTTGGAACAGGCTATTCCTCACTGGCTTACTTAAAACGCTTTCCGATTCACAAATTAAAAATCGACCGGAGTTTTGTCTCAGATTTACCTGATGATAAAGATGATGCCGCGATTGCACAGGCGATCGTCTCGCTGTCAAATCATATGGATATGCGGGTTGTCGCGGAAGGTATCGAGACCCGGGAGCAGGCAGAATTTTTACGGGGGCTAGATTGCACTTACGGACAGGGATTTTTGTTCAGCAAGCCTTTACCTGCACCGCAGTGCGCCGACTTTGTTGAACAAAATTTACGTCCTGCATTGCGCATGCAGGGGACTCCAACTATGTCGACTTAAGTTTTCGCCGATACGGGTACTGATGGCCGAGTGTGCAAAATTAAACCCATTGCACAGAGTACGATGGTGGTACCTAAAATGGTCGACGTGCTGACGGTTTCCTGTAGAAATAAATAACCCCACAACATACTGAACATTGGAATTAGGAATGTCACGGTCATTGCCTTGGTAGGGCCAATACGACTAATTAGCGGAATGAAAATCGCTTGCGCCACGCCAGTTGCCAGCAATGCGAGTGAGAGCATGCACACAATCGCAGTGACTGAGGGGATTTGATGCGGTAGCGAGAACGGTACTGCCGGTGCCAGTATCAAGCCTCCCATTAGCATGGATCCGCATGCCATTGCATATGGATGAATGCCTGTTGATGGGGTGTTGGTAGCAGTTTTATTCTGCCCCATCTTTTTCATCAAAATACTGGAGATCGCATAGGAGGCTGCGGCAGACAGGCATGCCAGAGCGCCGCTGAGTGTCTGTGGATTTAAATCCAGTGCACCTGCGCCAACCAGAACGGCCACGCCGATAATACCCAGCAATAAACCAGTCAGCTTACGTATTGTCAGACGGTCTGCTAGCCAGATGATGGAAAATAAAGCCCCGAATAGAGGTGCAGTGGCATTTAACACTGCTGAGTATGCAGTCGGCAAAAACTGTGATGCGTAAGAGAAGCAGGAAAATGGAAACGCTGCAGAGAAAAATCCGACGATGGCATACGATTTTACGTTCTCCCTCCATAACATGGGAACGGATTGCAGCCGCACAAAACCCAGCAAGGCAAGACCAGCGATTGTCACGCGCAAACTCGCTGTCACTACAACCCCTAATTCCGGTACCGCGACACGCATAAAAATAAATGATCCTCCCCAGATTGCAGCAAGGAGAATGAGTTTGATCAGATCTGAGAGGGGCATGGTCGAAGGCAGGAAACAGCGGAGCCAGATTGTAGCATCTGGCTCCGCTCCCGTTGTTTGGCCAAGGTCAGGCGCAATGATGGCATCAGCAGATCAGGTTATCCCTGAGAGTAGTCCTTCGTTAAGCCAAGTATGCAGCCAGCCTGCAATTTGTACGGTGCTTTCCGGGTTATGTTCGGCCGCCCCGGCACACACATCGGCAAAACTTTTTCCGGCACTGAGTGACTGCAGCGCCTGGTGTTCTGCCGGCGAGACCGAGCGGAAATGCGCTTGCAACTCTCTGCGCCAGATCAGCCAGATAACCGTGTCCTCAGATCGCTGCGGTGCTGGCGGAGTTTGTTCTTCGCTCAGCGCCAGCCAGGTTGTCACCGAATTCCACTGGCTGTGCAAAAAGTGTTGCGATGCCTGACAACTAAATCCTATGCTTTCCCATGCATGCGGCGCTATCAAACCTAGGTTATCGATGCTTAGCACGGGCTGATCTTCTGCATCAAACGCCAGGCTTAAATACCATTCAAATCCGGCAAGTTCGGCAACCAGGGGATAGTCGGAAAAGAAGACCTGGCAAAACGCAGGAAAATCAGCGCCATACCAGCGCAAATTGCGCGATTGGGATGGGTGCCCCTGAATATAAACACGGCATGCCTGATCAAATAATTCGTCACCGAGATAGGCACGGGTTTTATCAAACGCGCTGGACATTGCTTCGCATAAGCGCAAACGATAGCCATCGAAATAAATGGCAAGTCGCTCTTCCGTCGCTAGCCCAGATTGATTGCCTATGTGAGGCAGTATGCTGGCCGGCGTATTGAGACCAAGAATCGCATCTTGAAATTCAGCTTGCAGTTTGCCCAGTGCGGAAAGCGGCATCATGTCGAAGTCTCCGGCATGGCTTGATGGTATTGATGGTGAGCAGGGTATGCAGGCTGTGAAGGAGCTGATTTAGCCAGCAGACATTGTTCTTCCGAGACACACCGGGCAATCTGACGCGCAATCGCCAGTTCAGACACCAGATCTGCCAGAGGTGGAATATGATCGTCACGCTCTATCATGCTGGCGATGTTACCGAAACGGCGCAAAGCCTGTTCGTATAAAGCCCATACCGGATCGGCGACCGGATGATCATGCGTATCGATGATATGGGTGCCGTGATCATGATGGCCAGCCAGATGGATTTGCTGTACCCGCCGCACGGGAATTGCATTGAGATAAGTCAATGGATCAAAACCATGATTGACGCTGCTGACATAGATATTGTTGACATCGAGCAAAATCAGACTGTCCGACTCTTCTGCCACAGCGGCCACGAATTCCCACTCACTCATCGTGTCGCTCTGAAAAGAGAGATAACTGGAGACGTTTTCCAATACAAGCGGACGTTCCAGCACATCTTGTACGCGCCGGATATTCTTTACAAGAATATTGATCGTCTCTTCGTTATAGGGCAGAGGAAACAGATCGTGCAGATTTTTACCATGTACACCAGTCCAGCAAATATGGTCAGAAACCCACATTGGCTGAACGCGTTGTATCAATTTTTTTAAGTCACGCAAATAGTCTGGATCCGGTCCTTGAGCTGAGCCTATCGACATCGATACACCGTGCATCACCATAGGATAATCACGTCGTACGGCATCCAGCATCGCGAGCGGTTTACCTCCCGGTACCATGTAATTTTCAGACAGGATTTCAAACCAGTCTACTGCCTGTGGTGCTGCCAGAATTTCATGGTAATGATCGGTGCGTAATCCCAGACCGAAACCTGGTGAAGCGATGGGCATACTCATTTTTAATCACTTAAAAAAATTGCGCTTGTCCGGAATGACCAGAGCAAGCGCATGACAGACGGACTTGTGGATTATTTATCCAGATCAACGATCTTGCCGTTCTTCGCCAGGCATTCACCTGCTTTTGTTGCAACGAAGCCGTGGCCTTTGCAAGAGTTCTGGCCTTTACAAGCGTTCTCCGCTGTTTTGCAATCGCTGGTGCCTTTGCAGCTGTTGATGCCAGCACAATGTACTTTATCGCCAGCACTGACAGTTGCTGTCGCAGCGAAAGACGCACCGGACAATGCCATAGCAGCAGCGGCAGCAGCGATCAGGGCGCCAGTTTGGATAGTTTGTTTCATGATGTGTTCTCCGAAAAATAAATTGTTGATGAGTAAAAATTACCGGTCAAGGATTGAACCTTCAAGTTCATCACAAAGAGTTATTTGTTGTTCTTTGCTTGAACTTGAGCATCAGTCGTACGCAAACCAGAATTACTTACACTAGTTTTTAAATATTTTTTAAATATCGGGGTTCATCAATATTGTCGAAATTGGCGGGCCCTACAATCAAGTTAAGCGTAATCCAACGACATAAAGTAGTGCAATTAGTCGTGCTGGGGTCCTTTTGGAGCCAATCTTTGCTAAAACGGAAGATGATGATGCCCAACTAGCGAGATAGCTAGTGATGAAGGAAGGAAGTAACACACGTCGTCAGGGTTTCCAGACAACCGAGGGGGGGCAGATACTTTTTAGTGATGATGAATTATAGTCAGTCTGTTAGTTAAGACAGGACGCAGAAAAGGTGCTGGAGAGCTGCCTCTCTTAGTAACGACGGACCGCGGTCGTGAGGTTCAGATCAGATGACTCTCATCAAATTCATACGTCACGATACGCTGATAAATATCTTCACGCTCTTCAGGCGCGGCATGCAGCAGACGTGCGACGGCTTTGCTCGGAACTTTAAAATACTTGCGGCGATTTTTGCGCATGTCTTGCGTGCGCCAGCCTTTTAAGGTTAGCCATTCCCATTGCTCTGGCTCCAGAGTCATGCGCAATTGAATTTTTAAACGATGCAGGACGATGGTGCTGCCAAAAGTGGGCATGTTACCCGGTGGCGGTAGCATCCGTTCTTTGCGGATCTTGAATAAAGACCTGATTTCGTTTTTGACGATATTCAGCATGGGATGTGCAAACGGCTGGTTTGATTGTGTTGGCGCGCCATTACCAATAATAGTGGTGATACAGATAAGGATAAACGCTAACAAAATATTAATTGTCTAAAAGCAAATAATAACAGGTGCAAACACGGTATGCAAATCTGCGCTGCATGTCCTCGTCAAAAGAGGCTAGGTCGACCGGATCGGCTGAATAAAGGGTCTTTGCCGTTCTCACCGTTGCATGAGGTCGTGAGCATTACATCAGTTTGATATCATCGTGTATGGTGGCGCTGAGCGCATACTGGACACAGTGGATTGCGGGTGATGCGGATCGGTGTCCACTCCATGTTTTGGGCATCGAGCAGAAGCAAACGACCGGTCAATGCCTGTCCTATCCCCATGACTACTTTTAAGGCTTCAGCGGCCTGCATGCTGCCGATGATGCCGACTAAGGGAGCGAACACGCCCATGGTTGAGCACATGACTTCTTCAAACGCCTGGTCTGGCGGGAACAGGCAGGCATAGCAAGGTGATGTAGCGTCGCGCGTATCGAACACACTAATCTGCCCGTCGAAGCGGATTGCCGCACCAGAGATCAGCGGAACACCCGCCGTGACACAGGCCTGATTGACTGCTTGGCGCGTACTAAAGTTGTCGCAGCAATCGAGCACAATACTGGCGGACTGAACTAATTCGTACAGACGTTCATCGCTGGCTTTCTCCTGCAGAGCGACGATATTGATCTCGGGATTAATGGCATCCAGCGTTTGTTTTGCCGAGCTTACTTTGGCCTGGCCGATGCGTGCAGTACTATGCACGATTTGCCGCTGTAAGTTAGTCAGATCGACGGTATCGTGATCTACCAGTGTGATGGTACCGACGCCAGCACTGGCGAGATACAAGGCCGCAGGCGAACCTAGACCGCCTGCACCGATAATTAAGGCATGAGCTGCCTGGATTTTTTCTTGCCCCTCGATCCCAATCTGATCGAGCAGGATATGCCGCGAATAACGTAATAGCTGGTGGTCGTCCATATGGGATTCTCTGGCTTTGGAAAAGTGTACTGCGTAACTTGCCAGGTATTGTAAGCGGAATAAGAATGCATGGGACGCAGATAAAAAAAGACCGCATCAGTTGCGGTCTTTTAACGAGCCTTAAGTCAGCTCCATCCGGTCTGACAGCTTAATCAACCTTGTCAGGCCTGATTTAATTCCAGTTTTCGGTTATTTTTTCTTGCTGTCCGATTTGCCATCTGACTTGGTATCGGCCTCATCCTTCATCTCTTCTTTCGCTTCGGCTTTGGTGACTTTGACGGGTAAACCCTTCAAGTGATTTAAAGCTTGCGCCAGCTGAAAGTCATCTTTGCTACCGTATTCGAGCGGCTTACTTTTCTTTGCCATTGCAATCAGTCTTTGCTCCTCTTCGAGTTCATCGACTTTGCCTTTATTGGTTTGCTCAGCTTCTTTATCGTTCGTCAGATGTTTTTGTAAATCGGCTTCACGTGTACGCAGGCTATTGAATCCATCTCCATCGGCAGTTTCCTCAACGTTCAGATCTGGCACGATACCTTTCGCCTGGATAGAGCGCCCGTTCGGTGTGTAATAGCGTGCCGTCGTCAGTTTGACTGCGGTATCGGCAGACAGTTGACGGATGGTTTGCACCGATCCCTTGCCAAAGCTCTGGGTACCGATAATGGTTGCACGCTTGTAGTCTTGCAATGCCCCTGCGACGATCTCGGATGCCGATGCGGAGCCGGTATTAATCAGCACTACCATCGGTACATTTTTGATCGCTTCAGGTAACTTGCTGAGCGGATCGCCGACAGCACGGTTAGCATAATTTTCGCGCTTAGCGTAATACGTCGCTTTGGAATCTGGCAGCTGGCCGTTTGTTGATACCACGACTACGTCTTTTGGCAGAAACGCAGCAGAGACGCCGATAGCACCTGGCAATACACCGCCGGGATCATTGCGTAAATCTAAGACCAGACCTTTGATATTCGGATCCTGCGCGTACAGTGTCTGGATTTTTTTCGCCATGTCCTCGACCGTCGGTTCCTGGAATTGCGCGATGCGCAACCACGCGTAACCAGGCTCGATGAGTTTCGCTTTGACGCTTTGCTGCTTGATCAGTTCGCGGGTGATGGTGACGACGATAGGCTTGTCTTCCGTCTTGCGTGCTAGCGTCAGGGTGATTTTGGTATTCGGTTCACCGCGCATTTTTTTGACGGCTTCGTCCAGCGACAGACCTTTGACCGGTTGAGAGTCAAGGCGGGTAATCAGGTCGCCTGCTTTGACACCGGCGCGATAGGCGGGAGAATCTTCGATGGGGGAAATGATTTTGACATAGCCGTCTTCCATCCCGACTTCGATCCCGAGGCCGACAAACTTGCCCTGTGTGCCTTCGCGCAGTTCTGCGTAGGCTTTTTTATCCAGATAAGCTGAATGTGGATCAAGTGAGGCGACCATGCCTGAAATGGCTTCGGTCAGCAGTTTATTATCTTCTACCGGCTCCACATAATCCGATTTGATCAGACCAAACACGTCGGCCAGCTGACGCAGCTCTTCAACCGGTAAAGGCGTGCCGGCACTTTTTTGCGCCAACGCAGAAAATTGCACTGACGCAGCGACACCGGCGATCATGCCCAAACTGATTAAACCAAAGTTCTTAATTTTGCTGCCCATGTTTTATAACTCACATCTCACTTAATTGTTACCCAGGTTAACGGGTCGAATACGCGCTCTTGATATCTGAGCTCAAAGTATAAACCTGATTCTTCATTGCCGCCGCTATTACCCGCACTGGCAATCGTGTCGCCGGCCTTGACGACATCGCCGACATGCTTGAAAACCGACTGATTGTTGCCATACAGGCTCCAGTAACGGCTGCCGTGATCCACAATGATCATATTGCCAAAGCCGCGCAGCCATTCGGCAAAAATGACTCGTCCCGCTGCAATTGCCTTGATCTCAGCGCCTTCATTGGTCTTAATAAAAAGACCTTTCCAGCTAGGGCCATCGCCTCGTTTACTGCCAAATCTGGCGATGAGATCACCTTTGACAGGGAGGCGTAACTGCCCTTTGAGCTTGCTGAACTCCCCTTCAAAATTATTGGGTGTGGGCGTTTGCTCGTTCTTGGCGAAGGATTTTGCCGGTGGCTCATCGGCGTCAATCGCATTAGGGTTGCTTGCTTTGCCTGATTTTTTACCTTGATTTACGAGCGCCTTGTCTTTGGCCGCTCTGTCACGCTGTTCTTTTTCTGCGGCGAGTTTTTCCAGGCGTTGTTTCTCAATCTGGGCAGCTCGTGCTTGCTCTGCCTTGATTTGTTCCTCGATTAGTTTATTCAGGCGCGACACCAGATTACCCAGACGCTGCTCATCTTTTTGCAGGCTATCCGCTTCTTTCTTCTGCGCGTGCAATTTGTCTGCTAACTGGGCGAGCAGGGTGCTGCGCTTTTTCTTTTCTGATTCGAGCGCATTTTTATGCGTGAGTTCTTCTTGCGCGATTTCATCTAATTCGTCTTTGGCTTCCTGCTCATCCCTCGCATTCTTTTCCACTGCAGCCAGGCTGACACGCAAGCCTTCTATCATTTTGGCCTGGGTTTGCGAGACATAGCCCATGTATTGCAAGTCGCGGTTGATGCGATTCGGATTGTCGCCAGAGAGTAATAATTTGATACGGTCACTATCGCCACGCATGTACTGGTGACGCAAAAAATCGGAAAGCTGTTTCTTCTGCTGATCTACCTTGGCACTGAGCCGCTTTTGTTCGTCTAATAGTTTTTGTAAACGTGCTTCTGTGTCGCCCTGCTCGATTTTTAAATCACGTAAAGAACGATTCGCCTCTGAGATCGCCTGCTCGGATGCCGCTAAAGCATCGCTGGCTTTGTCTTTGGCGTTTTCCGTTTTATTGATATCGGTTTTGAGCGTCTTCAGTTTTTGCTGAAGTTCGGCGCGTTGTGCTTCGGCCTGATTTTTTTGCGTGGCGCGCGCAGTGGAGGCCGCATGGGCGATATGCGATGCCGTTAAGCTGATTGTCAGCACAATCGCAGCATGACAGACCATCGCACATAGTCGTGACGCTAAGGACACTACATGCGATGGTGTGTGGTGAGTACTTTGTTGAAAAGCACCCGTTACGGCTTGATGCATCAAGATACTTATTTGGATTTTCCTTGGCTGGCAACGGCTTGCAACGCCGCTTCGATAGCGGACTGGTCGCCAAGGTAATAATGTTTGATGGGCTTCAGATCAGCATCTAATTCATACACCAGCGGCTGACCGTTTGGAATATTCAGGCCAACAATATCGGCATCGCTGATGCCATCCAGCATTTTGATCAAAGCGCGCAAACTATTGCCGTGAGCACTGATGATGATGCGTTTGCCGGAACGGATTGCTGGTGCAATCGTATCTTCCCACGCTGGCATGACGCGTTCTACGGTGTCTTTCAGGCATTCTGTGAGTGGAATTTGTGCGCGGGACAAACCAGCGTAACGCGGGTCATTGAATGAAGCACGTGGATCGTTTTCAGTTAAGGCATTCGGCGGCGTATCGTAGCTGCGACGCCATACCAACACCTGCTCATCACCATACTGGGCGGCGGTTTCCGCTTTGTTCAAGCCTTGCAACGCGCCGTAATGACGCTCATTGAGGCGCCAGTCATGTACTACCGGCAGCCACATCAAATCCATTTCATCTAGGGTGCCCCAGAGCGTGCGGATGGCGCGTTTCAATACGGAGGTGAATGCCAGATCAAAAGTGAAACCAGCTTCTTTAAGAACCTGTCCGGCCTGACGTGCTTCGGCTACGCCTTTCTCCGTTAGATCAACATCGGTCCAGCCAGTAAAGCGGTTATCGAGATTCCAGGTGGATTCGCCGTGGCGCATCAAAACGATTTTGTACATGATTTACGTGAAATTGTTGTGAATTTGAGGGAGTCAGTCGCTATTGCAGCATCTATTTTATAATGGCGGCGTTCGTTACAGATACTTTACTGCTACTTATTACCGTTTATAACAATTAACTCATCATTGGAACACTGTGAAATTCTTTATTGATAACATCTGGATTATTGGCCTCGCCCTGGTTTCTGGCGGAGCATTGCTTTTTCCCGCGCTACAGAGACGTGGCGCGAAGGTCACACAACTGCAGGCAACCCAATTGATCAATCAAGGCAAGACCGTCGTTCTTGACGTACGCGATGCGGCTGAGTTTGCGACAGGTCATTTACAAAACGCAAAAAATATTCCTCTTGCTGAATTGCCAAACCGCTTGAAAGAGCTGGAAAAATCAAAAAGCGCTACCATCATTACAGTCTGTGAGCGTGGTATCCGCTCTGCGACCGCTACTGGTGTTCTGAATAAAGCAGGCTTTGAACAGGTGGTCAGTCTTGAGGGGGGCGTTGCGGCTTGGAAGTCGCAAGGTCTGCCAACAGTAAAATAATCCGGTAATTCAGTTATTAAGTTATTTAGCGCAGGAGAACAACATGACAGCGCATGTCCTAATGTATAGCACCGCAGTTTGTCCTTATTGCACCATGGCAGAACGCCTGCTGAAATCCAAGGGTGTTGAAGAGATTGAAAAAATCCGTGTCGACCTGGATCCGGTGATTCGTGATGATATGATGCAAAAGACCGGTCGTCGTACCGTGCCGCAAATTTATATCGGCGAAACGCATGTCGGTGGTTTTGACGATTTGTCTGCATTAGACAGGGCTGGTAAACTCGATGCGCTGCTGAATCCGGCTTAACTGGCAGCTTTTGCTCGGGGTTTGCTTGCCGGAAATCAAATAAAATCAGCAAAAATCCCACTAATTTGAGGATTTTTGCTGATTTTGTCTTTGACTTGATAGAATAATGCGCCGTGATCTTGAAATGGCTGAAAACAGCCACATCTTGCCATCTCGCTGTTCATTATTAATCTTTTAGAATTTTTAGAAAGTCTCACATGTCTGACGAAAATCTGCAGCCCGTATTTCAAATTCAACGCGTTTATCTGAAAGATTTGTCGCTTGAACAGCCAAACTCTCCAGCGATTTTTCTGGAACAAGAAGCACCGACGATCGAAGTTGCATTGGATGTGACTGCTGAGCCGCTCGCTGAAGGCATCGTTGAGTCCACTGTGACTGTGACAGTGACAGCGAAAATCAAAGACAAAGTTGCTTTCCTGGTTGAAGGCAAGCAAGCGGGTATTTTCGAAGCGCGTAATATCCCTGCGGATCAACTCGATCCATTGCTCGGTATCGGTTGCCCGAATATCATTTATCCATACCTGCGTTCCAACATCGCTGATGTGATTTCCCGTGCTGGTTTCCCGCCAGTGCATTTGTCAGAAATCAATTTTGAAGCTTTCTACCATCAACGTCTGCAATCTTTGGCTGAGCAACAAGCCAAACTCGCAGCAGATGCCGGTACTGAAACGCCAGCAACCACTCACTAATTGTCATTCTTGATGATTACCCTGTCAGCCATTGTGCTGGCGGGGGATTAAGTGGAAACTACTATGCGTCGTTCTCTGGTTTTATCTGTAGTGCTTGCCCTGACATCGGTGTCAGGTGCTGCGCTCGCTCTCGATTTCAAGTCGATTGGTGCTTCGCCAGTCATTTTGTATGACGCGCCGTCTGCCAAAGGCAGCAAGGTCTATGTTGCGCCACGTGGTATGCCGGTCGAAGTAATTTTGACCTACGGCACCTGGAGCAAGGTGCGCGATATGGGTGGTGATCTCAGTTGGGTCGAGTCCAAAGAACTGCTTGCCCGTCGTAATGTGGTCGTGCGTGTAGCGAATGCGAAAGTCCGTGCCACTGCTGACGAATCTTCCGCACTAGTTTTCAGTGCAGACAAGAATGTGTTGCTAGAAATGGCAGAGCCGGTCAATGCTGGCTGGGTCAAGGTCAAACATCGTGATGGCCAGATCGGTTATGTCAAAGTGTCGGAAGTCTGGGGCGTCTAAGTCAGAAGCACGGAAGACAGATGGAACAGGTATTGCGCAGAGTAAAAGGCACGCATAAAAAAGGACAGGAAGCTGTCCTTTTTTATATACTCCCCCTCATTTACTAAAAAATATATCTGCATCCGCATATAAAAATTAGTGCCTGTGAATATACTAAGTGGAGTATATGGATTCCGATGTAAAAATCATGCTGTCAGCCGTTACGATATACCATCAGTAGATAGGGAATTGGCGTACCTGTGCGCAGCAAAATGGCGGTTCCGGTATCAGCAACTATGAAACAACTTCTTGTGAAGGTCAGACTATGAACATCAGCATACTTGGTGCAGGAGCCTGGGGGACTGCCCTGGCGATTTCTTTAGCTGCCAGGCATCAGGTGCAGTTGTGGGGGCGTAACGCTGATGTCATGCAGGCGATGCAGGCCGTGCGTGAGAACAAGACTTATCTTGCAGGCTTCCCGTTCCCGCCTCAATTGCAAGCAAGTGACGATTTTCAGCAAGCAATGAGTCATGCAAGTACAGACGACGGTTTGTTGATTATTGCGACTTCGGTTGCGGGTTTGCGACCTCTTTTGCAGCAATGCCTCCCGTATCATCCCAAGCATGTGGTTTGGTTGTGTAAAGGATTTGAAGAAGGTTCGCAATTATTGCCGCATCAGGTAGTACGTCAGGTGTTGGGCGATGACACGCTGGCAGGGGCCTTGTCCGGTCCTTCGTTCGCTCAGGAAGTTGCCAGAGGTATGCCGTGTGCACTGACGATTGCGTCCAGCTCCGCAGAGCTATGTCAGCACGTCGTTAATGCGGTGCACGGCAACGCGATTCGCGTGTATTCCAGTGATGATGTGGTCGGCGTTGAAGTCGGTGGAGCTGTTAAAAATATTTTAGCCATTGCCACCGGCATCGCCGACGGACTTGGCCTGGGTTTAAATGCCCGGGCTGCTTTAATGACGCGTGGCTTGGCTGAAATTAGTCGGCTCGGTGCTGCCCTAGGCGGACATGTGGAAACGTTGATGGGGTTAACCGGTGTCGGGGACTTGATTTTAACCTGCACCGGCGATCTTTCCCGCAATCGTAAAGTCGGACTGGCATTGGCCCAGGGTAAGTCGCTGGAGGTGATTGTGCAAGAGCTTGGGCATGTCGCAGAAGGTGTGCGTTGTGCCAGAGCCGTCAAAAATCTGGCAGAAAGTTTGCGGATTGAAATGCCGATTACAAATGCCGTCGCAGGGGTGTTGTTCGATGATGTTCCTGCACAGCAAATGATTGCGCGCTTACTGGCACGCGATGCCAAGCAAGAGCTCCGTTAGACAAGTTTTGGGCAACAATAAAGCCGCCTAATAAATCAGGTGCGGCCATACGTACGGCGAAAACCCGGAAAGCTTAATACCCGGATGATGACGGTTTCAGGCACATGCTGCCGTCTCATTAATTCGCGGGTCTTTTTCAAACCCAGCGTAGACAGATAAAGCGTTCCCAGATCCACCATAAAACGCGTAAGAATATCCTTACGGCGTAAGAACATATGGTGTTGCACCTGCTGTTTTCTGCGCCTGCTTCCTGACATGATTGCACCTGATGTTCTCTGCGAAAGTGATACTGGAGAGGGGACTACATAGGGCATGGCTGGACTGCATCTCGAACAAGCTCGGGTAAATTACTTACGCCACTTACTTTGCTTACTCACTCCGACGTTCTCACTGTAACTGATTTTTCGGCCAAATCAATCTTGTTCTCCATCGACAGGCAATTTTTTGACGACGAGTTTATGCGCTTGTCGCAGAGCGGAGGGCGATTTCTGGTGACTGCCTGCGCTTCTTTGTTTGGCGGCGACAGCTACCGGGTTGCGTGGTTTGGTCTGTGACGGATCGAGGCGGAAAGTCAGTTTCTGGCGCGTTCCTGAAGTTTTATTAGCCATTGCTGCTTTCCTTTTCGATCATTTTTCAGTGCTATGTTTTATAGTTTGTAAGCGCTTACAAAGCTTATAAAACATAGCGGGACAAGTCTTCGTCGACCGATAAGGCGGCGAGCTTACTCTCCACATAGGCGGCATCAATCACAACGGTACTGCCCGAGTTCTGATGGGCGTCGAAAGAGATTTCTTCCAGCAGTTTTTCCATCACAGTGTAGAGCCGGCGTGCGCCGATGTTTTCGGTTGTTTCATTGACGGAAAAAGCAATTCCCGCGAGCCTTTGTACCCCTTCGTCACTGAATTCTACGGTGACGCCTTCGGTTGCCAATAATGCTTGATATTGACGTGTCAGACAAGCATCGGTGCTGGTCAGGATACGTTCGAAATCAGCAATCGACAGAGATTCCAGCTCGACGCGTATCGGAAAGCGACCTTGCAATTCCGGGATCAGATCGGACGGTTTTGCCAGATGAAAGGCACCAGAAGCAATGAACAGAATATGATCGGTTTTGATCATGCCGTACTTAGTATTGACGGTGGTTCCCTCGACTAGTGGCAGCAGATCGCGCTGCACGCCAGCACGTGATACTTCAGCGCCGCCAGTTTCTGAGCGCGATGCGATTTTGTCGATTTCATCAAGAAACACAATACCGTTTTGCTCGACATTCTGGATCGCGTGTTGCTTTAGCTCGTCTTCGTTGACTAGCTTGCCAGCCTCTTCTTCGATCAAGAGTTTCAGCGCTTCTTTGATTTTCAGCTTACGGGATTTTTTGCGGCCGCTGCCCACTCCGGAAAACATGGATTTGATCTGCTCTGTCATCTCCTCCATGCCAGGCGGTGCCATGATCTCCATTTGCGGCGCTGGCTCATTGAGATCGATATCAATTTCCTTGTCGTCTAAGGCACCTTCACGCAGGCGTTTGCGAAAGGTTTGACGGGTCGGATTGTCGACGGCTTTGTCATTGCTTGCAGACTCAGCATCGCCCGTATTGGCTGCACTATCGGCATTCGGGGTAAAGCCAAAATCACGTGATGGCGGCAACAGGATATCGAGGATTCTGTCTTCTGCGGCATCTTCAGCGCGGGCGCGCACCTTGCGCGTTGCTGCTTCGCGGGTCTGTTTAATGCCGATATCCACTAAGTCGCGAATAATCGTATCGACGTCGCGACCGACGTAGCCAACTTCCGTAAATTTAGTCGCTTCAATTTTGATGAAGGGGGCATCGGCAAGTTTTGCCAGCCGGCGGGCGATTTCGGTTTTACCGACACCTGTAGGGCCTATCATCAGAATGTTTTTTGGCGTAATTTCGTGACGGAGCGGCTCTGGCACTTGCTGTCTGCGCCAGCGGTTGCGCAGTGCAATGGCGACGGCGCGTTTGGCGCGGCCCTGGCCGACCACATGTTTGTCGAGTTCAGAAACGATTTCTTGGGGAGTCATGTTCATAGCGCTAGTCCAGGCTTATTCTAAGGTTTCTATCGTGTGCGACAAATTGGTGTAGATACATAATTCGCCTGCGATGGTGAGCGATTTTTTGACAATTTCTATCGGCGATAAATCGGTATTTTCTTGCAGCGCTTTGGCCGCTGACTGAGCAAAGGTGCCGCCTGAGCCAATCGCGCCGATGCCGTCAGTGGGCTCTAATACATCGCCATTGCCGGTTATGACCAGAGTAGTTTCTCTGTCCGCTACCAGCAGCATCGCCTCCAGGCGACGCAGCATGCGGTCGGTACGCCAGTCCTTGGCGAGCTCTACGGATGCGCGCATCAGATGCCCTTGATGCTTTTCCAGTTTCGCTTCGAAACGTTCAATCAGTGTGAAGGCGTCAGCCGTTCCACCGGCAAATCCTGCCAGTACTTTGTTGTGATACAGCTTGCGTACTTTGCGTGCAGTACCCTTCATGACGATGTTGCCTAAAGTGACCTGACCGTCGCCGCCTAGTGCGACCAGATTGCCGCGTCGTACCGACAAAATAGTCGTGCCGTGGAATTGTTCCATGTGATCCTCAATGATGATGTTACTTGCTATATGTGCGTAAATTACAGCGGCATCTGTCTGATTAAGAGCCTAAACGCAAGAATAAAGACAAGCATTCTGCGCTTCAATCAGTATCCGATTATTTCGATGTAGTTGATTTCGTATCAAGTTTCAATGTCACTTAATCTGCAAAACGCAGTTGCGCGACACATTGACCTTAGCCTGTACTGAAAAATGGGGCGCATCCCCAAAATTACAAGATAGGACAGAAGTAGAGCGCTGTGTGGAATTAACGTTTGCGCGGGAAAATAGTGGCAACGTTTTTCAGGCCCATTGCATTGAACAGCGCCATGACGAGATAGTTAACTTCGACAAACTGGATATGGGTGTCGCGTGCTGCGGATAGTGGCACTAAACCGTTGAGCAGTTGCGCAGATGCGCCGAATTCCACCCGCTCAAGTTTGGAGCAGTCAAGAATCAGGGGGTTATGGAAAGTTTTGGCGTGGTCGGCGATACGATTGATCAGAATATCGGTTTTACCGTCAATCACAGCAGGCATCATGAAACGGTTTGAGGGCTGAAGTGTTTCTATCCGGATATCTGGCAGGGAGGTGGTGACTTTATTGATCGGTGCTTCAAATGAGGGAGGAGACACTTCGAATGTAATACAGTAATCCATGCTAACCTCTTCAAACGCTTGTTCGAAATGGAGCAATTGCAGGATTTCCAGTAGCAGCAGCCATGGCGCTTCAGTTTCGTCACGACGACCCACTTGCAAGATCGCGCGTATGTTGTCTGCCAGATCTTGCGCAGCCACAAGCATCAGATCATGCTTGGTTTTTTTCAGATTCTTAATCGCCCGTAGCAATAAGCCGCAACCAACTGGATCCACTTCTTTTACACGGGTGAAATCAAGTTTCAGACTTTGACTTTTCAGGCTCATCTGTTGCAAGCGGGCTAATACCTTGACGATATTCGCATCCAGGCTTGCTGGGAAAGACAGATTGGCCGTGGTTTGGTCAGCCTCGTTTTCTGTGTCTGCTTCCGCTTCATCAGGACCATGCCAGATTGGTGGGGATGTTTCGAATTTACTCGCGTATTCAAGCGACAGACTGTCAAACTGCTGCTGATTACCGGTGATCTGATACAGATCAAACAGCATATACCAGCCGATTTGCTCTACCTGGCCGAGATTGTTGCTATGTATTGCTGCCTGTAGCATTTGTGCTGCTACTTCGTTCTGACCACTGGCGAAGAGGATCGCTGCCTCTTCGAGCAAGGGAACTGATTCGGTTTCTGCCAGTTCAACTGTCATCACATCCGTGTGCTGATCTAGCAGGTAGTCGGTAGATTGACCTTCTAAAGGCAGAGTACTTTGGAAGTCGGTAACATGTTCTGCAGTAGAAGCATCGATACTTTTAGCTGTTTTTTTACTCGCAGCATCTGACCCAGATTTAGGAGGGATCGGACTTTTTGTCTTACCCATATCGCGCGACATCTCAAATTCGATCGCATCAATTTTACGGGCAGTTGCACGTGCAACATGGCGTTGCGCCATGATGGATTGAGACGCTAATTCGTCCTCAGCAGGCACCGCGATATCGGTATTGCCGCTTTTTGAACGTGTTTTTTTAGCAGAAGTTTTCTGCGAGGAGTCATTCTCCTGCTGACCATTCTTCTTGCCGAAAAGCGAAAAAATCCCCACGTTATTCCTGAATATAAATAGTTGAAACTATTATCTGCTTCTTTGGATTACAAAATAATCTTGGTCATGGGCGCGCGACCAATTTGGCGAAGCTAAAGTATAGTCTGAAACATGTAACTTTTGTTAGCTGTGGAGCGGCTTTGCTCAAATGAAAATGTAAAAAATTCTACAAAAATTGTAACAGACAAGAATAATTTTGCATTTAAGCTTGCGTAAGGTCTTTGAAATTTGTTGAATAATAAAAAAAGAGGACTTTATTTGCCCTCTTTTTTTACCGTTTTGTGTTGGCGGTGTCCTGCTGATTTGTAATTTACTTACCTGACAAGGCCTGCATTTAAAACATCACTCTGACTCCGGCGACGACACCACGACCCGGCTGAGGAACGGTTTCTTTTAATACCGATGTCGCAAGACGGATATCTTGATTCAAGAGATTTTTCGCCAATAAAAACCAGGTGAGCTGGCTATTATTGTAGGCATGTGTGTAGGTCAGGCTGGCATCAAGCTTGGTATAACCTGGCGTCACATAATCCTCGAAACTCGCGAGCCGGTCTTGGCTTTGTGCACGCAAGACATTCAGGCCACCATTCCACGCGCCCATTTTATATGCCAGATCGGTGCCAAAACGTGTTGCCGGTTGCAGGGGCAGATTGCCTGCGTCGTCGAGTGTGCCGCGGGATGTATCGGCAAATGCGCGTGCTGATAAACCTTCACCATGCTGGTTGTAGCTCACTTCAGCTTCGCCACCGCGTATGGTCGCGTTCGCTTGGGACCAATAGCGACGGGTGAATTCGGCGTCGGCATCAGGGATGCCCGCCTCGTCGACCTTGGTTCCATCGCTATGACCATATACATAATTGCTGACCTTGTTCAGGAATGCATTGATTTTCCAGCGGATCAGGCCGGTCGTTTTTTGTGCGGTCAACTCCAGATTACGCGAGCTTTCTTTTTTCAATGTATTGCTGCCGATGTCGTAGGTTGACGTCGATTCATGCGGACCGTTCGAATACAGTTCTTCGGTCGATGGTGCGCGTTGTGCCATCGAGAGTGTCGCACCGATGCCATAGCCGGGTGCGAATTGCCATAAACCGCCGACCGATGCAGAGCCGATATTGAAGCTGCGGCTTGGTAGCTGGAACTGTGCTTCCGGATCGCGTTTGACGTTCTCGAGACGGGCGCCGGCACTGGCCATCACATCACCAAACGCTTTTTGCTCAACCGCGAATAGGGCGAAGGATGTGGACTTTGTCGTTGGTACGGTATCGGAGCGACCTGTGCTGGCAGATAAGGCAGAGAAACGGATGCTCTCTGTTTGCATGCCCCAGCTACCTTCCCATCCGTCCCAGTTCTTATGTGCAAGGCTGATGCGGGTTTCCAGAGACTTATTTGTGAAATCGGTAATGGGCGTGCCATTTTCCATTTTCTCGGTATGGTTGTAATCTGTATCGGCAAGTTTGAAATGCAGCGAGTCAAAACCGGACAGCGGCGATTTGATCATGCCGTCGATATCGAGTCGATTCTGCTTCAGATCGATGAAGGATTTTTCAGCAGTAGGTATGCCGTAGCGATCGCTCATTGTTTGTACCGCAGCGCCGACATGACCCCAATCCTTGATCAGCGCTGCGCCGATCCCGAAACTTGTTTCATGTGTGTAGCTAGTTGGTAATTTGCCGCTTGCAGAATTGGGGTTGCCGGCTTCGGTCTGCCCAGGGATGCGGTAGTCGCTGGTGTCGCGTGTATTGCCATCCAGATGGAATGCCACATCGCCACTCGAGCCGAGGAGTGAGAATGAGGCATTTTTTTCCTGATTCACGCTGCCATAACGCAGTTCAGCTTCGCCACTGATTTGCTTGCTGAGCACGGTGGGAATTCGCTCATCAACCACATTGACCAGGCCACCGATTGCGCCGCTGCCATATAGCAGTGCTGCGGGACCACGTAAAATTTCGATTTGCTGTGCAGTGGCACTTTCGCTTGCAACGGCGTGGTCATTCGAAAGGCTGGAGACGTCGGCGACACCCATCCCGTTTTGCAAAATTTTGACACGCGGACCTTCCAGTCCGCGAATAATCGGACGCGATGCACCGGCGCCAAAACCTGAGGCAGCGACACCCAGTTCGCCGCCCAAAGTATCGCCCAGCGAGGTGCCGAGTTTGGCGCGTAATTCAGGACCAGAGAGAATTTTGGCGGGTGTCAGGATTTGCATATTCTCATCATTACCCAGAGGATTGGATGAGACGGTAACGGTGTTGATCGCGCTATCGGCGAATGCGGCAGAACTCAATGAGGCCAGTGCAGACAGCACGGCGCTTGCGATAAGGGAGCGTTGGAAAGACATATTACTTCCTGAAAAATGGAAAAAAACAAGCGTCATCGAAACGATGGCTCGTGACATTACAGCGGGCAGATTGCCCGATCAGGAGAGAGAAGCTGGTGGTGCGCGCGAGGAGAAGTGCAGTTGCAAAGGCGCTTGCCAGCTTTGTTCTGCAGGCAGGTCGGCGGGGATGGCGGTGCCGGCTAAATCCGGTAACCCCGGCGTTACTGCATGCAGACAGTCGGCGGCCGTCAGTGCATCAAGAAATGCGCAAGAGTGTACTTGTTTATCGTCGCCAAATGGCTGACTGAGCGCTTCTAAGAGTGTGACTGCAGACGGGTTCTGCACCTGACTGCCGAGCACATTATAGGCGGGCTTGCCATTGCTCCAGCCAGCATGGGCGATTTTGTGACTTTGCCCTATCCACTGCGCCAGCAATAATGCGGGCAGCAGTATCCATAACAGCAAGCGGGCTGTGTGATGTGGACGGGATAGAGAAAAAAATCGCATGCAGATTTTGTGATTTTTACAAAAAAATGGTCAGGTCTATTGCTGTGATGTTACGTGTCGTTTGCTGTCTTTTCATGTCGCCATGAGTGTATTTATTTGCTGCCTGCTTTATGACAAGCCTCCGTCATTTAAGTTCGCATCAAATCTCATACGAGAGAATGATCTTACGGTCGCTTGTGTCGTTAAAAAATTAGCGCATGGATTGTGGCTATTGATGCATCCGGTAGTGTGGCAAAAAACCGACATTCTTTTGCATAAACGTCCTCAATCGCTGACTGCGTACTCATTATTTGCAACTGGGTTGCATACATTTTGCCAAAAAAAGCGTGCATGGATAATGCACGCTGTTGACTGACCGTAGGCCGAGGATTAATCGCCGTACAGTTTTTGCTTCATTTCTCGTCTTTGTTGTGCTTCCAGAGACAAAGTTGCTGTCGGTCGCGCTAACAAGCGTGGAACGCCGATAGGCTCGCCCGTTTCTTCGCACCAGCCATAATCGCCTTCGTCGATGCTGGCGATGGATTGCTGAACTTTTTTCAACAATTTACGTTCACGATCACGGGTACGCAATTCCAGCGCGTGTTCTTCTTCGATGGTAGCGCGGTCAGCCGGATCCGGAACCAGCACTGTTTCGCGCAGATGTTCGGTAGTTTCGTCGGCGTTTTTAAGCAAATCCTTCTCTAGCTGTTGCAAACGGGCTTTAAAAAATGCCAGTTGTGCAGCATTCATGTAGTCCTTCTCGCCCATCTTCAGAATTTCTTCTTCGGTGAGCAGAGCTGCGGGCGCATTGACTGTTGCAGTCGATTTAGGTGATTTAGTTGCCACTTCGCTGACTTTCGATACGACGGATTAATATACAAGTAATAGCTAAATTGCACTGAATCTGCATTTGGCTAGCCATTATCCTCCCCTTACTGACAAAGTAAATGACATCCTGATGAAGTTTGCCTTTTACATTGCTGGAGCAGCAAAAACGGTTGCCCCAATTCAGTAGCCCGCTAGTTTATACCAAACATAGTTTTAAACCATCAATAAATACTTCTTTAGGTAAATTTTTGCCAATAAACACCATCTTGCTCTCACGCAACTCGTCGTCGCCCCATTTCATGCCGACATCGGTGCCCATAATTTGATGCACCCCCTGAAAAATGACCTTGCGATCAGCGCCATCCATCAGGAGCACTCCCTTATAGCGCAGCATGCGAGGGCCGAATACATTGACCAGTCCGCCTAAAAATTCATCGAGTTTCGCGGTATTAAATGGCTGTGTGCTTTTAAACACAAAGGCGGCAATATCATCCGAATGATGGGCGTGGTGATGGTCATGATGGTGCTCATCATGAGTATGTCCGCAATGTTCGTCATGCACATGATGCTCGTCAATGTGTTCATCAGCATGTTCGTGAGCGGCTTCAGCCTGTAAAAAATCTGGATCTAGTTCGAGCTTGGCGTTCAGGTTGAAGCCTTTCAGGTCCAGCACTTCGCTAATCGCAACTTTGCCAAAATCAGCAATGCTGATGGTAGCGCGCGGGTTCATGCGGCTCAGGCGTTGTCGCAAGATGCGGACTTGCTCTGCATCCACCAGATCGGTTTTAGACAGCAGAATTTTGTCGGCAAAACCGACTTGGCGTTGCGCTTCTTCGTGCTCGTCGAGTTGTTGCATAGCGTGGCGCGCATCGACCATGGTGACAACGGCATCCAGCATGTAATAACTGCCGACTTCTTCGTCGACGAAGAAGGTTTGCGCAACCGGCCCTGGATTAGCAAGGCCTGTCGTCTCTATCACGACGCGATCAAAGTCGATCTTGCCGTCATTCTTTTGCTGTATCAGATTACTCAGGGCCACAATCAGATCGCCGCGAACTGTGCAGCAGATGCAACCGTTGTTCATTTCGATAATTTGCTCGTTGCGGTCCTGTACCAGAATATCGTTATCGATATTCTCTTCGCCGAATTCATTTTCAATCACAGCGATTTTGTGGCCGTGGTCTTCTTGGAGAATCCGGTTCAGTAACGTGGTTTTACCTGAACCTAAGAAGCCGGTCAGTATCGTGGTGGGAATTAATGCCATAACTGTCTTTCTGTGCTTTGTGCGTTTTGTCGTGTTATCTGGCGCATTCGGCGCACCAGCCTTTGATGGTCAGTTCTATGTCGTGATTCTGAAAACCCTTACCCAGTGTCGCTTGCAGGGTCGCCTGCAACTGATCCTGTAGGGACGGGTGATGATGTGAGTGGTTCGTGCAATGCCGTTCTTCATCAAGGCAAAACACTTTGGCGCATCGCGTGCATTTAAAATGACCATGCTGATGCTGTATGCCGCTTGTTGCCACATGTGCCTGATCGTCGCTTCCTGTGTTGTAGCGAAAAATTCTGTCATCGCCTGCAATCTTATGCGCCAGACCGGCATCGGTCAGACAGTCAAGTGCACGGTATAGCGTCACTCTGTCCATCTCCGGCAGAGTATCTTGTATCTCCTGGTGCGATAAGGCGCGGCTGGTATTGAGCAAGACCGTCAGGACGCTGGTGCGTGCCTCTGTTGCCCGGATCGTCGCTTGCTGCAGCATGTGTTCGGCCAGTGCCCTCACCTCGTTTGTGGTCTGAGAGGGTGCGGGTGATTTTTTGCGGGTGGCGGCTGTCATGATGAAAATCGGTGAGAGCAAAACGGCGGTAGTAGGATGCGAGCTGTACGATACTTTGCAGTATTATGCCTGAAAATGCAATTCAGTTGCAAAATGCCTTAATTGTGATGTAAAGAAACCCTGTATTTATTCACTTAGTCTGAGTAGCCGCGTGGACCTTCTTATCAATCTGTGATGCCGTTATAGACTGACGGAAAAACAAAACCTCTCACCACAGAGGCACGGAGACACAGAGGAACAACAGCGGCAGAGAAAAGCACTGATGCATTGATATTCTCTTTGTGTTGGTGCATCTTCTGCATCTCTGTGGCTGTGTTTTGAGGGGCAGATTGCATATACAACGAATACTCATTTATGCCAGACCAACCATTCAAGCCAGTCAAACTATCGCTCAATGTGATTCAGCATCATCCTGCCGAAGGGCCGGGTGAGATTGCTGTGTGGGCAGCGTCGCGAGGTGTGCATCTCAACATAGTGCGCGCTGATCTGGGCGAGTTACCGGCGATGGACGCAGGGCCTGTAATTATCCTGGGTGGCCCTTACGCGGTGTACCGCCCTCCGATGTGGTTGCAACGTGAACGAGCGTGGCTGCAGCAAATCCTGACGCTAGATGCGCCGGTTTTCGCAATTTGCATGGGAGCGCAATTACTTGCAGGCTGCCTTGGAGCGGAGATTATTCCGGCAACCGAAAAAGAAGGAGGCTGGAGCCAGGTGCAATTGACTCATGGCAGCGAGATGACGGTATTGCAGTGGCATGAAGATAGTTTTAGTTTGCCGCCGGGAGCCGTATTGCACGCCAGCAGTCCGGCTTGTCCTCAGCAATATGTGACCCATGGCGAGCGGCGGATTGCTGTGCAATTTCATCCTGAATGGAATGCGGCATCGGTTGCGGAGTTAAATAATTTCTTTGGTGATGCGTCGCCTTTGCCGCGTTTGTCTGCCGCATCATGCGAAGGTAGTCAAAATAGCGAAGAACTTGAGCGCGATGTGGCTCGTTATCGTATCGTGCGTGACTGGTTCTACCAGCGTCTCGATGCATGGCGGCAGCATTGGCATGCATGAGCGGTATTTGATGATGATTTAAATATACTCATCCCTAGTATATTTTAATGCGCCCTGTTTAAGCGGGGGATCAGGACTATTTTTAATAAAATAAGGGGGAGTATATTATTTCTTCGCTCTGGGATGCGTCTGGTCATAGACTTTGGACAGATGCTGAAAGTCGAGCGAGGTATAGATCTGGGTCGCGGCAATCGAACTATGCCCCAGCATTTCCTGGACCGCCCGCAGATCGCCTGAGGATTGCAACACATGACTGGCAAATGAGTGACGCATGACGTGCGGCGTCACATCGGCCGGAATGCCCAGCGACTGCGCATGCGCCTTGATCCGTAGTTGTACAAGACGTTGCGAGATACGGCTGCCGCGCTCGCTTAAAAATAAGGGATGGGGATCGGCTTTTAGCAATGTCGGACGTACGGCAATCCAGGCGAGCAGTGCATCTATGGCATGGCGGCCGACCGGAACGATGCGCTGTTTATTGCCTTTGCCGGTGACATGCACCTCAGCCTGTTCGAGATCGACCCAGCCCAGGCTGATGTGTGCTTTTTCAATGGACTGGCTGATATCGAGTGCGACCAGTTCTGACACCCGCAATCCGCTTGAGTACAGTAATTCAAACATCGCCCGGTTCGCACATTGGCTCGCGGTGTCAGAGCGGTGTTGCGAGACCAGGCGCACCGCATCATCGGTGCCTAAGGCTTTGGGCAAGCTTTTATTTTTTTTCGGCGGTTTAATGCCATCGACAGGATTCGCTGGCAGAGTGATCTGCTCAGCCAGCCAGCGGTAGTAGCCGCGCCAGCACGAGAGCTTGCGTGCAATCGAGCGCGGATTCACTTCTTGTGCATGTAGCTGTGACGTAAAACGCCGGATCTGGTGATAGCTCAGGCTGGCAAGACTAAACTCACCAGCAAATTTTTTTAATTCGAGTAAATCGAGCCGGTAGTTCTCTACCGTATGTGGCGAGAGTTGCCGCTGAGTGCGCAGGACCTCCAGATAATCGTGAATCTCTGTCCGGGGCGCATCAGCGGTCATGGTGTGTGATGGATTGTGCGGGATTGATATAAATAAAATAGATGCGCGTGAATCGTCAGTCGATCAGGCAGTTCAGCGCAGCGCTGCTGGTGTCCGCGATTTTCACCAGGAAATCGGTTGCCATTTCTTTGGTAAAACGAGCCGCGTCAGGCGAGCCCAATACCAGCAAACCAAACGTAGCGGAGCCGGGTGCCAGGCGTAAAGGCAGCATCGCCAGCGACTGAATACTGTGATCGGATTCGATCCAGCCAGCCGCTTCAAAATCATGATTGCTGCCGCAATATGGCGTCACCAGACCTTTGGCGAACAACTGTACGTCCTCGCTGACAGGCTCGGCAAACCAGGTATGGGAAAAATCGGGGGCGACTTGCCACAGGCGCAGCGTTGCATGCGGAACGGTAAAAATATCCTGTAAGCCCTGGGTCAGGATATGCGGCAGATCGACGTCATTGCGTGCCAGCAGCAACGACCGCGTCCAGCTCTGGAATTTAGTCGTAATTCCATCATTCTCTTGCGCCAGACGCATCAGATCGGACATGCGTAATTCCAGCACTTTATACTTTTCGCGCACGACTTCCATCTGGCGTTCTTGCAGCGAAATCGCTCGCCCCATCAACGGGCTGGTCAGTTTGACGCTGGACAGGAGCTCGGCATGTTCTTCAAAAAAATGCGGATGGCTGGCGAGGTACTCGGCGATATCAGAGGAATTCATTCTTGGTCAATGTCGGTAAATTAGATAATGTCGATTTCGCCGTCAAACACAGTGACAGCCGGACCGCTTAAATATACAGGTTGTCCTTCGCCCTGCCAGGCAATCGACAGCTCGCCGCCTTGCATGCTGACCCGTACAGGGGACTCCAGCAGACCGCGACGGATTCCAGCAACGGCAGCCGCGCAGGCGCCGGTGCCGCAGGCGAGCGTTTCACCTGCGCCGCGTTCGAACACGCGCAGACGGATGTGTTGAGGTGAGACAATCTGCATAAAGCCAGCGTTGACCCGGCGTGGAAAGCGCGGGTGATGTTCAATCACCGGGCCGTCCGTGGCGACCGCAGCGGTGCTGGTGTTGCCGACGACTTGCACGGCGTGCGGATTGCCCATGGAGACGGTGGAGAACAGAATCGTCTGGCCATTGATTTCCAGAGGCCAGAGCGCATCACGTCCCTGTGTTGTAGCGGTCAGTCCTGTGGCGTCAAACGGGACATCGGCAGGCAGCAGAACCGGTGCCCCCATGTTCACGGTGATGCTGCCATCGGCTTCGAGTCGCGGCTCAATCACGCCGGACATGGTTTCGACCCGGATCGCTGTTTTGGCGGTGAGTTTTTTATCGATGACGAAGCGTACAAAAGCGCGTGAACCGTTACCGCATTGTTCAACCTCGCCGCCATCTGCGTTGTAGATGCGATAGCGAAAATCAATGCCCTCACTCGGCGATTGTTCGACCACCAGAATCTGGTCGGCACCCACGCCAAAGCGCCGGTCTGCCAGCAGTTTCCATTGCGCGGGCGTGAACGAAATAGCTTGATTAATGGCGTCGATCACAACGAAATCGTTGCCCGCGCCATGCATTTTGGTGAATTTGAGTTTCATCAGCACATTATAGCGCGCTCAGCCTTGGCTAAGTTGGCCGATTGAAGCTCTCAGTGTCGACGAAATATCTTACAAAATTTTGTATATACCGCAGCCTAATACAAGGTCTTCTGAGATCGGTACGATATACGATGTTTTCGCATCTACTTTTTGTGTTGTGGGGTTCAGAATAGTGTAGTCAACCCAGCCACCTGTAGCAGGTATTGCAAAGGCATCTGCAACCAGTTTGCGACCATCTAATCCGGTTACTTGCATCAGATTGACCTGGAGCTTCGACGCATTGCCAGCAAAAGCGCGATATTGGCCTTGTCGATCAAAGGCAAAGACATACATATCCCGATCCGCAAAGGCATCATCTTTATTTGCGGTAATTGCTGCTAAAGTGTGACGCCCCATGGTTTTATGGAGCGCGAGTGCTTTTTGAACGAGTGCAAGGGCTTCGTCGGCCGTACCTTGTCTGAGTTTGAAAGAGGAAACGGCCTTCGCTAATTCGATAGCGCGTTCTTCGAGCAGGACGGAGGAATTTTTTGCCTGCTCCGCCATTTGACCATTACTTTGTGTAATCTCATCGAGATGGCGGATGGCTTCAGAAATCTGTGCAAGCCCATTGCTCTGTTCTTCAGAGGCAGTCGAAATGGAATTGATATTGCCCGCCAAGTTTCGGATGCCATCAACGATATCGGCCAGCGTTGAATTGACCTCGTTAATTTGAGACACACCTGTTTTGACTCTACCTACCGATTCATCGATCAAAAGTTTAATTTCTTTTGCCGATCCCGCACTACGTTGAGCGAGATTTCTGACTTCAGCCGCAACCACGGCAAAGCCCCGGCCTTGTTCTCCTGCGCGGGCAGCTTCGACGGCCGCATTGAGTGCCAGAATATTCGTTTGAAAGGCAATGGTGTCAATCAGGCTTACGATCTCTTGCACTTTAAGAGCGCTGTTCTGTATTCCGTGCATCGAATCCACAGCGGCATTCATAGTTGCACCGCTAGATTCGGCGATCAATCTGACATTCGAGGCCATATTGTCGACCGCACGGGCATTCTCTGCGTTTTTTCTGACCGTCTCTGCAAGGTCTTCTACACTTGCTGAAGTTTGCTCAAGGCTGGATGCTTGCTGCTCGGTCCTGATTGATAAGTCGCCAATTCCCGTCGCGAGTTGTCCACCTAGCTGGGACACCATGCTGGCATTGGTGCGAACGTTGGCTACGAGCGCAGACAAGTTAAAATTCATATGTTCTAAAATTTTCCCGGTCTCTGCCAATTCATCTTTTCCGTGAATATGGACCTGCGTTGTCAGGTCGCCGGATGCCACCGATTTTGATGATTGGGATACTGCATTGAGTGCACGGATGAAGCCGCGGTAGAAACCAAAAATCAGATAGCCCGTAAAAATAAATGCAACGACAATAATGGAGATGGTCAGATTCCGTTTAAAGTAAAACTGTCTGACCCGTTCTTGCAATAAGCTGTCCAGTCTGTTCAATATCTGGCTTTGTAAGGCCAGCAATTTGTTAATCGCGGTAGTACCATCTTCGAAAAAAACTGCTGCCTCAATACTTGGTTTTTCACCTAACAAATTTTTCCTGGTGCTGGCAATAAATGCCTCTGAGGCGTCAATAGCGGCTTTTTGCGCAGAGGGAATTTCTTCGTTTGCCCGTTTGAGCGCGGCATTAGTTTCCACCACCGCATTTGACGCGACGCCGATCGCATCAATTTTAGAAATTAATGTAGATTTATCACGAAATTCGAGTTCAGATTTTTTTGCAAATCCTGCGCCAAGCCCGCGCAATTGCGCCATATTTTCTATCCAGGAAGGCATTTTCTGAATAGACGCGTCCATCAAAAAATAGGTGCCTGCCTCGGGATCCAGCACCAGGCCGGTTTTTTCCGCCGCCAACAAAAGAAAACGATTTACCTCAGCGACAAGCTGGTGGTGTTGCGTCAGATTCTCTGTGGCTGTTGCCGCAATCTTGCCGTCAGAGAGTTGGATTAGTTTTTCAGACAGCGGTTTCCATGTTGTATCGAGTTCGAGATCCGGCACGCTTTTGATCAATTGATTGATACGATTGATTTGTTCTTTTAGTTTGCCGCGGTTGGTGTTAAGCGCTTGTTCAACTTCTTGTGCCGCAAATTTAAGATTCGTTAGCCCGCGGTGTTTCTGTGTCTCAACCACGAGGTCCATAACCTCTCGGCTCAGTTGCACTCCGTTTGCCTCACTTAATGCGATGTCTAGGTCTTGTTGGTATTTGAGCGTAATGTTGATGCTGAGGAAGAGCATGGGCAACGCAAAAGTTGCAGTCATGGCGATCAATTTGGTGCGCAAACTTAATTTACCCATGATAACCGAGCATGGGTACATCACTTTGCTGACAAGCTCTTGGTAGGTGGCCATGCTGTCCTCTCAAATTATTTCGCGCTATTCCCTGCCGTTTTATTTGGTAGGAGGAGGCGAAGTGTCTCTCAGCCATTCTCGCAGATTTTTGATCCTCCATTGCGCCAAATTGATAAAAATAATTGCGGTTAGGAATGTTTTTGGCGGGCTTGTTTTATCGATCCGACCAGTACACTTTATGTATCTGTCAGTCATACTGTACTGGTCTATTTGTTGTGCACTGTCCATTGAGACTGGCAATACACCGTGCTACTGTGGCAAGCTCGCAAGAGGTATATGATTCACTCACAAGGTGAACCAGGTTGTCAGAGGCGTTACCCCGCCAACACTAAAAAGCACGGAGACCCCATGAATGCACCCATCAAGTCACAGACGTTGATCGATAATGACATCACGCTGGACGACAAATTTACCCTGGAGCGCGGACGCGCTTTCATGACTGGCACACAGGCTCTATTGCGCCTGATGATGCTGCAACGTCAGGCAGATGAAAAAGCCGGATTGAATACGGCAGGTTTTATCTCGGGCTATCGCGGCTCACCACTGGGCAACGTCGATCTGACCGCCGCTAAAGCCAAAAAGCATCTGGAAAAAGCGCATGTCAAATTTCACCCTGGTGTGAACGAAGATTTGGCCGCTACATCGGTATGGGGCACGCAGCAAGTGAATCTTTTCCCGGGTGCTAAATACGACGGTGTATTTGCGATGTGGTACGGCAAAGGCCCTGGTGTAGATCGTTGCGGTGACGTGTTTAAGCATGCGAATCTGGCAGGTACGTCCAAGCATGGTGGTGTACTGGTCATTGCAGGTGATGACCACGCTGCTAAATCCTCGACCGCCGCACATCAGTCTGAACATATTTTGAAAGCGTGCGGCATTCCGGTTCTGTACCCATCGTCGGTACAAGAATATCTGGATTACGGCTTGCATGGTATCGCGTTGTCACGCTACACCGGTCTCTGGGTCTCGATGAAATGCGTGACCGAAGTCGTGGAATCCGGTGCCTCAGTCGATATCGATCCAGAGCGTATCAAGCCGATTATTCCGAGTGATTTCCAGATGCCCGCTGACGGTATCAGCATCCGCACTCCCGATCCTGTGCTCGCCCAAGAAGCACGCATGATTAACTACAAATGGTATGGCGCTTTAGCTTATGCCCGCGCCAACAAGCTCAACCAGATTATCTGGGATAGTCCGCGCGCCAAGGTCGGCATCATCACGGCAGGCAAATCCTATCTCGATACACGTCAGGCTTTGGCAGATCTCGGTATTGATGAACAAACTGCCGCCGACATCGGTATCCGCCTTTATAAAATCGGTATGACCTGGCCGCTTGAATCACAAGGCGTACGTGAATTCGCCAAAGGTCTCGACGAGATTCTGGTGGTCGAAGAGAAGCGTCAGATTCTCGAATACGCACTCAAGGAAGAACTCTACAACTGGCAAGACGATGTGCGTCCGCGCGTGGTTGGCAAGTTTGACGATACTGGCGAATGGAGCGATCTAGATCACGCTGGTCATGGCGACTGGTTGCTGCCAGCGACGTATGAATTAAGCCCGGCGCAGATCGCCCGTGCGATTGCCTCACGCATCACCAAATATTTTTCCGGTCATCCTGTCGAGCAGCGCGTTAAAGAGCGCGTCGCTTATTTAGAGGCAAAAGAAGCCGCGCTGAATATCGCCGCCAAACCTGATCCGAACAAGGACCGCATCCCGCATTTTTGCTCCGGTTGTCCGCATAACACATCGACCAAATTGCCGGAAGGCAGCCGCGCTCTGGCGGGGATCGGTTGCCATTACATGGTGACCTGGATGAACCGCGAATCCACTATTTTCAGTCACATGGGCGGTGAAGGCGTGACCTGGGTCGGTCAGGCACCGTTCACGACGGAGAAGCATGTGTTCAGCAATCTGGGTGACGGTACTTACTTCCATTCCGGTTTGCTGGCGATACGCGCGGCGGTCGCCGGGCATGTCAATATCACCTACAAAATTTTATTCAACGACGCCGTTGCAATGACTGGCGGACAGGAGTTTGACGGCCCGCTTGATCCTGGCATGATTTCACGTCAGATCGCCGCAGAAGGTGTCACACCGATTATCGTAGTGACGGACGAGCCGGAAAAATATCCGGCAGATTACAACTGGGCACCCGGCGTGACCGTACGTCACCGCAGCGAACTCGATGCTGTTCAACGCGAGTTACGTGAAATCGAAGGCGTGTCGGCCATGATTTATGACCAGACCTGTGCATCCGAAAAGCGTCGCCGCCGGAAAAAATTTGACAAGGATGGCAAGCCGGGCTTCCCTGATCCGGCCAAACGCGCTGTGATCAATGAAGCTGTCTGCGAAGGTTGCGGCGATTGTTCCGTGCAATCAAACTGTCTGTCCGTTGAACCATTGGAAACTGAGTTTGGCCGTAAGCGTCAGATTAATCAATCTTCGTGCAACAAGGATTTTTCTTGCGTGAACGGGTTCTGTCCAAGCTTCGTCACTGTCGAAGGCGGTAAGCTGAAAAAACCAGCCAAAGCCAAAGTAGAACAAGGCACCGCACTCGATGTCGCCAGTTTGCCCGCACCGGTTTTACCTGCAACGACAGAGCCTTTGAACGTGCTGGTAACCGGTATCGGCGGCACCGGTGTGATCACCATTGGCCAGATCATGGCGATGGCGGCACATCTGGAAGGCAAAGCGTGCTCCGTATTGGATATCACTGGTCTGGCGCAAAAAGGCGGCGCGGTGATGTCGCATGTGCGTCTTGCGGACAATGCTGGTGACCTGCATTCCACCCGTGTCGGTACCGGCATGGCAGATCTGGTCATCGGTTGCGATGAGGTCGTGACTGCCAGCCGTGATGCGCTGTCCCGGATGGGCGAAGGCCGCACCCGCGCAGTGGTCAACTCGTCTGTTTCTCCGACATCCACCTTCATCAAGAATCCTGACTGGACTTTTCCGGGTGAGAGCGCCGAAGCTGAGATTCGCCATTCCTGTGGCGAAGACCGCGTAGACATGGTCGACGCCACGCGCATGGCGACGGCCCTGATGGGCGATAACATCGCCTCGAATATGTTCATGCTCGGGTTTGCCTGGCAAAAGGGCAGTGTGCCTTTAAGCGAAGCAGCGCTGATGCGTGCGATTGAGCTCAATGGCGTCGCGATTGACTTCAACAAGCAGGCATTCAACTGGGGACGCGTCGCGGCACATGATCTGGCGGCGGTGAAAAAATTGGTTACGCCAGCCCAAGTCATTGAGCTCAAACGCGCTCCGACGATCGACGACACCATTAACAAGCGCATCGCTTTCCTGACGGATTATCAAGATGCCGCTTATGCTTTGCAGTACAGTGAATTTGTCAACAAAGTCAAAGCAGCAGAATCAGCCATTGCTGGTGGCAAGCCATTACGCCTGACTGAAGCCGTTGCGAAATATTTGTTTAAATTGATGGCGTATAAAGATGAATACGAAGTCGCCCGACTGTACACCGATGGCAAATTCCAGCAAAAAATCGCTGGCATGTTTGAAGGCGATTACAAAATCAATTTCCACCTCGCACCACCATTGCTCGCCAAGACCGACAGCCAGGGTCACCTGATCAAACAGCAATTCGGTCCATGGATGATGAAAGCCTTTGGCCTGCTCGCCAAGTTCAAATCCCTGCGTGGCAGTGCGCTCGATGTCTTCGGCTATACCGCAGAACGTAAGATGGAACGCGCTCTGCCGGTCGATTACAAAGCCACAGTCAGTAAATTGCTCACTCAGCTGAACGCCGACAATGTAGCAAAAGCCGTCGCGATTGCGAGTATTCCGGAAGACATCCGTGGTTACGGTCATGTCAAGGAACGCCACTTCGCCGCAGCAAAAGCGAAAGAGGCGCAATTGCTGGCAGAATTCAATGACAGACCGCAAGCGCAAAGGGCGGCATAAGCCAGTCAGCATGGAAACTTTGATAAAGCAGTAAAAAAATGGTCGGCGCTAGCCGGCCATTTCTATTTCTTGTGGTATCAATTTTTACACCAGGTATTGTCACAGGTGTTGACGATGACCTAGTTGTACTTAGGCGTCCAGACTCAGTACCGCTGATGACCAAAGAGCAAAGAGTTGCCCTTACCACGAATTACTTGGTTTTTATTAAATATTGATATACTCCCCCATTATTTTTTTTAAATGCACTTTATTCGCTCTGTTTTAGTAGGCCTCTAAAATATACTGGAGATAAGTATCTTGTACGTGTCAGGTAATTCCTCCGGCCTTTGTGCGTTAGAGTGTCACTTTTTAGGATTGAGTAATTGATGAATTCTCAAACAGATATGCTGCAAAACAAGCCTGTACTACGCTCACCAAGATCGCGTTCAATACGGGTTCTACGCAGGATTATGTGGGTATTGCTAGGTTTTGTTGTACTTATCCTGTTGTTCATTGTTGGGGTCATGTTCATCAATTTGCATGATGAGTCTTTGTCGCCAGAGGTGCGTGCGCTCATGCAAGCACCTGTCTATAAAGTCGCCGACAAAAAAAATGGTTTTTTTATTTTGCGCGCAATCGATGCGGATCCCTCGCTCGACGCATTCAAGTCAGGTCGTGAAATCGTGGCGTCCGACGAACGTCGTTACCTCCAGAATCCCATCACTTTTGATCAGCTTACGAGGGACGAGAGTAAAGAAAAGAAGTTGGAGTCCACCTGGGATCAGCGTCGTTGTATCTCGCCGCTAAACAATTGTATGCAAGCCGATTTGACCAGGCGTGCTGAGTTAGAGAAGCTGCTTGTGGCGAATCAGATTCTGTTGCAACGGTATATGCAAATGCAAGTCATGGAGGGATTTGAGGAGCATGTGATTCCGACACCGGGAAGTCCGATACCGAATATGTCCCCACTGGTACAAGCCGCAGAGATGGTGATGGTGTTGGCAGAATTTGACATTGCGGACGGGAAGTTTGACCGCGGCATACAGCGTTTACAACAAAACGACCGGTATTTACGCAGCCTGATGCGGAATACGTCGACGCTGATATCGCGAATGGTAAGCATCGCGATCATCCGCAAACAAGCAAAGCTAGTCAGTGATCTGGTCGAGTTGAAGCCAGAATTACTCACGCACTACCGGCAGCAGTTGAGTGAATTGGTTCGTCCCTTGAGTCAAGAGGAAAAAAATTTCGTCGGTGTATTTACTAACGAAGCACGTTTCTTCACGTTTTTGCAATATCTGCTGCACCAGAAAAATGACTCACGAGAAGACATTGTCAAAGGATTTTTCTCAAAGAAGCTAGGCAGATTTTTTTATCAGCCTAATGCGACGATGAATCAAATTCTTTTGTTGTGGTCAGAGCGCATCGCCTTATTGCGACAATCTCCTTTGCCTATTGATACGATGCGCCAGCAGGCCGCTGCCCGGAGTAAGGCGATAGAGGAAAACATGACTTTCCCCTACACCCATTATTTTTATAATCCCATAGGGAAAATTCTCGCCTATGTCTCTGAGGATACCTCGGCAACTTATGTAACCTATCTGGAACGAAGTATCGATCTGGACGGTTATTTGAGTCTGGTTAGTTTGCAAATGGAGCTACGTTCGCAGCATATTACAGAGTCGGGAATTTCCGAATATCTTGCTAAAGCCTCACCAGCGCTGCGTAATCCTTATGATGCCAGCCCAATGACCTGGGATGCACAGAAGAGGCAATTGCAATTTACAGGAAGACAAAAAGCCTCTAGCAACCTCAATGGCGGTAAGTTGTATATCGTGCAGCTCAGCGATGCCGCCATCCATTAAAACCGCCCACAACAAAATCAACTATTTATCCAGGAGACCATTTTGTCACCATTCAAAAAAAAACTAGCGGCGATTCCTGAGGGAGCCGGTGCATTATTCTTTATCCAGATTTTTGCGACTTTGGGTTTTGCGGTGCTGTATTCGACGCTGGTGTTGTACTCGACCAAGAAACTTGGTTTTAGTGTGAAGGATGCGACGGCGATCATGGGTGTGTTTGGTGCGTTCAATTATGGCTTGCATTTGTTTGGCGGTTATCTCGGTGGCCGCTTTATCAGTAACCGTAATTTGTTCGTCGGCGGGATGGTCTTGCAGGTGCTTGGTTGTGCGTGTATCTCTGGTGGTAGCTCGGCGCAATTATATTGGGGGCTGGCCTTGTTTCTGACTGGTAGCGGCCTGAATGTGACGTGCATTAATCTGATGCTGACACAAAGATTCAAGCCCGAAGATGACCGGCGCGAGAGTGCGTTTTTGTGGAATTATGCCGGTATGAATCTCGGGTTTTTTATCGGATTCTCTGCCGCTGGTGTGTATCAGTTAAAGCAGGATTATCAGAGTCTGTTTATCTTTGCGACCATCGGCAACTTCATGGCGATCGTATTGGCTGCTTGGAACTGGAAAAGAATTTCTGATCTGAACACGCCGTTATTACAAGCTCCGCCAAAAGAATTTAAACAGCGCCTGGCAGTTGGATTGCTGATCCTGGTTGGCCTGGTGCCTCTGGTGCAGTTTATGTTGCATCATGCTGAGGTCAGCGGTTATCTGGTACTGGCGATCAGCGTTGCGATTGCCATTGTGTTGGGCTATCTGACATATGTGCATAAAGATCTCAGAGAACGTCGCAATATGGCGGCGTATCTGATTCTTGCGCTGGGTTCCCTGGTGTTCTGGACGCTGTATCAGATGGCACCGAGTGGCCTGCAATTATTTGCTGATAACAATGTGGACCGCATTGTCTGGGGTTTTGAAATCGCGCCTCAGTGGATACAGAATATCAATACCTTTGTGATCATGTTTGGCGGCCCGCTGATGGCGATGCTCTTTGATCATTTGCGTAAAAAAGGCTGGAACATTGATATCCCAAGACAGTTTTCTGCCTCTCTGGTCATCATAGGACTGGGCTTTTTGGTGCTGCCGCTCGGTATCTCATTCGCTGCCGAAAATGGTATGGTCGCATTTAAATGGATCTTCATTAGTTTTGTTTTTCAAAGTATCGCTGAGCTCCTGATTTCGCCTATTGGTTACGCAATGATCGGGCGTCTGGCACCGACCCAATATCAGGGTGTGATGATGGGCACCTGGATGCTGGTGACCGGAACTGGATCCATTTTTGCGAGCTATTTTTCCGCGCTGATACCCGAGGCAAAAGAAGGTATGGCCAGCTCGACCAATCCGACCTATCACCATATTTTTTCCATGCTGGGATGGGGCAGTGTCGCGGTCGGTATCGTACTGATTGTCCTGATTCCGGTATTGAGGAAACTGATTACGAACGGGCCTGCTAAGGTGTAAATCTGACATAGGTTTAAGTTCTACCCTGGCGCCCTGACCCCCTTGCGGATCAGGGCGTTTTAATTGCCGTTCCCCTGACACGTCGGCTTTCACAATCGCTATTCTGACGTCGGTAAAACTCATTGAGTTCGCACCAGCCCGTTATGGTTCTCGCAATCAAGATGTCACGACATTTGACAGGTGCATTGCAGCCGAGGATACTGGAAATCAAATATACGATATCAGTAGATATTCTTCAGCGACCTGTTTTATAGCTAGTGTTGCTGCCTTCCTGACCTGATTAGGAGACACTGTCATGAGAAACTGGTTCATCTTGTTATGGTCTGCGGTAGTCGCTGCTTGTCTGCCCGGTTGTGCAACCCAGGTCGCTGTTCAACATGTAACGTCGCAACCGACGCATTTTTTCAATGATGCTTATTTCACGCCACCTGCAGCCGGTATTGATGCGACCAATATCTTTGCCGTCAGTGACGAAATGCGGCAGTACATTAGTTTCAATATTGCGAGTGAAATCAGAGCGAAGGGGGCGCAAAAAGGATTATTCGATGCGCTATATAGCAAGCATCAGCTTAAATTGGAATATGACGCCGAGATGACTCGCAATGCACCGGATACCTTCAAAGTCCGGTCTGGTAATTGCTTGTCATTAGTGATCATGACCGCCGCCTTTGCTAAGGAAATGGGCTTGTCTGTACAGTACCAAAGCGTCGCTATTGATGAGACTTGGAGTCGTCGCGCAAATTTGTATTTTTCTACTGGACATGTGAATCTGGTACTCGGGAAAAGGCGCTTTGATACTAGTAACGCGTATGACTATTACCAGGCGCTGACTATCGACTTTTTACCACCGGAAGAGGTTCGAGGTCAGCATGTTACGCCGATTGATGAGAGTACCATCATCGCGATGTATATGAATAACCGAGCGGCTGAATTACTCAGCACAGGTCATCTGAATGATGCTTACTGGTGGGCACGCGAGGCACTTGTGCAAAGTCCGTCCTACTTGCCTTCTTATAATATGCTCGGCGTGATTTATTGGCGACATCGTAATTTGTTTGAGGCAGAACAGGCTTTCAATTTTGCATTGGAACGTGAGCCGGACAATTTGCTCGCGATGGCAAATCTGGCGCAAGTTTTTATTGCGCAAGGACGTGACGAAGAGGCAAAAGACCTACATGCCAAACTCGAGCGTTTGCAACCCTTTCCACCGTTTTATTATTTTGATCGTGGCATCGCAGCGATGAAAAATAATGACTACGCACAGGCCAGAGACTGGTTTGCCAAAGAGGTTGACCGCGCACCGCATTATCATGAATTTCAGTTCTGGCTGGCGCTAGCCTACTTCCGCCTCGATGACATCCGGCAGGCACGCAAGCATATGGCGATTGCGATGCAGAACAGCACCACGCGTAACGACCAGGCCCTATATGCCGCAAAACTCGATCGTCTGAATGCGCTGGCGCAACGCCAATAAGGCCGTGAGCGCGTATGATGATGGCATCAGACAAGTCAGCCACATTCATACAAATACGACCCGATAAAGATGCAAAGACTATGACGCAACGCCACCTCATCATCCTCGCCGCCATCAATATGTTGATCGCGGTAGCCGCTGGCGCTTTTGGTGCGCACGCTTTAAAAAATATGTTGTCTCCCGAGATGCTGACCATCTGGCACACGGCGGTCAGCTACCAGACCAGCCATGCACTCGGTTTGTTTGGCATCGCTTTGCTCATGCCGCGCGTCTCATCAATCTGGCTGACCCGCTCGGCGATTGCGATGCTGACCGGTATCGTGATTTTTAGCGGCAGTCTTTATTTGTTGGCGGTGAGCGGTGTACGCTGGCTGGGCGCGATCACCCCCATAGGCGGATTAGCTTTTTTACTCGCCTGGGCAATGCTGGCATGGGCTGCATATCGTGACATCAAATCCGACAAAACCTTATTTTGAATCGCGTCAAAAATTGACTATAGAAGGAAACCGATCATGCGCACCATATTCATTCTTTGTATCCTGACTTTGCTCGGTGCCTGCAACAAAAAACCAGATCCCAAAGTTTCTTCAGAACCACCAGCATTCAACATCGCAGAGCCGCAACGCGAGCAACTACAAAAATCTAAAGAGGTAGAACAAACCTTGCAAAAAGCCGCAGACACGCAACGTCAGGTTATTGACGGGCAGACTGCTAGTCAGGTTGAGAAATGAATATGTTGAAACCCGAATCAGCTTGGGGAAACTGCACGTAGATACCATAAGGTAACCTAATTTTACCTACGTGCTCGGGAGTGCTCGCCATTCCTGCGGTGTATGGGGGTAGGTCCTCCAGCGCCAAGACGATGCTATACCGATGTCATAGCCAGATACTAGTGTAACGACGATTACATCCTGATTGCTTGCCTCAACACAGTTTTTTAGCGCTGTCTGCGCAATTTGTAGTGCGAGTGCCTCGGGATTCGGGGTTGATGCGTCGACGAAAGCATTAATAAGTAGCCGGTTTGTTGTTCCTTTGCTTGATGGGAACGAATTGAGGTTGATGTTCACGCCGTCAACCCCCGGGAGTTTCACTATAGCCTGCTGTGTAAGAGCAAGGGAGGCCAATGACTCGCTTTGCAAGAAATGCTTTGATAAAACAATTCCCCCAATGCAGATAGCGATAATTGTTACGCCAGCTATAGCGGCGTGGCCGCGCCAAATTGACTCTGTCGAAAAATTGACCTTACCTGGGCCTGCTTTAACAACAAAAGCGCCGACGGCTAGGTCGTGGATGGATTGTCGCGTTCGGCGATTAAAAATTAGCATATAGAAGATACTAAAGGCCAGTCCAAATACCAGGACAGCAATTCCTATAGAGCCCCATTCGTTGCCAATTCCAAGATTAACATTTACGCCATTCAAGAAATAGGCTATGCCAAAAATGGTTGTACGAATGACCGTGGCTCGAACGCCGAGCATGTCACCCGTTCGTGATACAACTCTCAGGCCAAATACTTTCATCCCCAATGATTGACCACCACCCAGGCTGCTTTGCGATACGCCGAGCAATATAAGTGTGATGATAAATCCAATGACTCTGCCCCACGCACCAAGCGCTGCAAATTGCGTTTGAAGAACGGTACCCGCAGCCATTCCAATGATTCCGAGAATAATGAAATCAATAAGGAATGCCCCAAATCTCCGCCACAGATCGGCAATAGTTGCAATGGACGGTGCATTCACCACAACGGAATTAAGCTCGGCACGTGTAGGAGGAAATACTCTGGCTGAGAGAATCTCCTCGATCTCCTTCACTCTGTCTGGAAAACGTACAGTATCAATGCGTGTTAATACTTGCCGAAGTTGTGCTTCCGTGTATTTACTGAAATCTGGTTTATTCATTCAATATTTTCGTTAGAAATGTGGCTAATGCCATAGCTGCGGGAGTGGTCGTGCGATTGCCATGTTGCATTATTTGCAATTCCACAGTATACGAGAAAGGCTTCTAGTTTGTCTATTACGCAGTTAAAGACGCATCGCTTTTTAAAAAAGTGATGAATAGTTGCATATGTTTGCTGATGTATTCACACACTACTTCTCACTCACCTTCACCACAGTCACCGTGCAATGCGCCTCCGCGACTACCTGCGACGAGACGCTTCCTAAAAATCTGCGTAATGCTGAGCTGCCTCTTGATCCTATGATGATGTGATCGACGTCGTTGTTGTTTGCATAGTCGATGATGGCGGCGGCGGGATCGTGTGCTTCGAGGACGTGAAAGGTAATTTTGTCGGGGCTGATGTTGAGTGGTCTGGCCCAGTGCTTGAGGTCGACCAGTTGTTTGACGTGGATGTTCTGGCCTTGTTGAATGATGCTGTCGTCCATGCCGATGCGATTGGTTTTGCGGACGGTAACGCAGGCGAGGCGGGCGCCTTGTTTGGTTTGTAGCATGCGTAGTGTGATGTTGCGCAGGTTGTCGCTCAGTGAAGCGGATGCATTGGGATTGCTCAGGTCGAGGGCGACGACAATGATGGGGGCTTGTGAGAGCTGGTCGGAGACGCTGTGCTGCAACAACGGTTCTGCGCCAGCGGCCTGAAAGCGGCGTTTGAGTACGGATAAATAGCCGTCCTGATTGCTCTTGTCGGCACGTTCAGTGAGGGTGAGCTGATCTGGATGCTGGAGTAAAAAAGCGAGCTGGGCTGCGGTGTCAAAACGCGCAGCGGGATTGACTTCGAGGCAGCGCAGGATAATTTCTTGCAGCCAGTTTGGGATGAGCGGGTTGTGGCTGCGTGGCGGAACCGGATCGCGATACATACGTTTTTTGAGACCGGCGACAGAGGTCGGGTGACCGTAAGGCCGCTCTCCGGTGGCGAGGTGATAGAGCAGCACGCCGAGGGCGAACAAATCACTGCGCGGCTCGTTGCGGACACCTAACACTTGTTCAGGCGATATGTAGGGGCCGGTACCTAGCGGCAGGCGAAATTCTTCATCTAGCAGATCCGGCAATTTGTCATGCCGTGACAGGCCATAGTCGATCAGCACTGCCGTGCCATCGGCGCGGAACATGATATTGCTGGGTTTGATATCCAGATGAATCACATGCTGGCGGTGCAGGTCTTGTAAGGCGTGTGCGATTTTGATGCCGGTGGTGACGACTTCTTCCACCGGTAGCGGCGATTCTTCGAAGCGGCTGCGCAACGAAGTACCGGCGATATGCTCCATCACGATATACGGCTGGGTATCAAAATCGCCGGAGCCGTAGTAGCGCGGCACGTGTTTGCCCTTGAGTTTGGGCATGATCATTTGCTCGACTTCAAACGCGACGATCGCAGTCGGATCATCGGTAGAAAATAGCAGCGGTACTTTCATGATCAACGGCGGACTGCTGATGTTGCCTTCATCAATATCACTACTTTCGGACCGATGGCGTTTTTGCAGATCGGTGATGCGCCACAATGCGGCCATGCCGCCCGTGTGCAGCTTTTCCTCTAGCCGGTAGCCATTTACGTCCATGCCTGGTTTGAGGCTCTGGTGGGGCGTGTTAGGTGTTGAATCATTCTGATTGTATTGCTTGGATGACGCGGTACCGGACGCGCCGGTTGGGCTCAAATCACTCAATTTAGTCCCCTGTCATCAGGCGCTGGGCGAGGCTGACCGGGAGACCCGCCGCGATAATTTTTTTGGCGGCGGTTTCGTTATCGTAAGGTACGCGGAAGTAGGTCAGTTCCTGAGTATTGGTATCAAAGGTGGCGTAGCATGCGGCCGGATTGCCATCGCGCGGTTGTCCGACCGAACCGGGAATGACCAGCCAGCGTCGTTGCTTGCTCAGCGGGATGCTATGTTCCGGCGTTGGCAGAAATTCGCCGGTCTTGCCCGTCATCGTCATGTGGTACAGGGTTGGCATGTGGACGTGACCGCAAAAAGTCACCTGCGCTTTTGTTGCGTGCATGCTGCGCATGGCTTCCATCACGCCATCAACATATTCCCATTCGTCAGGTGCCCAGGCATTAGCATGAACCAGCAGAAGGTCTTGCAGGTCGATGCGATAAGGCAGATTGCGGATGAAGGCAATCTGCGCGTTGCTGAGTTGCGAGCGTGTCCATTCGACGACTTGCCGTGCTATCGGGTTCATGCCCTGACGATCGTCTTGTAATATCGCGATATCGTGATTGCCCATCAGCGCATAAGCACCGCGCTGGACGTAGGCCATGACCGTGGACATTACCCATTCGGGGTCGGCGCCATAGCCAATCAGATCCCCCAGGAACGCGTACTGACCGGCCTTTTGTTGTTCTGCATGGGCGATGCACGCCTCGACCGCTTCGCGGTTTGCATGCAGGTCGGTCAGGATGGCTAGCAACATGGTGATCAGTCTGTCGGTGATGGAATAACTAGATACTACGGGGCATAGCTAACGCCATGCTTACGCTAAGGTCGAAAATAGACTTAAAAAATCACATCGAAAATAAATTTGCCAATCGCCAAATCAGGCAAACCTGACCATATTTACCGCCTGAACGGCCTACGCTGCTTTGCCAGCGACATACTCGCTATAACCATTCGCCCGCAAAGCACACGCTGGGCATGTGCCGCAACCATGTCCCCAGGGATGCAGCTCGCCACGCTGACCGAGATAGCAAGTGTGCGTGTCGGCACGGATCAGATCGACCAGATTAGCACCACCGAGTTGTTCTGCGAGTTGCCAGGTCTGGGCTTTATTGATCCACATCAGAGGTGTTTCGAGTTTCAGGCGGGTTGCCATGCCAAGGTTGAGGGCGACTTGCAGTGCTTTCATGGTGTCGTCACGGCAATCCGGATAGCCGGAAAAATCCGTTTCGCACATGCCGCCGACCAGTACATTTGCGCCGCGACGGTAGGCCAGCGTTGCCGCTACCATCATGAACATCAGATTGCGGCCGGGAACAAAAGTATTCGGCAAACCGTTTTCCTGCATGACGATTTCGATGTCTTCCGTCATCGCCGTATGGGAGAGTTGCGAAATCAGCGAGAGATCGATCATGTGATCTTCGCCAAGTTTGTTATCCCAGTCGGCAGAGAAGCTGCGGATTTTTTTGAGCAAGACTGGGCGCTGTTCCAGCTCAATCGCGTGACGCTGGCCGTAATCGAAGCCGATGGTTTCGACCCGCTGGTAGCGCGACAACGCCCAGGCAAGGCAGGTAGTGGAATCCTGGCCGCCGCTGAACAGGACGAGGGCGCTTTCGTTTGAAATAGTCATATTTTCGATACTGGTTAGGGGTATATCTATTTTTTGTTTAATTCCGCAATGATTACGTGCGGAATCGGCTTTGTAAAGCAGATACTCCCCCATTTTTAATAAATTGCAGAATGGAACATCGATTTGCAATGAGCTTTACCGCATTTTAGCAATATCGCCCCCCAAATGTCGGCGTGGAACTTGATTTTAATGATCTGGAGATTTCTGCAAACATTGAGTATGCAAAAATGGGCACGCCGTAGTGGGAACTTCTAAAAACCCTTTAATCGATATTTGATGGAGCTGCTTACTCTGGCTTTTCTCTGTGTTGCGGTGTTGCTGTGTCTCCGTGCCGCGGTGTTGAGATGTTTTGAATTTTACGTAAACCCCGTCATTAAGCTTTGTAAGGGAATGAAACACTTTGACCATGAATAAGGCATGATGGTAAGGTTTTGACGTTTTGCTCTTTGTCTATTTTTTGCTTCTGGTTTCTTCATGAGTGTCACCAAAAAATTCCTGTCGTCCTCCATCTTGTCAGTCATTGATCAGGGCATGCTGAGCGCGCTGAACTTTGCGATTGGCATGTTGTTGATACGGCTCGTGACCAAGGAAGATTACGGCTTGTACGGTCAGTTGTATGCGGGTGGTTTGCTGGCGGGGCTGGTGGTGGATTCCTGGATCGCCGGGCCGCTAACTACGGTTGCCAGCGCTGTCCATGATGCAACCCGCAAAGCCTTGTTACGCCACTATTGGATACGCCAGATCTGGAGCACGCTGCTAATGGGTGGGCTGGCGTTTGCGATTGTTGAGTTCGTGCCGGCGGCAACCCACAACAGCCATAAAGGAAATTTGCTGGCGCTGGCGTTCGGCGCGTATGTGATCGGTAACGGCTTGCGAGAATACGGCCGCACGGTGGGCTTTATTCAATCTGATATCGTCGCGGTGCTACGTCAGGATTTGCTGTATGTCGGCCTGGTCGTCATTAGCCTGGCAGGATTGTTTGCTGGTGATTACCTCGGTCTTGAGAATATTTTTCTGAGTCTGGCTGGCGCTTCTATCCTGTGTTCGGCGATCGGTGCTGGACGTCTGAAGGCGAGTACGCATACGCCTCTGGCTGAGGAACATGAGGCGCAGGATGAAATGCAGAAGGCGATTGCCGAACATCAGGATACGATCAGCGGTCACGGGCGCTGGGCAATACTTGGTGTGCTGGTTGGCTGGCTATCGAATTACAGTTATGTCTATCTTTCGGGTGCCTGGCTCGGTGTGGCAGCAATTGCCGACCTGAACGCTTCCCGCTTATTGCTGATGCCTATCCCGTTGGCGGTCGCGGCTTGGTCACGTATTGCACGTCCCGAGGCCAGCCGTCTGATGGCTGACCAAAACTGGGCTGGTTTACGCAAGCTCACCCTGTTTTCTATCGCGGGTATTGAGCTGGTGGTCCTGGCATATGTCGTGGTGTTATTGCTGATGTTGCCTTGGCTGGAAACGCATGTGATCGGTAGCAAATACAGTGGCCTTGATCCTCTGGTGACGCTGTGGGGCGGTTATTTTGCGATCAACGCGGCGCGCTGGGTGGGCACCTCATGGCTGAGCAGCGGCGGGGCGTTTCGTTCTTTATTTTTCCTCGGTAGCGTGACTCTGGCGCTGGTACTGGCAATCACCTCATGGGCCATTCCGCACTGGGGATCTGCCGGTGCGATTATTGCGCTGATGGTGGTCGAGGTGTTTGAACTCTTCGTGGTCTGGAAATTTATCCTGCCGGGTTTGCAGAAAAAAGGTCTGAACGGTATCTGACAGTTGTTCCGGTGCCTGCGGATGCTTCACTCTGATGTGTAGCGTGACCTTCAGTGCGCGCTACTCCGGAAAGCGTTTTGCCAGATGCGCGGCCAGCATGTCGGTCAGATATTCCTGCGACCACATCGGTGTAAAAGTATGATCAACATGGCGTATTACTTCGATACGGATGCCGTCGCGATCCGGTAGTAAATGGGCATTGGCGCCAAGATGCTGAGTCATCAGGTCGATGCTGCTATCGTTTTCTCCAAAGACAAACAGTAACTCGACACCCCGCGCCTGCATGGCCCTGAAATTTCTCGCGACACGACCCAGCAGATGATGCGTTTTCATAAAATGTGCCATACGGTGTCGTACTCTATTGACGACCTGTTTGCTCAGACGTTTGCTGAGATTGCCAACGATGCGACGCAGCGCAATCTTGCCGCGCAACATACGACGCCAGGTATCGCCCGCACTGGCGGCGCGCCAGTAGAACTGTGTCGATTTCAGCGTGGATGCTTTCTTGGTTTGTATGACGTCGCCATGACGCCAGTGGAACGTCAGTTGATTCATCAACACCAGGCCAACCACACGCTCATCGTGAACTGCCGTTAGATAAGCCAGGTAAGCGCCTGAGCAAATTCCGCCAAGTACGAATTGTTGCGCGTCGTATGATTCTCTTAGAAATTTCATTGCACATCGGATATCGTCTATCCCCGACGTGCTGTGGACATCATTTTCCAGACCGGCTGGAGTTGGCAGGCTATAGCCTATACCGCGCTTGTCGAAGCGCAATACTGTAAAGCCCTGTGCTGCCAGGCGGCGGGCGAGTTTGACATACAGGCGATGATTGCCGACCCGATGATTGGCGCCGACATTGGTCAAAATAATGGCGGGTCTGGCGGAGAGTTTGTTATCAGGGACGTTGCTGACAGGATGCTCTGGCCGTAGTCTGCACACGATGCCATGCATGCCGGCAAAGCTGACAATCTCTTCCTCAAGTATCGATGTTGCGTATGGCAGGCGGCAATGTTTTGCCAGCGGTGCCTGAATCGACAGTGCTGCATCTCCGCGACGTATGACGGCAGGTTCAGCTCGTAGTTTTTTATGAGGAATCTGGCTGCACAACCATTCGCTGATGTCTTTCCAGACTGTATCCGGCACTACGGATTCATGCGCGTCCTCGGTCATCATCGCCGCATAGCCGCTACTGTCGGATAGATGGATTGCCCTGTGATCGAGGTGCCAGGCATTGGCAAGTTTGGCTTCCTGTCCTGATATGTCATCTCTTGCCACGATCATCGTGGCGGCCTGCGGCGCAGCGATTTTAAGCAAATCGAGCTGGCCAAGCTCAGTCCGGGTTCTGGCATCAAAAGCGTAACCCGTCAGTTCATCATCACTGATCTGCTGTTGTGGGTGGTCCGAGGGCGGAATGCTATGCATGCCACGTAATACGATGAGTTCTCTGACATAGGCTCGTCCTGACACTACCGGCGCAAACAAGATCAGCGCCGGTGCGGATAAGTCATCTGCCACTGCAGCCGCCAGCAGGGCGCCTAGCCGCATGCCAAATAAACTGACTTGGGCAACACCGGACAAACGCCGTAACTGCTCGGCTGCCTGCTTAATATTTTTTCGCCAGCTTGTGACTCTCGCCGTATCGCTGTCAGCGGAATCGCCGCTTGCATCGTAATCAAAAAAACAAACGGGAAACCCAGCTCTGGCCAAACGCATCGCGAGATGCTTATATGACCGGTACGAGACCATATATTCGTGGCCGAAAGGCGGACACAGAACCACGCCGGAATTGCGGATGGCTCCTTGTGCCGGATGATACCAGCCGAATAAAGGCGTATCCGCATCACCAAACCAAAAACCCTGTGCTGAATCAGCATCCTGATGGGTCTGGAGTGGAGGGGACATGGCGATAGTCACTGTGGATTCATGGTCGGCAGGTTATTCGGAAGGCGATGCAGGTTTGCCGATCTTAACCGGACTGAGTGCATTGAGGGCAAACACTGAGCCTTGTACAGATTTTTTTCCATTGGAGGAAGTGGAGCTACCGGAGCTGCTGGTTAGCCTGATTTCGCGGATAGCGCCCGGTGCGAGATGGAAATAATTATCATCAGGCAGGTAGCCTGGCACATCGATAGCGATTGATACAGCAAGCTTGCGTGTCGTCAGGTACACGACAAAATCATCGGTATTGCTAGCAGGTTCTGCCGGTTCAAATTGCGCTTGTAAGCCGAGATCACGTTCACCATGATGCTTGATCCCGGTCGGGAAATGAAATGCCGCACAATACGGAATTTCATTACCGTCAGCATCAGCATCAGCATCAGCGGAGCGCAGCCGTGCTACCGCCACATCGTGACCTGGAGGGCCGAAGCGATAGGCGTAAGCTGTGTCAAAAAAATGTTCCAGCAGACTATCGGCGCGTATCTGTATGGTGCTGTGTGAGTTAATCGTGACGGCCTGCATGCCTTGCGCAATCAGGGTTTCACCATGACGATATAAGTCGAGTTGCAATTCTGCCTGCACCGAGGTTGGACCATCGTTCACGATGTGTATCGCGAGGCCATTCAAGCCTTCATCTGTGATCAGCACGGTCAGTGCTGCCATCGCCCGCCGCACATAGTAATAGGCGGCTTTCGGCTTGCCGAGTGCATCAATCAAGCCCCAGCCTGCACCGGCCCAGAGATCGCGCAGGAACCAGATCAAAGCGCCGTGACAAGTCGATCCGGCACGTCGCCATTCTGCCAGCGTCTGCGCCATGACTTCACCTGTGCTGACCCGCGACAAGGCCAGATAGCGAGGCATATCGGCATAACGCAAGCTGGCAGGATCGACCTGATACAACTGCGCCATATAGTGATCCCGCACGTCTTCAAAATCCCAGCTGGTACCGTTATCACGGGGGATCCGTTGCTTCCATGAGGGATGTGGTCCGGGCGCTTCGCCGTTTTGTAAGAGCTGCTCTATCGTGCTGTCATCAGGCATGTTCGAGAAGCCCAGACACTCAGAGGTGAAACGCAGACCGGTACGACGCGCATCGTCGAGCGGACGCAGATAGGCGCCGACGCCGAAATAATGCGAGACGCCCGCATCAAGCTGGAACGGCATCACACCACCGCTAGGGCTGGACGGAACGTAGCTTGTTTCAGGTAGAAACCCAGCGCATAAACGAGGCAAACTATCGGCAAAAAAGTGATTGCGCCACAAATCGCGCGATACGCCGAGCATCGCTGCCTGTTGTTCAATTTCCGAACTGCCGCAGAGCACGGCGATGCAGGGCGAGAGTTGAATCCGGTTTAAAAATTGATTTGCTTCATGCAGGATGTTTGCAGAGAAGACAGGATCATCGACCGGATAATCCATGTTCGCAAACATAAAATCCTGCCAGACCAGAATCCCCAGTTCATCGCACAAGCGATAGAAACTATCGCTCTCATAATGCATGGTACCGACCACCCGTATCATGTTCATACCCGCATCCCGCGCCAGCAGCAGCGTAGGCCGCAGACGGGCCTCGTCGCCCGCAAGTGAGAGAATATCCGGCGGCATCCAGCATGCACCGCGACAAAATATCGGAACTCCGTTCACATGGAGATGAAAATCATCTTGCTCCCGTCGCACCTGAATCGATCTGAAACCGAGTTGACCCAGATCGAACAGATGACGCTGACCCGCGCTGATGATCTCGATCTGCGCCGGATATAACGTAGGCTGGCCATGCGTATGTGGCCACCAGAGCGACGGATTTACCAGGCGTAATTCACCACCCGCCATGAAGGCCGGAGATTCGCCGGAAAGCTGGTCTGCTATATCTAACCGACATTGAGTATCGCCGACATGCAGGATCACCTGATCAATCGGGGTTGTCGCCGCAATATGTATTTTTGCGCTGACGATGCCTGCGCTTTGTGCGGCAACATCCGGCGTATGAAATACATCGGATGCATCAAGTCGGGTACGTACATCGGCATCCACAATGCGGATATCGTTCGCGGTTTCGATACGTATTGCCCGATAAGGACCGACAGCCGCGACCGGCGGCGACCATCCCGGCATGTGGCCGAGCAGGCTGGTTCTGACCCAGCGCAGTTGTTGCTGTTCGACCAGTCGTGTACGCCAGCGGCCACGCGGGCGACGGATTTTGAGTGCAGTATTTAGCGAACGAAATCGCAGACTCAGGATGCCTGAGTGGATCATGCCGCCCGTTCTGGCGAGGTGGGCAGACAGATCAATCCGGTGCTGGACAAACATATTCTCCGAGCTGAGCAGCAAAATATCATTCCAGAATACCTCGCTCAGGCTGGCGAGACCGTCGAAACACAGCGCGGCGGCTTGCGGCAAGTCACAGTGGCAACGGAACCAGTAATCTGCGTCGTCAAACTGCCGGTCACCGTAAGTAAAGCGCTCCAGAGCATGCAACGATGATGCAACGGTTCCCGGTACCTGCGCTGTTTGCCAGCGATGGTCGGCAATCTGGGATGCGAATTCGATCGTGGGAAGCTCATTGGCAGCGACTTCGGCAAATTGCCATTGAGCGTCGAGAGGCTGTTGATACGGATGTCGGACCAGTGCCATCAACGTTCATCCTGAATCAAAGCATGCTCAAGCTGATCCATGCCAGTTTGCCAGTGGGTTTCCATCTCGGTAAGAATAGATGTCAGGTCGACGGATTTTTTGCCCATCACAGCGCGGGCAGTTTTTAACAGCAGCGCTTTAGTTCCATCGGAGATGCCGTCGAAGGCTAGCGCAGCGCTCGCAAAATTGCCTTGTCCCATTTGTTCCAGCCAGCGCAGGTAAGTCGCGCCGACGCTGAATCCCGCTCCCAATTGCCGCAACGTCGCAAATGCGTAGGCGTGGTAAGCGGCCAGTCCCTCTGCTTTTAACTGCTCAACGTCGCTAATAAAGACGGGTTGAAACAAGCTGATGGGATTATGTGCAGGGCGGCGTACCAGATGCTTGATGAGGAGTGCTCGCGACGCCTGCGCCAGTGAGCGCTCATCCAGAAACATTAGCCGGTCAAGGCGTACAAATTCAGCAAACATTGGCATGGCCGCCTGAACTGCTGACGAATCATGCAGTGCGCCGGTACGGAAGGTCTGTACAAAATCATCACCGCTGAGTTCGTGATAACTGCTGTTATGAAAATAGCCCATACGCTGTTGAGCGATATCGATTTCCTGAATCGCGATGGTGGTCTTGACGTGATTAGTACGGTAATCGGTGCCGGAGGTATCTGGCAGATAAAAAGAATCGGTTTCAGTCAGCACCAGACGGCCACGCTGTAATTGGACGCAGGCGTTATCCAGCAGATTGCGCCAGACATTCAGCTCTTGTACATCGATCCCATACAGCGTGAATAAGTCCTCATGTGGTGGCTTATAAAACGTCCATTGATCACCATCGAAGTCGAGTGCAAATACCATCGCCATGCAGGCAACAGGATTCAGTTTCAGGCTGTGCAAGACCTCGATCCAAACATCGATATAGCAATTGGTTTCGCCCCAAGCGCGCTCATTGCCGTGTAAAGCATGCGGCACATAGCTGGCGCGATCAATGCGCGGCAGGGCGTGCAACATCATGACCAGAGCAAGGCGCGCACTGCATGCGGCCAGTCTGCCGTGTCCATACCGTGGGTCTTAAACAAGGCCATCACAATACGTTCCAGACCGAATCCCAGACAGGCGGTATGGGCGACATCGCCTCCTGCTGTATGGATGCCGAACAATTTGCCAAAATGATCCTGGTGATAATTGAATGAGCAGACTGCCGTCGGTTTCTCTTGTGAAATCACCGGGACGACAACTTCAAATTTCAATTGCTGTTCGCGCTGATTGGCAGCCAGCATGCGACCACCGCGTCCAAAGAAAGGATCTGATGCGACTTCGGAGCGTGCCGGTAAGCCTAGCGATAACAAGATATCCAGACCACGTTGCAACCAGACATTGCGCCATGCAATCACCATTTCTGGACTGCCTGCGCGTACGAATTCACGCACACGAAAGGATTGCATGCGAGTCGGTTCTGGCGACGGCTCATTCCGGAATACCCAGTTTTGCATATCGACCAGACGTCCCTCAGCCGCCAGCGTACCGCTGAAACTCGGATACACAGGGTAGCATGCCGCCGGTGTCAGGCACACCGCTGTCATGGTTTGCAGATGGGTCCAGGGACGACCTTCATGCACGGCTTCACTGAGTTCTTTATGCTGAGCCTCATTGCCGGTAAAACTGAAAATCGTTCCGGCAAGCTGGGGAAAAGAGTCGAGAAATTCACTCTGCTCTAATACCTGACGATCCAGGCAGGGCGGGAACGACATCTTGACTGCCTTGTCGTCTGCGGCTACCCGTGTTACGTAGTCATCGAAGCGACGTAAAACATCTTCAAAGACCGGACCCCGGCCAAAGATGCCTTGTACGCCGACTGGAATAATATGTCCGGCAGTAACCAGATCATCGGTAAGCAGTTCAGGGGAAAAATTGATCGACATAGTGATCCTTCGTTTTCTTTTTAATTGTCTTTTAGGATGAGCAGCATATTGGCGTTGGTCGCCAGAATCCTGTCGTTGCCTACCATCAGCGCAGCAGAATGGGCATCGCGCAGGTGACGGCTCATACTGAACGGGCTATCATTTTTATAGCCGAGTATGCCGCAGATCGACAGGGCTTTTGTCACGATCTCCGGTAGATCTTGCGATGCCTGGATTTTTAAATTATTCATTTTCAGGGCATAACCCATCGTTGACAAACGATCGCTTGCTGAGTCGCCGGTATCAACTGAATGCGCTGCCGTGAGTTGCTCGTATTCCATCAGGCAGGCTTGCGAAGTCGTGCGCAGGGTTTGTAGCATGCTCACCAGTTCTGCCAGGCGTAAGGCGGTCGGGGGTACCGTGCCAGGATTGGCTCTGGCCTGACCCCGGACAAATGCACGCGCTTTGTTAACTGCAGCCGCGGCGATCCCCTGCCAGCAGCCACTCCACAATAAATGTGAGACAGGAACGACCGTGACATTCGACATATCGGCAAAGGGAGTCGCGATAATTTGTGCGGCGATTCCGGTTGCACTGAGCAGAAACGGCGGACTGCAAGTGCCGCGCATGCCCATGGTGTCCCAATGTCCTCTTTGTTCCAGACTGTAGGCAGATTTACGTACCAGAATCAGCGACTGGTCGCTGTTTGCTGCATCCGGCGCTCGGCGTGCGGTTACCAGTAAATCATCGGCTTGTGCGCCATAAGAAATCGTCGTCGCATTTTTAACCAGACGGAATTCTGCGCCGTCGGACTCCACACAGCAGGAACTGCGGCGCATTTCGCCGCCGACGCCCACCTCAGAAGTCACAGAGGCAATCAGGTATTGATGTTCAACCAGGTCACGTAAATACTGGCGATACCATGGGTTGTCGAGCGCATGCCTTACCAGAGTAATGACTTGAATCTGATGCATCGCAAAAATCATTGCCGTTGCTGAGCATTGCTGTCCCAGTGCGTCACATATTTCAACGAGTTCAGTTAGGCTGGCACCTGCACCACCGAGCTCCTCAGGGATATAGGCGCTGAGCAATTTCGCTTGTTTCAGCGCATTGATCGCTTCATGCGGGAAGCGTGCATCGCGATCAACCTCGTCGGCATGCGGCGCAGCGATCTCTTTTGCGATTTGTTTGGCAAATGTCAGCAGGGCTGACGCAGATTCGGACATAAAGATCTTTGGCGGTAGTGGCAATATTGGCTGTAATGATGGACGATAAAAATTTGTTGTCATTTAAAGTCGTGACATCAGCCGGCATCTTGAATACTTCTCACCGGGTTGCCGGTGTTCAGGCAGTCAACTCCTGAATCGCAGCATGCATTGCGGCAATACTTTCAAACACACTACGCTTGAGCATACGGTCGGGAAACTCCAGATCAAACGCATCCTCCAGTGCCAGCATCACGTTCACACTGGCATGCGAGGTCATTCCTGCTTCATATAGGTCTGCCTCGTCGGCGAGTGTCGCCACATCAACTGCCAGACGGGCATGATCTTTTAAAACTTGGCGAATTTTTTCTGTACTCATTGCTGTGCTTTTTTGAAAGATAAAGAGAATTTAAATTACGGCTACCGGTACTGCAATCGCAGACGCCGTTGCATATTCATGGTCGTGGCTGAGGCTGAGGACGATCTGGTATATGCCTGATTGCTGATACCGGCGTCGCAGCTCTGGCGCCAGTAGAACGACAGGTGCGCCATTCTCGTCGGCGACGATTTCTATGGATTGCCAGGGCAGTACCTCATCCTTACTTGGCCTGAGCAATTTCATGACCGCTTCTTTTGCCGCGAAGCGCGCCGCTAGCCGGTCGAAGCGAAATGCTCCGTTCACCTTGTTATGACAATAGTCCAGCTCGCGTAAAGTGAAAAGACGTCGCAAAAACCGCTGACCAAACTGCTGAACCGATTGCTCAATTCCGGGTATCCACACCAAATCAGTGCCTATCGCTAACTTAGCACTCGCAACGACCTGTGTTGATCGCGAGCGAACCACAGTTTTAGAAAAGCGTGAAAAAGTGCGTTTCATCGAGTTCTTTAGCAGGAATGACGCCATCAAAAAGTAATCAGAATATCGTAGATAGAATAACAGAACGTTAACTTGTCCATCGTTAAAAAACGTCAATTCCGGCTTACGCATTGAGTGTATTTTGGTTTTGTGCGACGCACTCGGTTCCCGTTATTTTTCGTTTTGTCCTGATCAGACTGCATTTCGTCTTATCACGCTGGAAACATACTCTAGGTAGCAATAAGCTCTGGTTCATTGTAGGAGTGCCGCCGTAAATGTATGTGTCGTTGAGCAGACTCACGACTCCAGACCACCACACCAAGAGACGGAATAAATTATGCTGAGCATCCAGAACGTAGTTAAAACCTATGGTAGTCGCGTAAGAGCAGTTAATGATCTGTCATTGCAGCTGTCCGCGGGTGTGGTCGGCCTGATCGGTCACAACGGCGCAGGTAAAACGTCATTGATGCAAATGATTGCCACACTGACCAGACCAACAAGCGGGCAGATTCTGTTTGATGGCAGTGACATTGTGAAAAAACCGAATGCAATACGCCAGCGGCTCGGTTATCTCCCGCAGGACTTTGGTATTTACCCAAACCTCACGGCGCTGGAGTTTCTGCGCTATTTTGCTGCCTTGAAAGGGGTATGCGACAGCGCACGTATCCGGCATTTGCTGGAGCTTGTCAATTTGCATGAGCATGCCTCACGTGTTGCGTCGACTTTTTCCGGCAGTATGCGACGACGTCTCGGTATTGCTCAGGCCTTGTTGAATGATCCGGATATTTTGATTGTAGACGAACCGACTGCCGGACTTGATCATGAGGAGCGGTTGCGTTTTCGTCAGTTATTGTCGGAGATTGGGTTTAAGAAACTGGTGATCATATCAACGCATATCGTGTCGGATATCGAAAACATGGCGGGGCATCTTGCCATCATGCGTAACGGCAAACTGGTGGCTTACGACACTCCAGAAAGTTTTGTGCAACAAGGCCGCGGACAAATCTGGTCAGCAACAGTCGATACGCAGCAATATGATTTGCTGAGCCAGCAGGTGCAGGTCTTACAGGCGCAGCGACAGGCATCGGGGATTAGTTTGCGCATCGCCCATCCGCATTCACCTTGTCACGGTGCGCAAATAGTCGAGCCAACGCTGGAAGAGGCATTGATGTCCCGGCGCTATGCGGTACAGGAGCTGGCAGCATGAGCAGGTATGTAAATCGGTACTTATTATTGGAGATGATGAAAAGTGAGGCGCGTCTGCGGATGCGCCGTACCAGTACTCTCGTCGCCATGCTGGTTGTGGTGGCGATTACCTGGCTCATGATTCCTGATCCTGCTAGTGGAAATACCCTGATCGCAGTTGGTGATGCACGTGTGCGCTATAACAGTGTATGTCTGGCGCTTGGCAGCTCATTGCTGTCCAGTCTGTTATTTGGACTGGCTGGTTTTTACCTGGTTCGCGGTCGTATGCAAGAAGATGTACGCAGCGGTGCTGGCGCGGTGATGGCGAGCATGCCGGTAAGCAATCGCCAGTTCATTTTTGGTCGCTGGCTTGGCGGCGTGGCGTATCTGTGCTTTATGGTGCTGGTATTTTTGCTGACGGTGCTGGTGTTGCATTTGCTGAGTGGTGAGGGGCCGATACAGTTAGGTATTTATCTGCAAAGTTATGCGCTGGTGTTGTTGCCGGCCTGTTTTTTTGCCGCGAGCATGGCTCTGTTATGTGAGTCATTCGCACCTTTGATGGGGAAATCAGGCGATGTGTTGTACTTTCTCATATGGACGACGCAAATTGGTGCCCCTGTTTCGATGATGAATGGAGGCACTTCTGCGGGATGGCATCCCGCGCTCTTGTTCGATTTTTCTGCTACCGGTACTGCGATGATCCGGTTTCATCAGGTACTGGCAAGCAATCATTTTTCTTTAGGCATCGCTGATTTTAATCATGCGCTGGCACCTGTTACCTTGTCTGAGGGATTTTGGTCGGCTGACATGATCTTCGCAAGACTACTGTGTCTCGCAGTTGCAATGCTGCCGCTTTTACCAGCGATTTTTTTATTTCATCGTTTCTCCCCTGATAAGGTGAAGAGCGCGGGCGTCAAAAAAAGCTGGTCACCTTTACGTTTGCTGAATCGTCTGGTCAGGCCTCTTGCTGCCTTTAGCCATCCTCTGTTTGTATTGTCTGCCAGACTGCCCGGATTGCCCGGTCAGATTGTGGCGGAACTAGCGCTGACAGTAGCGACCAGCCCCGTGGTGGTGATCGGAATAGTCGTGGTGATGTTGCTTGGTAGTGTATTGGAGCAAGCTGACTTGAGTGCGCTTGTCATGGTTAGTGTCGCTTGCTGGGGCATACAGATTGCTGATCTGAGTGTGCGGGATTTTCAGTCCGGTAGCGAAGATCTCAGCGGGGTAGTGCATGGCGGTCGTCGCTACCGGTATATGCGGCAATTATGTGCGGGTTATCTAGCAGGATTATTGCTGTTTTTTCCTGTCATTGTGCGCTGGTCCGCGAGCGATTCTGGCCGAGCTTTGGCGCTTATCACAGGCTTGTTCGTGTTATCCGCCGTGGCTAGTTTTTTGGGGCGAATGACACGGACTGCAAGAACTTTTCTAGCACTTTTCCTTTTCGGTTTGTATATCGCAACCCAAGCGAGAACCGTAGCTGTTCTGGATGTTGTGGGTTTTAACGGTGTGGCGAATACCGGCACAATCGCAGGTCAGCTGTTGCTTGGTATGGTGTTGTGTACCGTTGTGGCGCTTTATGAGCGTACTTCTGAAAAGTAACTGAGTCTGGCGTGGATACGCATATTCGTTCTGTCTGAGTGAGTGAGTAAGTAGGTGAGTAAGACTTATCCGCAATTGCCAGGATTATTTTTTTATCTGGCCTATCGACTGCTCTACATAGTCGCCGTCTGCATCGCTAAAACGTAGACGTACCGGATACCATTCCATTGCGGGCGCCAGCCATAATTCGAGTTGCTGATCTTTGGAGTCAGGCGGAGGTGCTTTGACAATGTGGATGGTCGCGAGTTCTCCCAGAGCCGTATTGATCGTTTCTTTCTGGATCACTTTAAACGTCCATGGCTCTGCGTCGCGCCGGCCTGCTACAAACATTTTCCATTCACTACCCGCTTTAAATTTTTCACCTGCTGCGCGGGCGATTGCCACTAGTTGCCAGGTTGCGCTGGTACGATCCTGTTCCCCACCTTTGATGGGATATTGTTCTGAGGATTCGCTAAAGCTGATGACTTTGTTTGCGGTACTGCGTTCGAAACGTGTCGTGCTTTCGTTTTTGCGGAATCTCTTTTCGATGAATTTATCTGGCGCTAAACCGTAGTCGTCGATGTTGCCGATACTGCTGGCATCCAGAATTTTGCCCACCAGCATGGCGCGGGTTTCTGTGACGATGCTGTATTTTTTATCGTTGAGTTGCCAGTTGACACTTGCCTCGCCACTAAGAGGAATGCCACTTTGTTTTGCCTTGATGAGGTACGTTAAATTGGCCGACGGCGGCAGATTAACTGTATGTCTGTTGTCCGTATCTGCCATGACAGGAGCATGCAAACTAATGCTGATGAACAAGCCTGTGCAGAGTAACTGCAATGGTTTTTGATAGAAATTCTGGAACAGATTCATACTTACCTTTCGGTGACGGTCGTCGGAATAATTTTGGTCACAATCTGGGTCGTGATTGCACCGTTAGTTTCGGTATTTCGTATTTGTACTGGGTACCAGTTCACCGCTGGTGCAAACCAGATATCCAGTTGTGAGTTATATGCACCTGCTCTTGGCGGCCGGACAACGTGCCAGGTCATCAGGGTACCAAGTTTTGTTGTCAGCTCTTCCTGACCGGCAATAACAAAGCGAAACGTCGTTGCTTCACGTTCTTCTGCTACCTGAATAATAATCTCTTGTCCGGTTGTAAACTGTGCTGGGTCAGCATAGCCGATACCTGCTAATTGCATCAGCACAGAGGCTTTATCTTGCGCAGCATTGGCCATGCGCTGTGTCTTGTTCGATGATGAAAAACTCAGTGTGTTATCGACGTGATTGAAATGAATGGCTGTCTCGGAGCGATTGCGGCGTACCTCGCTGCTGGTCAGCGGTGTAATACCTGCCTGTGACACTTTGCCTTCGCTTTTCAGTTTGAATAAATTGAGGGTCGTCACTAATAAATCCAATCCAGCATCGATCGTCATCATGTAGCGATCGTCCGTCAGTTGCCAGTTGATTTCTCCGACACCGTAATAGGGACTCTTATTGAGTTCCGTACGTACTAATTGCAATTTGAGCTGAGCTGACGGTAACGGCGTTGATGTGAACTGCGCCAGATTCGGTGTATCCGGATCAATTACTTTTTTGGGTACATCGTGTGTCTCGCCCACACTGCTATGACTCTCCTTCAGAACCTCTTTGTTATTGGCCGGTATTGAGGCAGCACTTTCATTTAACTCCTTTGTGTCCTTATTTCCTGCATCGGACCCGATGGCTGGTGTAACCGCCAGATAGCCGGATGCCGCCTGGTAGGTGGCGTTATCGTCATTGCTGTCTGCAATCTGAAAAGGAACTGCTTGCGCTGGCTTCTGTGTTTTTGTGACGATTTTTTTGACGTCGTCCGCTGCTTGACGCGGACTTGTCTTTACTGCTTCTATCTTGTTCCCGATGGCGGGTTGATCAGGTTTGAGTAGTTTGATTTGTACCTTGGATTCTTTGAGGATGCTGATTTCTGCCTTGCTTTGTACTTTATTCAACCAGAAAAAAACGCACAGATGCAGAGCGATCGCCGCCATGGCAAAGCTCAGAATCTGACGACGCGGTATTTGATTAAACCAGGCTGCAATCATGAGACAAGGGGTCGTAAGAAAAAATTAGCAAATAAAACACGCAGAGTGAACAGAGCACAATACAGCGCACAAAAAGCACATGCAGCAATAAAAGGAGCAACGAGTAGTGTAAACGTTCCGGGCATCGCATGCGATGACCTTGCCCATGTAAAATGAAGAAGAAAAAATGCGTTATGGGCGAAACGTTGCGCGAAAGTTCCGCTTAACTTGTCAAAAAATTAGAAAAGAAGAAGTTTTATGTCCTTGGTGTCGTCCGTGACCTCCCTCTGGTTTTCTTTCTCCCCATCAAAACAAATGCGTCGCGCAGATTTGTTTGTCTTGGTCTTATTTACTTTATTTAGCGTGCTTACACTATCTCAATCGTACGCAGCTAATGCATCTGTGCAAGCTAAGCCAATACGGATCGCAATGATCGATGGCTTGAGTGGTGCATTCAGTAATGCCGGTGAAGCGGTTGTCCGTAACCTGCAAATGGCGATAGAGCAGGTGAATGCCCGAGGGGGTGTGCGGCTGGCAGATGGCCAGCATCCTCTGCAATTAACAAGCTTTGATAACAAGCAGGGAGTTGAAGATAGCCTGACGATTTTTAAACATGTGACCGATCAGGATATTCCGTTCATTGTTCAGGGCAACAGCTAGGCGGTTGCCTTGGCACTGGTCGATGCTATCAATAAGCATAATCAGCGAGTGCCGCAGCATCGTGTTCTGTTTTTGAATTATTCGGCAGTGGAGCCGAGTTTGACGAATGAGAAATGTAGCTACTGGCATTTTCGCTTTGATGCGAATGCCGATATGCGCTTGCATGTATTGACTGAAGTGATACGCGATGACGAACGGGTAAAGAAAGTGTATCTGATTGGCCAGGATTACAGTTTTGGCAGGCAGGTCGCGGCCACTGCGCGCAGCATGCTGACAAAGAAGCGTCCGGATATCAGCATTGTCGGGGATGATTTGCATCCCATAGGCAAGATTAAAGATTTCGCCCCCTATGCCGCCAAAATCAAGGCCAGCGGCGCAGATACGGTGATCACTGGAAACTGGGGTAATGACCTGACCTTGTTAATCAAAGCCGTGAAAGATGCAGGCATGGATACCAGGTTTTATACCTTTTATGCAAACGCTCTGGGTGCCCCGGCAGCGATTGGCGATGCCGGTATTGGCCGTGTCAGAGCAGTTGCTGAGTGGCATCCGAATGCCGGAGGATCTGACAGCGATGCGTTTTATCAAAGCTTCCGGCGACGTTATCCTGATCCCCGTGATGATTATGTGCATTTACGTATGCATATACTGGTGAATATGCTGGTGGCGGCGATAGAAAAAGCGGGTAGCGTAGAAGCCGGCGCCGTCGCCAGGGCAATGGAGGGGGCCGGTTTCAATAATGGCTTTCATGATGCGAGCATGCGTGCAAGCGATCACCAATTGATACAGGCCTTATACGTCTCCGTCATGCAGAAGCGCAATCCTGACGCCAGAAGCGGGCTAAGGTTTGATAATGAGGGTAGTGGCTACGGTTTTAAAACAGAGCGCTATTTCGCATCTGCATTGACGGCATTGCCAAGCTCATGCAAGATGGACAAAAGCTTCTTACGTGATCACTGACACGGCGCATGAGCCTTATAGCATTCCTATGAGTCTTGTATGAGTGTTGCGTGTTCTGACGAAATAGACGATCTGACAGCCCCTTTAGGAGAGCAGTATGACTTCCCCGTTTCAAGGAAATGATTTTCCAGGCATGAATTCAATGAACGACACCCTGTCTTTTGTTAAAAATATCTGGGGAGGTATGCATGTGCCAGGGATGGTAACGCCGACCGTGTCGATAGATGAGCTGGATAAAAAAATCAAGGATCTCAAAACCGTGGAATCATGGCTGACCGTTAACATGAATATGTTGCGAGGAACCATACAAGCCCTAGAAGTACAAAGAGCGACGATCGCTGCACTGAATTCTCTCGGAGAGAGCTTCGCCAGCACAATGGCCAATGCAGGCGCAGGCAAATCCGAAGTGCCAGTAAAACCGTTTGAATTCACCAAAAATACATTTTGGCCTAATGCTGCAGCGTCAGAGGTAAAGCAGGAACCGGATGGTGAGCCGGTACACAAAACGTTTATGGAAGCGGCAACAGAGCCAGCAACAGCGAGTGTAAGCTCTGCTAAAGTGATGGATAGCAAAGACTCGGAAGAACCCGCAGAGAAGGCAGCGCAAGCGGCGGATGGTAATTCAGCCTTCTCTAATCCGGCAGCATGGTGGAATCTGTTGCAAGATCAGTTCAAGCAAGCGGTTAGTAACGCGATGATCGGTGAGGCAGATGCCGCAATAGTTACCAAATCAGATAAGGCTGATCAATCTATAAAAAAAGCAGCATTAAAAAAAGCAACACTGAAAAAAACAGCAGCAATAAAAACTGTCTCTAAAAAAACCGAAGGCAGCACCGTCAATACATCGAAGACCATTGTGCCGGCTAACAAAAAAACCGTTAGCACTAAGACTGCGAATAAAAAAACGCCGGGCCCGGTTATCAAAAAATCTGTATCTCGTCAGCCGTCAGCGGTCGCAAAAACCACTGTTGCGAGTGTGAAAAAATCGACAGCGGCGAATAAATAGTCAGAACAGGACTGACGCAAAGCAGAAAGCTACTTGGTTTATCTATCACCATTAACGAGAACTTCTAAAAACCTTTTAATCGGTATTTCAGGGAGCCGCATATTCCCGTCTTTTCTCTGTGTCTCCGCGCCTCCGTATCTCTGTGGTGAGAGGTCTTGGTTTTTGTGTCAGTCCTCGATGTGATTGTTCTATTCGGAGATTCTGGAAGTTCTCCTACATTCAATACGCAATATAGATGCGGCTTTCAGAAGCATTTCAGCCTGGAAGGCGCATCTATATTGCGGATTCGTAGGAAACTTCAAAAATCGAATCAAGCGCATCGCGTCGTTCGATGGTCGCGCTTTATTGACTCGCGACGCTATTTGTCATCAATGGAGACGACATGCCTCAGTTCTTGGCAGCGCGCTTCAGCAGTCGCATCAGGCCGCCCAGTACCGGAAGTTTTTCATATAGTTCTTCGGCAGCATCCCAATAGTCCCGGTGATAACTGACTCGACCATCTTCACGAAAGCGAAGATGAGTTGCGCCTTTGATTCTTTGCAGCTCCGTCGAAAAACGCTTCATCGAAAACAGAAAATCCCAGCTGATGAATGCTTCATTTCCTTGCAACAGCCTGGTATGCACTTTAAAACGTGGTTGATCGACCTGGGCAAACATGTGCGCAAAAATTGCTTGTACCGCAGCGACATCCTGCACTTCATTAAAAGGGTCTTTGAAGTAGGCTTTTTCAGCGTAGACCGACGGGATCTGCTGCACGCTTTCTGGTGTCAGCGTTTCAAAGAAGATGACGAGTTTGCGCAAAGCCTCTTCATAGAGAGTGGCATCGGCATTGTCAGTATTCTCAGTGCTTTTGGTGTTCATAGGCCAGTGGTCTTGCGTATTAGAGCAAAATACCAGCGGTATGGAAGCAGGCGTGCGAATCTCAGCCAGTTGGTAAATCGCTTCGGAAAATGGATATGAAATTCTCCTCGCTCCATCCCGCCAACGAGTTCTGCGGCAGCGACCTCTGCGGTGATGAGTGACGGCATCTCAAAATCATTGCCTGCCGTGAGTGGTGTTTTGACAAACCCCGGGCTGATTAGATAGACCGCAATATTCTTTGGATGTAAATCGAAGTACAACGATTCGCACAAGTTGATGATGGCGGCTTTAGTGGGTCCATAAATCAAGGCTTTTGGCAGGCCTGATAAGCCCGCGACAGAGCCAACTATGCCGACCCCGCCAGATCCCTGTTTGATCAGAGGCGGTAAAACTACATCGAGACAATTCAATACGCCGCGCAAATTCAGATCGATTAAACGATTAGCCGCCTTCAAATCGAATTCATCGGCACGCATCGCGTTGTAGCCACCAGCGACGATCAGCGTCAGGTCAATCTTGCCCCATTGCTGTATTAAATCGGCATGTGCTTTTACCAGGGTAGTATGGTCGGTGATGTCTACGGGTGCGACCACCGCATGGCTGTGTCCAGCGGCGAGCTGGTTCAACAGAGTTGTTTGCCGCGCCGATAAGGCTACCTGCGCGCCTTTTTGTAGCAAGAGCAAGGCAGTCTCCGCACCTATCCCAGACGACGCGCCGATGACCCATACTTTTTTACCAAGCCAGTCAGTAATTTTTGGATTCATCGTTGCCATGATTACTTGCTACTCCGCTTGGTAAAAGACAAGGTCACACTACCAAGTTCTATCCCGTATTTACTCATAATCGCACGATTCAGCATGACCTTCTCGTCCATCAGCACCATCCAATCATCGAAATCAACATGGATGATTCTTCCATCGACGGGCAATGCCAGGACATAATTCCAGTGCAGGGTATTACCTGATACAACGCCTTGCGCTTCACCAATGACATCTGGGGCGGTCCCGGTGAACTTACCTGCACTCGTTTTCTTCAAGGTCCAGATACGTTTTTGGCGAGTACCGTCTGAGTAAGTAAAATCTTCATCAAGCGTGCCTGTATCGCCTTGCCATTCGCAACGCATGACAACGGTAAACCGTTTTACGATTTTTCCTGAACGATCCTGAAACATTCCCCACGCATCAATGGTGCCGTTAAAGAACTGCGTTAATTCGAGTACGGGTTTTTCTGCTACATATAATTTCGGATCATTCGTGCTCGCGCAGGAACTCAGTAAGAGTACGGCAGTAAATAAGGCGATACTGCGCATCAGTGTAGAGAGCTTCATGATTTTGTCCTTGCTATTAGGTGAGACAGCGCTGTGCTAGTTTATTGGGAACTGGTTTCCAGTAACTTTTGGCGCAGGCCCGGGGCTGAGGTTTTTTTATCCAGCCAGATGGAAAAGAAGGCATGAGCAAATTCAGGGTCCTTGATCTCCCCCAATAATTTTCCGTCGAGATAAAAACGTGCCGCGAGACCTGGCAGAAATATACCTGTGATGTGATTGCCCTCTTTTACATCAGGGAACAATTTCGTCATTTGTGTCAGCCAGGATTTTCGTTGCTCCTCGGTGCCTAGCTTGAGTTTCTGGATTTCTTCAATGCTGGCTTCGGCTATTTTTGCACCAATCAGGTTACGGGCATAGGTCAGGTCCAGCGCGATTGTTTGACGTCCTAACTGACCGTTGGCTTCTGGCAAGTAGCCGTCTTTGCCTACCCATAACTGCGCGTCGTATATAGCGATTCCAAACCAGCGGAACGTACCTTTGCCCAAGGGCTTCGCCTGACCGAGTTCTTGCTGAATATGTACGTTAGAGATTGCTTTGTCGCTGTTGGCAAATGCAGGCGTGGCACCCCACATACAACACAGCATAGTGCTTATATAGAGGGTTCGCCACACATAAATGTACAAAATCATGATTTGATCAAGGTGAATTGCGCAACATCAATGCTATGCGCCCGGAAGCCAGCTTCACAATAGGCGAGATAAAACTCCCAGGTGCGGATAAATTCTTGATCGAATCCTTGGGCTATGATTTCTGGCAGTTTCGCCATGAATGCATTTCTCCATTCCTGCAAAGTACGTGCATAGTCGAGGCCGAAAGTGAAAGTATCGACCACCTGCAGGCCATGTTGTTTTGCATATTCTTTGAAAATCTGTATCGATGGCAACATCCCGCCAGGAAAAATATATTGCTGGATAAAGTCGGTTCCTTTGCGATAGCGCTCAAACAATTCATCGGCGATCACGATACTTTGCACACATGCTCTGCCGCCTTGTTTCAGATTGCGGCTGATGCATTCAAAATAGCTTGGCCAGTAAGCTTCACCGACGGCTTCAAACATCTCTATAGACGCAATAGCGTCGTAGCTACCGTGAGCGTCACGATAGTCCTGAATCTGTAGCTTGCTCTTTTCATGCAGGCCCGCTTTTTGCAGACGTTCTTGGGCAAAGTGCAATTGCTCAGTGGAGAGCGTCAGACCTGTCACATGGGCGAACGCTTCGGTGCTGGCGATTTCTGCAAAGCCGCCCCAGCCACAGCCGATTTCCAGAATGTTATCGTGTGGATGAACCGCGAGCTGTTGCAGGATACGACGGTACTTTGCCAGCTGCGCATCATGCAAAGTCTCGACTTTATCGCCAGAGAACAATGCACTTGAATAGGTCATCGAAGGATCCAGCCACAAGCGGTAAAAATCATTGCCGATGTCGTAATGGGCGTGAATATTTTTCTTACTGCCAGCACGCGAATTGCGGTTCAGCAGATGCTTAATCCGATACAGCAGATTACCCCACCAGGTACCGTAAATCACAGATTCAAGTTGCTGACGGTTACGGGAAATCAGTTCGATTAAAGCGGGTAACTGACCGGTGGTCCAGTGACCTTCGATATAGCTTTCTGCAAAGCCGATATCCCCTGATTTGAGCACTGAGCGGCAGAGCTGCCAGTTATTCAGCACCATTCTGACCGGGCTGTGATTATGATCGCCAAAATGGCCTTCCTGACCATCGGGAAATTGTATTGTCAGGTTAGCGTTCTCTAGCTTATGCAGCAGGCTCAACACGAATTTAGCTTCAGCCGGGAACTGCGCCGCATTTAAAGGCGTGCTTTGCTCCTGATGGGGATGGATGGTGGGATGCAGACTACTCATCGACTGACCTCGTTAGCTGGTGGGAGTGGTTTGGAAAAAAAAGGTACACGCTTGAACCAGAGGTATAGCGCTTGTAAATGGATGCGGGCGACCACACCGAACGTCATCAGGGGATAACGCAGCATGACTCTGGCAATACTTGTTGCAGTCATGTTCTGTTCGCTACCGGCAATGCTCGTCAGCAGCAGCGGGCCTGCATCATCGTCATATTCGATGCGGGCGACGTGCTGAGTCTGATGCTGTTCTCCGATGTCGCGCGATGTACGCATGAAGCGAAAGCGATATTGGCCTTCGATCGCACAAAATGGTGACACATGGAAGATTTTTTTTGCACTTAACTCTTGTCCGTAGTGCTGTATGTCGCCGGTGTCTAGCAGGTAGATATGTTTTTCCCCGAAGGTATTGCGAACCTCGCAAACAACGGCACGCAGTTCGCCGTCCTGACGATGACAAAACCAGAAAGACACAGGGTTAAATACATAACCGAAAACCCGCGGAAAACATTGCAGTGTGATGTCGCCATCAGCATCAGCGATGCCTTCGGACAGTAATAAGTTTTCTACCCAGGCAAGAGGCGTCTGCTGACCATCGCCATGATCTTTGTCGAAGAAAGATAGCAAATTAAACCGGTTATGTGAAAACCCAGAGCATGAGAGTTCTGATGCCTGATGAGCGGTACCACGCAAGCTCACGCGAATGAAGAACACGCCGTAAGTAAAGCGGTTAACAGCAGGACGCAGGCGATGATGTCTGACCTCGCCGGTGCATAAACGTATCGATGTCATGGTCGATGTCATTTTAGGCTGCGCGTGCTTCTTGTTGATCCAGGCGTTGTACTTGCTCCGCAACTGCCAGACCAGATTTCAGGCCATCTTCATGGAAGCCATAGCCGGTCCAGGCACCCGCAAACCAAACGCCATTGTTACCTTGTATCTGATGCAGCCGGCTTTGCGCTGTTATCGCTTTTTGATCAAAAACGGGATGGGCATAGTCAAAGCTTGCCAGTACGGATGACGGCGCAGGAGCGTCAATCGGATTCAGGCTGACGATGACAGGGGTACTGAACGGTAGTGGCTGCAACTGGTTAATCAGGTAGTGAACGCAGACTTTCGCTTCATTACCGCTCTCGCTCTGGTAATTCCAGGCAGACCAGGCTTTCTTTTTCTTCGGTAAGAAAGATGCATCGGTATGCAGGACAGCCTTGTTTGGCTGATACGTGACCGCCGATAAAATATCTTGTTCATCGCGCGATGCATCGCTGAGCATCGCGAGACTCTGATCGCTATGGGTCGCAAGTACCACTTGATCAAATTCTTGGATGCCGTCTTTGGTCATTAACTGAACAGTGTGTCGCGGCGTTCTGTGGATGGAAAGAACGGGCGTGTTCAGATATTTTTTTGGAATCAGCTTGAGGATTTTTTCCACATAGTGACGTGCTCCGCCTTTGACGGTTTGCCAGCGTGGACGGTCATTTACCTGCAACAGCCCGTGGTTATGGCAAAACCGGACGAAGGAGGACAACGGAAAACTCATCATGGTCGCGGTGGGACAAGACCAGATACAGGCAGCCATCGGCAGCAAGTACCAGGTGCGGAATGCCTGTCCGTAGTGATGCTTATCCAGGAAGCTTCCCAGCGACAACTGAAAATCGCTGTCAGCTACATTTTTTGAATTTGCGAGTGCCGTAGTTTGCTGATTAAAGCGCAGGATATCGCGCAACATACCCAAAAAACTTGGACTGAACAGATTGCGTCGTTGGGCAAACACGGTATCCAGATTTGCGCCGGCCCATTCCAGGCTGCGGTTGTTCACCGGCATCTTGACGGAAAACGACATATCGGTCGCAGCCGTTTCGATGTCTAATTCTTTAAATAAGCTGACCAGATTCGGATAGGTTTTGTGATTGAAGACCAAAAAACCGGTATCTACGCCGTAGGTATGGCCGTCCAGGCTGACATCAACGGTATGAGTATGACCGCCGAAATAGTCGTTTGCCTCAAACAGGCTGACATCATATTGCGCCTGTGAAAGACGATATGCACAGGAGAGACCGGAGATGCCGGAACCGATGACCGCAATTTTCATATTATTTTGTGAGGGCAGAGGGTAATAAATTTTTGGCAATAAAACGATGTTCTTATGTCTTATTCGTTTGAAGTTGCCTATCGGATTCAACTATTTTTAACTATTGCAAAAAACTTTTTGATATTGGAAGTATCCAGGATCTGAATGCCGGTAAGATCCCGAGGTTCATTTTTAAAAAAAGGGTGCGTAATCCGCACCCTTCGTCTGATTGTCTTCTGGTTTATTGGGCTAGTGCTTTTTCGATGTCAGCAACCAGCTTTTTATCGTCCGGTGTCGTGGTGCTGGAGTAGGCCGCTACGACGTTGCCTTTGCGGTCAATCAGGTATTTGTAGAAATTCCATTTTGGTGTCGTACCGGTTGCTTGGATCAACTGTGCATGCAGAGGATTCACCTCTTTGCCTTTGACTGAGGTCTTGGTGAACATGGGAAATTTCACTCCGTAAGTATTGAAGCAAAAGTCGGCAATTTCCTTGCTGTTGCCCGGTTCTTGCTGGCCAAAATCGTTTGAGGGAAATCCTAATACCACCAGACCTTTAGGATTGTATTTAGCGTGCAGCTCTTCCAGCCCCTGATATTGGCTGGTGAATCCACAGTAGCTAGCGGTGTTCACAACCAAAGTGACTTTGCCTGCGAACTGACAGAGATCTTGTGCAGATTCGTCTTGTAAGCGTTTAAATTTATGGTTTAAAACTGCGGGACAACTTGTCTTGTCTTCGGCAAAGGCACTTGATATTGATGCTACATTTACAATAAATCCTACACTCAGGATGGTGAAAATGCGAATTAGTCGTCTCATGATGGTTTCCTTGGCCTAGTTTTGGGGGATTTCAGCGTTTTTTTCCTGAAAACTATCTTATCGCATTTGAAAAAATGCGGTTGAACCCCAATTATCAAATTAGCAGCAAGATATAAAACAGGCAAAATCGAGCTTGTCGTGAAGCGGTCACATCCGTCTGGTAAAATTAGAAAATCGACTCTATTTTTGCTTTAACTTTGTAAAGGTCATCATGCTTTACCCAGAATTGTTTAAATCCTTAGAGCAAGTCCGCTGGAATATGGAAACGGACATTAATTGGGATCAGTACGATGCGTCAAAGTTGACGCCAGAGCAGGCGCAGACGATCAAAATGAATGCGATTACCGAATGGTCGGCATTACCTGCTACGGAAATGTTTTTGCGCGATAACCGTGGCGATAGTGATTTTTCTGCTTTTATGTCGATCTGGTTTTTTGAAGAGCAAAAACATTCGTTAGTATTGATGGAGTATCTGCGCCGCTTTCACCCTGAATTAGTGCCTACTGAAGAAGAGCTGGACAATGTGCGTTTTGAGTTCGACCCTGCACCACCGCTGGAAACGCTGATGCTGCATTTTTGCGGCGAAATCCGTTTGAATCACTGGTACCGCTGCGCATCCGACTGGCATACAGAACCTGTGATCAAGCAGATTTACAAAATCATCAGCCAGGATGAGGCACGTCACGGCGGTGCATATTTACGCTATATGAAAAAAGCCCTGGGCGAAGCCGGCGATACTGCCCGCGCAGCGTTTGCAAAGATCGGTGTATTGATGGCGTCTGCCCGCCGTACCGAAAAGCCCTTGCATCCGACCAATCTGCATGTAAATCAGTCGTTGTTTCCTAAAGACACAGTGCAAAGTCGCCTGCCTGATCCTGACTGGCTGGAGCGCTGGCTTGATGGCCAGATTAAGTTCGACGGTGTTTGGGAAAAGAAAGTGATCGAACGAATTTTGCACAATATGTCCTTGCTGTTTGACCGCACCTTTGAATCTGTTCAGGATTTAAATCGCTACCGTAAAGAAGTGACGCAGAGACTGGCAGCAGGAGATCCTGTTATTTTGGGTGCCGCATAGAATCCGAATTGTTACGCAATTCGTTTACAATGAAAAAGCCGCAGCAGATTGCGGCTTTTTTCATTGGTTGGAATCACAAGACATCATGACCACATTTGAACAAAAAATAACCACAGCAAGCGGCTTACGCGAGCGTATCGCAGCTTTGCCAAAGCCGGTCGTGATGACGAATGGCGTCTTTGATATTTTGCACAGGGGGCACGTCACTTACCTTGATCAGGCACGCGCTTTAGGGGCATCTCTGGTTGTTGCGGTAAACACAGATGCTTCTGTGAAGCGCTTAGGCAAAGGTGACGACAGACCGGTCAATAGCTGTGAAGACAGACTGGCTGTGTTAGCTTCCTTGGAGTCCGTTAGTCTGGTTGTCGATTTTGATGAGGACACGGCTTTACAAATTGTTGAGCTTGCTCAGCCAGATCTGTATGTAAAGGGTGGAGACTACGATATGGCGGCGATTCCGGAAGGCAAAGCGGTCTTGGCTTATGGCGGGCAGGTGAAAGCAATTGATTTTGAACATGATCGCTCCACGAGTAAATTACTGGCGAAAGTCCGGGCAAAATAATTGCCGCAATTGTTGCTGTATCAAGGGGACATTAATGGTTCCGCGCTAACAGCAGCTCAAATTCGTCTGGTGGCACCGGTCTCGAAAACAAGTAGCCTTGTCCATAATCGCATCCGGCATTTTTTAACAAGTCGCGCTGCAATTCAGTTTCTACCCCTTCGGCAATGACCTTCAGTCCTAGCTTGTGTGCCATGACAATGATGGCCTCCGCCAGTGCACAATCGCTAGAGCCGGGTGTCATATTGCGTACAAATGACTGATCGATTTTCAGGTAGTCGATATCAAACTTTTTCAAATAGGACAAGGATGAATAGCCTGTACCAAAATCGTCCAGCGCGACTTGAATCCCTGCATCCCGGAACTGTAATAATTTGTCCGTGACCTTGGTGCTTGCATCGAGCAGCAAACCCTCGGTAATTTCTACACTGATTGCTTGTCCCGGCAATGCTAATTCATGTAAATAATCGATCCAGCTGACATAGCGGGATGTGTCGCGTTGAAATTCGACAGGCGATTGATTTACACTAATCTGAAAATCTTTTTGTGCATGAAATCGCTGGCGCCATTTTGCCGTGCAGCGCGCAGCTTCGCGAAATACGATGTCGCCGATTTCTACAATCAATCCACTGCTTTCAGCGATCGGAATGAATTCCAGCGGACTGATAAAGCCACGTTGCGGGTGACGCCAGCGAATCAGCGCTTCCGCTTTATGGATTTGTCCTGTCTCCAGAGAAATGATAGGTTGGAAATGAACTGAAAGTTGATTTTCTGAAAGCGCCGTACGCAAGTCATTACCCAACCTGAGGCGAGCAAGTGATGCAGTTTGCATGCTCGGTGTGAAGTAGTGAAAGCGATTGCGACCGGAATTTTTTGCCGCGTACATCGCCTGATCGGCGTGCTTGAGCAAATCATCAAGGTTGTCCGCATCGTCTGGATACAAGCTGATTCCTACGCTGGCGGAGAGAAAAATTTCTTCTTCTCCCAATTGAAACGGCTTCGTCATTTTATCGATGACGGCCTGCGCAATTTGCTCCGCGTGTTCAGGGTTATGCTGACCCGGCAGGGCGATCGTGAACTCGTCGCCACCGAGACGTGCCACGGTGTCGGATTCTCTGACGCAACCTAGCAGTCGGTTGGCTGCTTCAATTAATAAGGTGTCGCCGACGGAGTGGCCGAGTGTATCATTGACCTCTTTGAAATGATCCAGATCGATAAACAGGATGGCCAGCATTCTTCCGTTGCGCTTGGATTTTTTGATGTCCTGTTCCAGGCGGTCATAAAACATCCTGCGGTTTGGCAAGCCAGTCAGTGTATCAATATGAGCTTGTTGCCAGATAACGCTTTCTGCATTTTTCCGTTCGTCGATGTCGAGGTGCGTACCGAGCATGCGTAACGGCTGTCCATGCTCGTCACGCTCAACAATCGCGCCGACTGAGAGTATCCAGCGCCAGTCTCCGCTGGTCGTTTTTTGTCTGAATTCGACACGGTACGCAGGGGTGCGTCCCTGAATGTAATCATTGTAAGCTTTGGTTGCGACAGGAACGTCATCGGGATGCATGCGCTCTATCCAGGCTTGATGCGATTCGCAAAGATCAGCTTGCTCGTATCCCAACATCTGCGCGTATTCCTGATTCACCACCGCTGCGCCAGTCTGGACATTGACATCGTAGAGTCCTTGTCTGCTGGCTGAGAGCGTCATCCTCAACCGTTCTTCGCTTTCCTTTAATGCGGCTTCGGCATGTTTACGTTCTGAAATATCGGTATGTGTACCGATGACACGCACAGGTTTACCTTGTTCATTCCTTTGGATAACGGTACCGCGAGTGAGTATCCATTTCCAGCGACCGTCTTTGCACTGAACCCGATGTTCGTTGATGTAGATCGGCGTCTTACCTTCAAAATGTGCCTGACGATCAGCGTACATCTGAGCCAGATCATCCGAGTGTGTGCGCCGGTCTAGTTCTTCTGACAGATCTAGAATTTCTTTATCATCGTAGCCGTAAATTTCTTTTAGTCTGGGCGAGAGTATTTCTATACCGGTTTGCGGATACCAGTCCCAGACGCCATCTCCAGATGCTTCTAGCGCGAGTTTCCATCGTTCTTCATTCGTCTTGAGTTGTTCTTCAATTTTTTTTTGATCTGAAATATCCCGGATAAATGCATAGCAACCTCTTACGCCATTGTCACCAAAATCGGGATAGAGCTCCGCCGCTATGTGTCGGGCTGTGTTGCCAAAATAGGGTACGAGGGCTTCGTAGGATACATACTCGCCAGCCAAGGCCCTATCAATGTACCCGTGTACTTTTTCAAACGCTTCAAGACCGATGACGGACGATATTTCCATACCAATTGCGTCCGATTTTTCAAAGCCAAACCATTTCACATAGGTTTGATTGATGAATTGGTAGCGAAAATTTGCGTCGAGATAGGAGATACAGAAAGGAAGTGCGTCGATCAGATTCAGAAGATTTTCTGTTTCATGCGGAAAGCCTTGAGTGATCGACTTCATTGCACTGATATCTTCTATGGTGCCGCGGATCGTGACACCGGTGGCAAATTCCTTTCCTTCGATGACCTGATTAGCAATACCACGTTGCCTTATCCATTTGCTGCGTCCGTCAGGGCCAGTGAATTGAAATTCAATATCAAAGGGGGTACTTTTTAAGACGGATTCTTTGATTGCTGAATCTAGTTTCTTCCAGGTGGGATCCGGATAAATCTGTGCTGCTTCTGTTGCTGATAAGCGGGTTTTTGCGGGATCAAGAGCAAAAATGGCGCACACCAGCGGTGACCAGTAGAATTCTCCGGATTCTTTGGACCAGGTCCATGTACCGACATTTTTCAATTCATCAGCCCCATTCAATCAGGTCGAACATTGAAGTTTATAGCGTACGTTTGGTTGAGCTTTGCTTGGTAGCTTTGATCAAATATTAACTCTTTGTATTGTCTGCGGGAGGAATTTTCCAGAAAGAATCTAATTTAGTTGTTTTCAACTCGGTCCTTGCAATGTTGGACCGAATTAAGCGCCGCCAGCAAAATCGTTCTGACGCCATGCCTCATACACGACGATTGCTACTGTATTTGATAGGTTGAGACTGCGGTTATCTGGTCGCATAGGTAAGCGTATGCGTTGGGATTCGGGAAATGAGTTTCTCAAGTTCGGATGCAAGCCACGTGTTTCAGCGCCGAATACAAAGTAATCGCCCGGCATAAAGCTGGCTGCCGAAAACCTTGACGAGCCATGTGTGGTGAGCGCAAACATACGGCCCATATCAGGCTGTTCCAGTTCCAAAAAAGCTTCCCAGTTCTTGTGCACCTTCATATTTGCGTATTCATGGTAATCCAGACCTGCACGCTTCATTTTGCTATCGTCCAGAGGGAACCCAAGTGGTTCAATCAGATGCAGCTCTGCACCTGTGTTGGCACAGAGGCGGATAATGTTCCCTGTGTTTGGCGGGATTTCGGGTTCTACTAAGACGACATGAAACAAGGTGATTTCCTTTAGTTGTTTAGCTGATGTGGTGCATGATGCTACGTGATAGTGCGATGATATTAGTGAGGGATGGTTCTGGCAAATACATAGTTGCTTACGCGGATGGCGCCAAAACGTTTAAGTGTCATGGCCATCTCGTTCAAGGTGGTGCCTGTTGTGATGACGTCGTCGACGATTCCGATATGGCGACCTTTAACTTGGTCAATGAACTGGGCATTGGGGATAAATGCCTGTCGCATATTTTTGTGTCTTTCATCTGGATGCAGGCTGCTTTGTTGTCGCGTTTCTCTGGTCCGCTCCATTAGATTGGCCTGAAACTTAATGCCTAACTGCTTGGAAAGCGGTCTCCCTATCTCAACTGCTTGATTAAACCCACGTTCCTGTAATCTTTTTTGTCCAAGCGGTACTGTCGTCAATACATCGGGCAATGGATGATCCAGGCTGTTTAAGATGGCGTCTCTTAATAAGTTGGATAGCAGCGGTGCCAGCATTAATTGATGGGCAAATTTTAAGGCTAGTACTAACTGATCTGCCGGTGCTACATAGTTGCATGCCACGATCGTACGGTCGAAGCTGGGAGGATTTGCAATACATTCACCGCAGCGCGGTAGTGTTTTTGTGGTGAGGGCTATGACGTGTATATGGTTCAATATCGGCAACGCGCATGTCGTGCAGCGTATCTGTGTTGCCTGAAAATACTGCATGCGACAAGCTTGACAAAGCGTGTTTTCATTGTCCTTGCCACATAAAACGCAGGCAGACGGCAGTAGCCTTGCCGTCTTCATCAGATACGCAGTAAGTCGGTTAAATCGTGAGGAATGCATGCAAGGGTCGGCGATATGGATGACAAACGTGTAAACTCAGCACATTATCGCATTCTCTAAATTCCTAAGCCATGTTGAGCGCTCCAATTGATTTGTCACGTGTACGGTACCTGTTTTCACATCCTGAAAAAACGGAAGGATCTGATTTTTTAAGGCGTGAGGTCGCTGTCCGTATGCGTGAAAAGCTGGAATTAGTCAAAATTCAGCCCGGCCGCTTGCTGGATGCTGGTTGTGGCGAGGCGGCAGATTTGGTTCACATGCAGAGCTTATATCCCCAGGCGCAATTGCTTGGTGTGGATGCTTCGCAGCAGATGTTGCGCTCAGCTCACCGGAAGCGAGACGCGGCACAGAGTTCAGTGGGGCGTCTTTTGGGTAAGTGGCTGCCAGCGGGTTTGCGTGCAAGTCATTCGGATAGTCTTTTGTGTGCGGATTTTGCACGACTGCCAATCGCCTCAAATTCTATCGATATGGTCTGGTCAAATCTTGCCTTGCACTGGCATCCTCAGCCAGATCTGGTCTTTGCTGAGTGGCGCAGAGTCCTGCGTACTGAGGGTTTGCTGATGTTTTCTTGTTTTGGGCCAGATACTTTAGTGGAGTTACGCCGTGCTTTCTCGGAGATCGATGACTTACCTCATACCTTGCCTTTTGTCGATATGCATGACTTTGGCGACATGCTGGTCAATGCAGGATTTTCTACTCCCGTGATGGATATGGAAAAAATTACCCTGACCTATCAAAGCGTGGAGCAATTGTTTGCCGACGTGAAGTCAATGGGTGGCAATCCTCTTTTAACACGTCGTCAGGGCTTATTGGGGCGGGCTGCTCATCAGCGTTTAAGTGATGCCCTGTCGCACACACGCGGCGCAGACGGGCGAATTCCGTTGACTCTGGAGGTGGTCTATGGGCATGCGTTTCGGCCCATTCCCAAAAAACTCGCATCAGGTGAATCAATTATCCGGCTTGATTTTCCCAAAAAGGGAATTTAATTCAGCTCAAACTTCGGTGAGATTTTTTTCTCACCACTTATTTTAGGTGTCGTAATCTGAGCCTGATATGCGCCAGATCATAGTGATATGACCCGCTTTCTGCTTGATATGGGGCCGCTTTACGCCTTATACTCTTGCAGTTGTGGAAGTTGTCCTTGTGCATTGGCACTATATTTTGTTTGAGCTGTAGCAAAACGGACGCTTCTGTTAAAAGAATTCTAATGGGTTTTTTGGGGAAATCATGAAACATGCGAAGCGATTACCGTCGTTAATGCTTGGTGCCTCGCTCCTGGCGGCAAGCTTGCCATCTTGGGCAGTGGTAGACAGTCAAGGCGGTCCAGCTGTAATGCAATTGAATTTGCAACCACCGGTGACACAAATTGCGTCACAAATTTACTCCATACACAATTTAATGCTGGGCATCTGCCTGGCTATCTTTATTGCTGTGTTTGGCGTGATGTTTTATTCGATTTTGAAACATCGTAAATCGGTAGGACACAAAGCGGCGACTTTTCATGAAAGTACCGCAGTTGAAATTGCGTGGACAATCGTTCCTTTTATTATTGTTATTGCAATGGCATTGCCTGCGACTAAAACAGTCGTCGCGATGAAGGATACTTCCAATGCGGATCTGACTATCAAGGCGACGGGCATGCAGTGGAAATGGGGATACGATTACCTCAAAGGTGAGGGTGAAGGTATTTCCTTCCTTTCCACACTTTCCACGCCAAGGTCTCAAGTCGGTGCGCCTGGTATAGCGCCTACCGAAGCGCGTGGCGATAACTATTTGCTCGAAGTTGATAACGAAGTGGTCGTGCCGGTCAATAAGAAAGTCCGCATCATTACAACGGCAAATGACGTGATCCACTCATGGACGATTCCTGCTTTTGGAGTGAAGCAAGATGCTATCCCTGGTTTCGTTCGTGATACATGGTTTAAGGCTGAAAAAGTTGGTACTTACCGTGGTCAGTGCGTCGAGTTGTGCGGTAAAGAGCATGCATTTATGCCTATCGTTGTTAAAGTTGTTTCCGAAGCAGATTACAAAGTCTGGGTCGATGGCAAGAAAAAAGAGATGGCAGCCAAAGCGGATGATCCAAATAAAGTATGGACAGTCGATGAGCTGAAACAGCGCGGTGAAAAAGTATACGCGGCAAATTGCGTAGCTTGTCATCAGGCAACGGGTAAAGGTGTTCCTGGTGCGTTCCCTGCGCTGGACGGCTCAGCTGTTGTGAATGGTCCTAAAGCAGGTCAGGAAGCGATTTTGTTGAACGGTAAAAATGGTATGCCAGCATGGAAAGCAACTTTATCTGATACAGAAATTGCTGCTGTTATTACTTACACTCGTAATAGCTGGACCAATAAAGCCGCCGAAAACATTGTTCAGCCAGCAGAAGTGCTTGCTGCGCGTAAGTAATTGCAGGAAGAACAGGAGAATTTGATGAGCTCTACTACAGTCGCGCACGCTCACGACCACTCGCATGACGATCATGCACATGATCATCCTCATGGCTGGCGCCGTTATTTATTCGCCACCAACCACAAAGATATCGGTAATCTCTATTTGTGGTTCGCTTTCACGATGTTGTTATCTGGCGGCGTGCTGGCCTTAATGATCCGTAGTGAATTGTTCCAGCCTGGTTTGCAATTGATGCAACCGGAATTTTTTAACCAGCTGACGACCATGCATGGTCTGATTATGGTGTTCGGTGCGATCATGCCGGCATTCGTTGGTTTTGCTAACTGGATGATTCCTTTGCAAATCGGCGCGTCCGATATGGCATTTGCCCGCATGAACAACTTTTCGTTCTGGTTGATGCCACCGGCAGCCTTGTTGCTGATGGGTTCTTTCTGGGTGCCTGGTGGTGCAACTGCTGCTGGCTGGACTCTGTACGCACCATTGTCCACACAAATGGGTCCAGGTATGGACATGGCGATTTTCGCTGTCCATATCATGGGTGCTTCTTCCATCATGGGTTCCATCAACATCATCACCACCATCCTGAACATGCGCGCTCCTGGCATGACTTTGATGAAGATGCCGATGTTCTGCTGGACTTGGCTGATTACTGCTTATCTGTTGATCGCGGTTATGCCGGTATTGGCTGGTGCGATCACCATGACTTTGACTGATCGTCATTTCGGTACTTCCTTCTTCAATGCTGCAGGCGGCGGTGACCCTGTGATGTATCAACACATTTTCTGGTTCTTCGGACATCCAGAGGTGTACATCATGATTTTGCCGGCGTTTGGTATTGTTTCCCAGATTGTGCCTGCATTTGCCCGTAAGCCTTTGTTTGGTTATGCATCGATGGTTTATGCAACTGCATCCATCGCGATTCTGTCCTTCATCGTCTGGGCGCATCACATGTTTACAACCGGTATGCCAGTGACGGCACAGTTGTTCTTCATGTACGCCACCATGTTGATCTCGGTACCAACAGGCGTGAAAGTATTTAACTGGGTAGCAACAATGTGGAAAGGCTCGATGACTTTCGAAACGCCTATGCTGTTTGCTGTCGGCTTTATTTTCGTATTCACCATGGGTGGTTTCACAGGTCTGATCCTGGCGGTGACGCCGATTGATATCCAGTTGCAGGATACTTATTACGTGGTTGCCCACTTCCACTATGTATTGGTGGCGGGTTCACTGTTTGCACTGTTCGCCGGTTTCTACTACTGGGGTCCGAAATGGACTGGTTTCATGTACAACGAAACACGTGGCAAGATTCACTTCTGGGGGTCATTGATTGCGTTCAACGTGACTTTCTTCCCTATGCATTTCCTGGGCTTGGCCGGTATGCCACGCCGCTATGCGGATTATCCAGCACAGTTTACGGATTTCAACCAGGTAGCAACTATTGGCGCTTTCTGGTTTGGTCTGATGCAAGTTTATTTCTTGCTGGCTGTGGTTATTCCGTCGATCAAGGGCGGGCAACCAGCAGCAGCGAAGCCTTGGGATGGCGCAGAAGGATTGGAATGGACAGTACCTAGTCCTGCACCGTTCCATACATTCGAAGAACCACCTGTCGTTAAATAAATTAAGGTAGGGCGCTGCTAGCAGCGCCTTAAGTAAAAATGAGTAACGGCAAAAAACCAAACAATCTCAGAACGGCTTTAATTTTGTTTTCGGTTGCCCTGGTGTTTTTTATTGGTGTATTCGTCAAACAAACCTTGCGCTGAGGCTCAGGGTATGTCCGATGAATTAGATCAAGTGAAATCAGGTAAAAATAAACTCAACGCGACTATGTTGAGTAAGCTGCTGGTGATCGCTGTATTGATGTTTGGCTTCGGTTATGCCTTGGTACCTATTTATAAGCAGATCTGTGAGTTGACAGGAGTGAATATTTTGACGCCGAAAGATATTTCGGTGAAAGAAATTACGAACTCTCAAATTGACCGCACGCGGGAAGTTACCATTGAGTTTGATGCTAATACACAGGGGCCTTGGCGCTTTCGTCCTACGGTATCAAGCATGAAAGTGCATCCTGGTGAAATGGCACAAGTAATGTATGAGGTGGTGAACAAGCAGTCATACAAAATGGATGCTCAGGCTATCCCTAGTTATGCGCCACAACAAGCCTCGGCATTCTTCAAGAAAATGGAATGCTTCTGTTTTAAGCAGCAGACTTTAGAAGCGAATGAAGCTAGGCAAATGCCCGTCGTGTTTTATATTGATCCGGCGCTGCCAAAAGATGTAAAGACCATTACTTTGTCTTACACGTTTTTCGAGGTAGGTGGAAAACCTAAACTGGCTGATAAAGGCGTATGACATGGATGAGCTGAAGCAGGCTAGTAAGCGGAAAATTTCTTTTTTTGCCACGATGAAAGCAGTATTCTGGTCATTTTTAGGGATACGAAAAAAAAATGATTATGAGCAGGATGCGGCGCAATTAAATCCAATTCACGTAATCATCGCTGGTGTTCTCGGCGCATTGATTTTTATTACGATCTTGGTGCTCATAGTAAAAGCTGTTGTGGCAAAGTAAGTCAAAATTAGCAATAAATAAAGTAATACTTCAAGTTTAAAAATTGTATCGGGAGATGGAAATGAGTTCTCAAAACGCTAATGCACCGTACTACTTTGTGCCTGGACCATCGCAATGGCCAGTTCTGGGTGGGGCGAGTTTATTGTTGACTATGATCGGTGCGTCAGCATGGGTCAACGGTATTACTTGGGGTGCTTACCTCAATTTTGCAGGTATTTTTCTGACTTTGGTTGTTCTCTACAACTGGTTTGGTGATGCAATCGCTGAATCTGAAGGCGGTAAATACAGCGCACGTATTGATGTGTCTTATCGTTGGAGTATGAGCTGGTTCATTTTTTCGGAAGTGATGTTCTTCGGTGCATTCTTTGGTGCTTTGTTCTATGCGCGTAGTATTTCTATGCCCTGGCTGGCGGATCTTGACCATAAGGTTTTATGGCCAGATTTCGCAGCACAATGGGGTAATGCAGGCCCGGCGGGTACGATTGAAGCATTTAAAACCATGGGTCCTTTCCCTATTCCTACCATCAATACGGCATTGCTGTTGACGTCTGGTGTGACACTGACAATCTCCCATCATGCGCTGCGTGAAGGCCATCGCGCGAAAACTGCGTTCTGGTTGTTTGCTACGGTGTTATTAGGCGCAGTGTTTATGGGTTTTCAGGCGTATGAATACATGCATGCGTACAGCGAACTGAACCTGAAGCTGACCTCAGGTATCTATGGTTCTACATTCTTCATGCTGACGGGTTTCCACGGCTTCCATGTCACCATGGGTGCAATTATGTTGTCTGTTGTTTTGTATCGTGTCATGAAGGGCCATTTCACTCCTGAACAGCATTTTGCTTTTGAAGGTGCTGCTTGGTACTGGCACTTTGTTGACGTTGTATGGCTCGGTCTGTATGTCGTCGTATATTGGCTATAACTGATACACTTGTCATACATAAAAAAGCCGCACAATGTGCGGCTTTTTGTTAGGTGTGCATAGTTGATTGCTTATTTATCTGATGCCAGTTGGTTGAATCAGTCCAAAATGATTTGCCAGTAAAATCAAGAGAAACAGGCTAATCGAAAAACCAACCCGAAAGGCCAGAGCTTTGACGGTACGATTACTGCGGCCTTTATCCTTCATGAGGTAAACCAGTGCAGATCCCATGTTAAAGATGATCAGAAAAAAAGCGATTGCTACCAGGATTTTCATGCCGTTCTGCCCACTCATAAAAACTCTATTGTAATGCTTAATAAGTTTCGTTTTCGCTGGATTCCTCTATTGGTCACAATGTTGCTCTGTGTGATCGGCATAAGTCTGGGACAATGGCAAACTCGCAGGGCGCATGAAAAAGAAATAATTGCCCAGGCAATGCGGGAGCGCGCTAAGTTACCAGCTTTATCTTCTCAGGCTCTATTTGCCTCTCCTGATTCTGTATATCGGCGCGTCAGCTTAACGGGACATTTTGTCTCTGAATGGCCTCTTTATCTGGATAACAGGCCATTAAAAGGTGTGGCAGGATTTTATGTTCTTATGCCGTTTAAGATTGAAGGTGTGGATCAGTTTGTTTTGGTCGGCAGAGGCTGGCAAGCACGTAATGCACATGACCGTGCAAACATGCCGCCGCTAGTTACCCCTTCGGGAGTCGTGCAGCTAGAGGGGCAATTGCATGAAAATTTTGGTCATGTAATGCAGTTAGGGCAAGCTGAAGTCATTAAGCCTGGTGCTGTTTTGCAAAATGTAAGTCCAGCAGAATTATCAAGAAAAAATGGGTGGAAAATACATCCTCTGATTGTGGAGCAAAACTCGGATTTAGCGGACGGATTACAGCGTGATTGGCCGCTGCTATCAGATGGTTCTGATAAACATCGGGCGTATGCGTTTCAGTGGTACGCCTTGTCATTGATGGCAATTATATTTTTTGTGGTTACAGGATATCGTCGTGGAAAAACCGAATAGTAAACATGCAGGTCGCTGGAAACTTTTATTGGTCTTAGCTGTTTGTGCTGCGCCGATGCTTCTCTCTTACCTGTTTTATTTTGTCATTAAACCCGAAGGCAGAACTAATTATGGTGTCATTCTGGACCCTCGCTCCTATCCCATGCCTAAACTTGATGCGCATTTGCTAGGTGGTGAATCAAAAGAGCTCGATGCGTATAAAGGTAAATGGATTCTGCTGCAAGCCGATAGCGGTGAATGTGCCGACGCATGTAAGAAAAAAATGTACGACATGCGGCAGTTACGCCTGATTCAGGGAAAGGAAATGGATCGTATAGAGCGTGTCTGGCTAATTACTGACAATAAACCCGTAGATACCGTTTTAATTCGCGAATACGACGGCATGCGCATGTTGAGCGTAAGTCAGGATAAGCTCAAATCCTGGCTGCCAGTGGATGCGAATACTGTTATCAGCGATCATATTTATATGATTGATCCGCTAGGTAATTTGATGATGCGTTTCCCAAAAGATGCCGATCCGAATAAGGTGAAGAAGGATATCGGTAAATTACTGAAAGCGTCGGCAATAGGCTAAATATGTGGATGCAAATTGCAATTACGGCTTTGATTCTTGCGACGATTCCGCTGAGTCTTGTCTGGCTGTCAAAGAATCAAAGTAAATATCACAAACTCATCTCGGTCAGTATGTTTCTGACTTTTGACCTGATCATGTTTGGCGCATTTACACGTCTGACTGATTCAGGTTTGGGCTGTCCGGACTGGCCCGGCTGCTATGGCGAGGCCAATCCATTTCAAGCCCACCATGCAATTAGTGCTGCCCAGGCCTTGATGCCAACCGGACCGGTAACGTTGTCAAAGGCATGGATAGAGATGATCCATCGTTATCTAGCGATGAGTGTGGGTCTCTTGATTGTCGCGCAAATGGTTTATGCCTGGTGGCGACGCAAAGATTTATTGACCTCACCCTGGTTGCCAACGTCGATATTTCTTCTTGTGTGTGTACAGGGCGCATTTGGCGCCTGGACTGTGACTTTGAAGTTGCAGCCGGTGATTGTCACGACGCATCTTTTGTTGGGAATGGCATTGCTTGCCATTCAAGCTTGGTCACTGGCTAGTCAGAATCAAATGCAAGGCACAGCTACTACACAGAGATCCAAGCCTGAACCACTCATTACTTTTGCAACCGTAGCGCTCACGTTGCTCACAATACAAATTGCTCTCGGTGGCTGGGTTAGCACTAACTACGCTGCTTTAGCTTGCCAAGACTATCCTCTTTGTCATGGTGTCATTATTCCGGAAATGGATTTTGAGCATGGTTTCAGCTTATGGCGTCAGTTGGGTCAGAAAGCCGACGGATCATTTTTGCCATTTTCTGCACTGGTCGCTATTCATTGGGTGCACCGGAGTTTTGCGTGGCTAGTGATCATTGCGGTCGTTATTACCGCCTCTCTGGCGCGTAAAAAAACTGAGGTGGCATCGCTGGGCCGATACATACTGATTGTTATCGGAGTTCAGTTTTTGACCGGCGTTTCAACCGTATTTTTCTCATGGCCCTTGTTTCTCGCCGTGTTACATAACGGTGGTGCGGCCTTACTTGTCCTGCTACTGAGCATGTTAAACTACCGCATTAGACACGTGGTAAGTGCATCGGCAGCAACTCAGTAATAAAAAGTAACACGCGTCCTCCTCCCCTAGATTTTCTATGACATCACTTAGTATTCCATCCAGTCGAATGGCTCAATATTGGGCTCTGACGAAGCCTCGTGTCACACAATTGGCGGTATTTTGTGCGGTGATAGGTATGTTCCTGGCTACGCCAGATTTGCCAGATTGGCGAATCGTTGTCGCAGCAACGATCGGTATCTGGTTATTGGCGGGCGCAGCATTCGCCGTGAATTGCCTGGTTGAGCGTGAAATTGATGCACGTATGGCCAGGACGGCAAGACGAGCTTCGGCTCAGGGTGAAATCAATCCTTTGCAGATATTGATTTTTTCCGGCGTCATTGGTGCACTGGGGATGTGGGTTTTGTACACCATGGTGAATCCACTCACGATGTGGCTGACCTTTATTACCTTTGTTGGGTATGCGGTTATTTATACGATTATTCTGAAGCCAGCGACGCCACAAAATATCGTGATCGGTGGCTTATCCGGAGCGATGCCTCCGGCGCTTGGTTGGGCAGCGATTGCGAACGATGTCCCCATGCAAGCTTGGCTTTTGGTATTGATCATCTTCATCTGGACGCCACCGCATTTCTGGGCTCTGGCAATGTATCGCCGTGATGACTATGCCAAATCCGGCTTACCGATGCTGCCAATCACGCATGGGATGGAATTCACCCGTTTTCATATCTGGTTATATACGATTGCTTTGTTTGCGACCACCATGCTGCCTTATGCCGTGCATATGAGCGGATTGATTTACCTAGTCAGTGCGGTCATTCTCGGTACGATTTTCCTGTGGTATGCATGGCGAATTTATCGTCATTATGATGACGTGCTTGCCCGTAAGACGTTTGCTTTTTCTATTATTTATTTATCGTTGCTGTTTGCTGTATTGCTGGTCGATCACTACATTAAATTATGACTTCATTCATTCGCTTTGCCAGCGTGCTGCTGATGTTAGTCATGGTGGCATGCAGCAAACCTGCTCCACAGTTTACAAACACGGACCTGACGGGTCTGGACTACGCCAAAGACTTTTCCTTGACTGACCACAATGGCAAAGCAAGAACCCTGTCTGATTTTAAAGGGAAGGCTGTCGTCATCTTTTTTGGCTACACACAATGCCCGGATGTCTGTCCCACAACCATGGCTGAAATGGCGACAGTAATGAAGCAATTGGGAACCTTATCCGATAAGGTACAGGTCTTGTTTGTGACGGTTGATCCAGAGCGCGACACGCAGGATCTATTAGCTGCATATGTGCCTAATTTTGATCACAGATTTTTAGGAATGTACGGTGATGCTGCAGCCACGGCTAAGGTCGCGAAGGATTTTAAAGTGTATTACCAAAAAGTGCCAGGAAAGACGCTAGGTTCCTACACGATGGATCACACCGCAGGTAGCTATGTATTTGATCCTGAGGGACGGATACGTTTGTTTTTGCGTCATGGACAGGGCGCTGAACCGATTGTCCATGATCTGAAATTACTTCTACAATAAAAAAAGCACTCCTTGGAGTGCTTTTTATTTAGGCTGATTCCATATCATGCAAAACTAGCCAAAGCGCCTTTCATCTTCTTCAAGGCAGCGCTTTCGATCTGGCGGATACGTTCTGCAGAAACGCCATACTCATCGGCTAATTCATGTAACGTTGAGCCAGAACCATCATCATTTTTTAACCAACGTGATTCGACGATGTGGCGCGAGCGCGCATCAAGTTTGGACAAGGCACTTTCTAAGCCTTCGCTTTGCAAACGGTCACGTTGACGGGCTTCCAAAACACGAGTTGGTTCTTCGCTTTCTGTTTTCAGATACGCAATAGGTGCAAACTTATCGTCGTCATCGTCAGTTGGTGCATCCAGAGCGATATCTCTGCCGGATAAGCGCATTTCCATTTCGATGACTTCTTCGCGTTTGACATCCAGAGTTTTAGCCAATGCATCAACCTGTTTAGGCGACATTGAATCTAAACCTTCTTTATGGCTACGAAGATTAAAGAATAATTTACGTTGTGCTTTGGTCGTCGCCACTTTGACCAGACGCCAGTTTTTCAAAATGTACTCATGCATTTCGGCTTTGATCCAGTGCATCGCATAGGACACAAGGCGCACACCCTGATCAGGATCGAAGCGTTTCACGGCTTTCATCAGACCAATATTGCCTTCTTGAATCAAATCAGCATGTGGCAAGCCATAACCGAGGTAACCGCGGGCGATGGATACAACTAGGCGCAAGTGCGACATAACCAGTTGTTGCGCGGCGTTCAAATCATTATTTTGGGTGAGTTTTTTCGCCAGATCGATCTCTTGCTCGTGCGTGAGCATAGGCAAGCGGTTCACCGCTGAAATATAGGCGTCAATATTACCCAGACTGCCAGTAAAGCCTAAAGCAAGCGCTGTGCTATCCGAAGATGGCATCACAGATGTCGATGATTGATTCATTCTTCCTCCCTATTTGCTGCCGATTTAGCCACAGTTTTGGGCTAAACCACCAATTTCAAGTTCTTATATTAGCACTCTCTTGAGTTGAGTGCTAATACTCGAAATTTATATACTTAATATAGAAAAACTATATTAAAAAATAATGGTTAATTTGAAACTGCTATTATTGATTAGAGGGGTATTTAAGAAAAAAGTTTCGGATTATTTGGTAGTAAGTGCGTATTGGCAAAACAGCCTGTAATTCCTCTTGGATTGATAATTAATCAGGTCAGCCGCGATAGCTGTCTTCTCACCGAGAGAAAGGCACCACACAGCCCGAGCATTACGCTGGTTGCAAGCAATATTATGCTGGCAACCAGTCCCAGCGGGACTAAGTGGAACTCCGATGCATATAACTTAGCAAATTCTGCAATGGCTTGATTGAGCGGGCGCAAAGACAGGGCAATTAAACCCAATGCGATGCCACCGGCAAGAAACCCCAATAAAGCGCCGGTGTAGTAATAAGGCCGATGGATGAAGCTATTGGTTGCACCTAATAAACGGGCAATCGCAATTTCCGCTTGATGTGAAATCACCTGCAAGCGCGTTGCATTAAAAATCACCACGACCACAACTACGCTCAGTGTAACCGCCAGAAATAGTAAGGACAGCTGGAGAACTTGTACCAGAGCTGCTAGCCGTTTTACCCATGCAGAATCCACTTGTACCACATCAACTCCCGGCAAGCTTTTAAGTTGTTGTGTTAAAAATTCAACTCGATGTGCGTCGGAATTAGACAAGGACAAAATGTAAGCGTCGGGCAGCGGGTTGCCACCCAAAGTAGATAGCACTTCTGCCAGGCTTGATGTTTCTTCTAAGGCGGCAAGCGCTTTGTCTTTCGTTACAAAATTAAGCTTTGCGCTGATATTCGCATCTTTTAAAAGTTTTTTAATTGTGAGCGACAGAGCGGTTGCATCTGATCTTGCGGTGTCAGGCGTAAGAAATACGCTAATCTCTGGTTCAATGGAGAGCTGTGCAGAGACCGGCCGAATATTTTCAATCAGCGTTAATCCTGCAATCGGTAATGCGAGCGCAATCGCTACTACCAATACATTGAATAAAAAATTACCCGGGCCAGAGCGTAAGTGCGACAAGGCACTTTTAAGGGCAAACAAATGCTGACGTAACCAGATGGACATCGATTTTTCCTCTTCTTCCCTGGACTATGCCGCGATGGGCGATTGCCATACGTCTGACAATTCACCTTTGTTCAAATAAATGACGCGGCTTGCCTGATCCAGAAACTGTTCATCATGGCTAGAGATAATGCAGGTCACGCCTGCACTTTGAAAGGCTTTCAGCGCGCTGATGACTTTATTTGCATTATCGCGATCAAGAAATGCTGTGGGCTCATCAGCCAGAATAATTTGTGGGCGATTGACAATAGCACGGGCGATTGCAACACGTTGCTGTTCTCCGCCAGAAAGCGCGAGCGGAAATACATCTGCCTTATCTGCCAGATTGACTTTGTCGAGTGCAGCGCGCGCTCGGGTTTCTGCTTCTGCGGCAGATGCTCCATTGACAATCAGTGGCAGCATGACATTTGCCAGCACGCTTCTGTCGAGAAGCAAGCCTTTGTCTTGCAATATCAAGCCAAGCTTACGTCGTAAATAAGGCAAGCTGCCTGATTTAAGCTTGCTGATATCCTGACCGTTCACACTGACTATGCCAGTGCTGGCGCGTTCAATACCCGCGATCATTTTGAGTAAGGTTGATTTACCAGCGCCCGATGGTCCGGCAAGAAAAATCAGTTCTCCATCATTGATCTTCAGCGATACATTGCGCAGCGCATAAGCGCCGTGCGCATATTGCTTGGAGACTTGCTGGAACTCTATCATCGGCGTGATCCTTTTAATTCAACAAGGCGTCTACAAATTCCTGGGCATTGAATGGTTGCAAGTCTTCTATCTGCTCACCGACACCAATGAAATAAACCGGGACAGGGCGCGTCTTAGCAATCGCCGCAAGTACGCCTCCTTTGGCGGTACCGTCCAGTTTCGTGATCACCAGACCAGTTAAGCCGAGTGCATCATCAAATGCCTTGACTTGCGCCAGTGCATTTTGTCCTGTGTTGCCGTCGATGATTAACAGCACCTCCTGTGGTGCGCCATCCATACCTTTTGCAATCACGCGCTTAATTTTTTTCAGTTCTTCCATCAGATGCAACTGCGTCGGTAAACGGCCTGCGGTGTCTACCATCACTACATCGGTGCCGCGGGCCTTGGCAGACGCGACCGCATCAAAAGCCACCGCAGCCGGATCGCCGGATTCTTGTGAGATCACCGTGACATTGTTCCGCTCGCCCCAAATCGTCAATTGTTCGCGTGCCGCCGCCCGGAAAGTATCTCCAGCGGCCAGTAACACGGATTGCTGGTGGCTTTGCAGATGTTTCGCGAGCTTGCCTATGGTTGTTGTTTTACCGGCACCGTTCACACCGGCAATCATCATCACTAAAGGTTGGTAGCGCCCAAGCTCCAGAGGCTTTTGTAATGGTGTTAATAAGTCCAGTAACAAAACTTTGAGTGCTGCTTTCACTTGTTCTGCTTCGGTTAGCTTCTGTTCTTTAACTTTTTTCTTCAAGCCATCTAGTAAAAATTGGGTCGCCTCGACGCCTGCATCCACTGTCAATAAAGCGGCCTCCAGCTCATCGTACAGGTCGTCATCAATTCTCGCGCCAACGAATAAGGTGGTCAGATTCGACGAGGTTTTTGAGAGTCCGGCTTTAAGACGGCTTAACCAGGATTGTTTTGGTGTTGCTGCATTGATATCGCTCGCCGCAGCCGTGGTCACGGGCGCTGGTTCGGCAGGCGTGATAGCCAGCTCTGCTGCCTGGGTTGCGACAACCGGCGGGAGGACGGTTTCTTCTTTGGGTTTTTTCTTGAAAAAGCTAAACATCGAGGATAGTGGGGACTCTGAATATGCGACAGATTGGAATGTCGCCATTCTAACAGACGGAAGTTTGCTGGGGCAGCAGTCCAGACTGCGTCATAATTCTGGACTATCCGTTCGGCCGCTATCACTTCGTAATAACGCAAGTGCAATGTAGCGCTCGGCGGCATGGTCATCGTAATTTGCGTGCGAGCGCTATTGCGACAATTGCGCATCTGGCCAACTATGGGCGTTGATGTTTCCCCATGCAGTCTGTATTGTCGTCATACACAGCCAGCTCGCCAACTATATACATGCTGCTGTTCTGAGGGAAAATCTAGGATAATGCGACCTTCTTTGGATGCGTAGAATCCATCTATGACTTCCACCAACAAAATAGAGCTCAGTAACTGAATGAAAAACCAGGCAAAGAAACCCGTCAAGCCGCCAGTAGCGCACAAGCGCGTGCCTCATCAGGTGCGTATTATTGGCGGTGTGTGGAAACGTACTGTACTCAGCGTCATTGACGCAGAGGGATTGCGTCCTACTCCTGATCGTGTCAGAGAAACGGTTTTTAACTGGCTTGGCCACTTGATTGACGGCAGATGGTCGGCGCTTACTTGCCTCGATCTGTTTGCTGGAACCGGTGCGCTGGGTTTTGAGGCCGCGAGTCGCGGTGCCGCCAGTGTCACAATGGTGGAATACCACACACCCGCGTTCAGGCAACTCGATCAGGTCAAGGAAAAGTTGAGCGCCAGCCAGGTTAACTTGCTGAGAGGGGATGCGCTGACCATTGTCCAAAGCATGGTGGCGCGCCAACAACAGTACGATCTGATTTTTCTGGATCCGCCGTTTGATCAAGCTTACCTGCCAAAAATTTTACCTTATTGTGCAAAACTCTTAAGCGCACAAGGCTTGCTGTATGTCGAAGCAGAGCATGTATTATCGACGGATGGCAGTGCGCAAGAGCTTCCTGAATGGTTGGCAGATTGGAAAGTGATTCGCGCCGATCAGGCTGGTAGTGTGTATTTCCACATACTGCAACGCAACATTATGACGCATGAGGCGCTCGGAAATCAGGCATAATGCCTCTTCAAATTGGTGCACAGACACAAATGAGGGAGTAAAAATGGTCACAGCTGTATATCCGGGAACCTTTGATCCGCTAACGCGTGGTCATGAAGATCTGGTGCGTCGTGCTTCTGGTTTGTTTGACACGCTGGTGGTCGGCGTTGCAGACAGCAAGAACAAAAAGCCTTTTTTCTCGCTGGACGAAAGATTGTCGATTGCGAACGAAGTGCTGGGACATTACCCAAATGTAAGGGTAGAAAGCTTTTCCGGCCTGCTGAAAGACTTTGTCCGTAAAAACGATGCGCGTGTGATTGTTCGCGGTTTGCGTGCGGTATCTGACTTTGAGTATGAATTTCAAATGGCGGGCATGAACCGATATTTGTTACCGGACGTAGAGACCTTGTTCCTGACACCCTCTGACCAATATCAATTCATTTCAGGCACTATCGTGCGTGAGATCGCCATGTTTGGCGGTGACGTATCTAAATTCGTATTCCCGTCGGTCGATAAATGGTTGCAGAAAAAAGTAGCTGAACAGGCGCTCAAGATTGAATTAACTAAGTAACTATGCAACTAATTAAGTAGTGCAACGCAGTAGCAGGAGAACGTATGGCTTTATTGATTACAGACGATTGCATAAATTGTGACGTATGTGAACCCGAGTGCCCGAACGATGCCATTTATATGGGCCCGGAGATTTATGAAATTGATCCTCACAAATGCACAGAATGCGTTGGCCATTACAAAGAACCGCAATGCCAGCAAGTCTGTCCTGTGAGCTGCATTCCATTCAATCCCGCCTGGCGTGAGACCAAAGAAGAATTGCAAGCCAAGTATGAGCGCTTGCAGGCCGCTGTTAAAACCGTCTCGTTTTAATATGCTGATCTAGGTCGACTCACACACCCGGTTACGACCCTGATTTTTCGCTCTGAATAGCGCCTGATCTGCATCTTGCAACAGCTCGCGAGCGACATTATCGATTTTTCCGTAATTCAGGGATTCGGATAGGGTTGATACTCCGATCGAAATCGTGGCCTGGCAACTTCCCATCTGATGAAACTGGAATGGCCGCTCCGCAATACTTTTGCGAATGCGCTCTGCCACCATCATACCGTCCTCTGCACTCGCGTCTACAAGCAGGGCGACGAATTCTTCCCCGCCAAAACGCCCCATGGTGTCGCTTAATCGCAGCTCTGCTTTGATCCTGTTACTAACTTCTATCAAGACATCATCGCCGCCCTGATGGCCGTAACGGTCGTTGATCTGTTTGAAGAAATCGATATCCAAATACATGCACACAATGCTGTATTGCTGGCGGCGCGCACGTCCTATTTCTTCCAGCATACGTTGCTCTACATAACGACGGTTACTGACATTGGTCAAAGGATCGGTGAGTCCCATGTGGGTCAGGCGTTCGTTGTTGATGACGTTTTCCAGACAGATCGCAATGATGGATGCCATATGTTCAATGAAATCGGTTGCCATCGTAGTATTGAACCGTGACGCCTGAAAACTGCCAAGATTCAAATAGCCTAATAATTTATTCTGTCGTATCAAGGGAACGATGGCTACGCTGGCTGGTTTTTTCTCGCAAGTAAGAAACATATTGCCGTGGTCAGCTTGATTGAAGATGCCGAGCGCAGGTTTGCGTAATTGCTCACCATGTATGCGCAGATCAAGTTCGTTCTGCACAAAAAACAATGAGGGAAACTCTTCCGGTGTGATGTTAAGATCCTGGACAATTGTTTGCAGTCCTTTTTGTCTATCCAGTAAACCCAGTGTCACAATATCTAGCTCCGACATTTTTGCCAGTGTACTGAAAATATTTTCAACCAGCTCACGAAAACTACTGGTACTGATCAATCTTAGATCGAAGTCCTGATGCCGCGACATGATTTGCTGATTCTGATGCGCATGCTCCAGCAAATTCGCTAATTGATTGCGCAGCATAGAATTCTCTCTGCGCAGCTCGTTCATAGTGAATTGTGTACTCAGATCAAGTGGTGGTGTTAGTCCTGTCCCCATATCAGCTTTCATGTGCGTTAGGTATCCGGGTTTGCCCAGTATTTTTTATTTGCAGCCGCTAGAATGCTAACTGAAGATCGACCTGATCACCAACATGAATCTGTGAGCCGACACCTTTGCTCACAATCAAATTCATGCCGAAGGTAATGCCGCCATCCAGCTGAGGATTTGCACGGTAGGTTTGCAAAATATCGACAGGGTCGGGACCACTTTCCCCAGTGATCTGATCTACTGCCGGAATAGTACAACGGGTGCAGGGTTTGACTGCCTGTAGTTGTATCTCTCTGTCAGCACTTACAAGATCGATAAAGCCCGCATAGTCTTCTTCAAAAGCGTCAAGTCCCGACAGAACGATATTCGGGCGAAAGCGATTCATAGGAATCGTCTCACGACCTTGCGATATTAACTTTTGGTTCAGATCGTCCAGTGAAGAGGTAGAGGTCAGCAAGAGTGGGAAACCATCTGAAAACAGCGTACCGACTTCCTGATTGCCGGTCCATTTTTGGCTGGCTAAACGTCTGCCTGCAGGATCAAATCGTGCTAGGCGGCAATCCGTGTCTAGGACATGACTAAGCCAGGCGGCGACCTGATCGCCACAGTCAAAGGCCGCTACCAGATCGTCCCAGACTTGTACTTGTAACGATGTTGCCGCAGCTAACTCAGTCCAGCTAAGTGCCAGTGGCAATGCTGGCATATCCGGCGCAAGCAGCGTTAACTGATCGCCGTTGATTATTGGCCGTATCAATGCCATGCGAGGATGGCTGCGCTGGCTTAAAAATAGCCCCTCCATATCAACGAGCATCCACTCGCGATCGTGAATCACACTCACGCCGGTCTGAGTGGATAAACCAGATTCGCTTAACACCGCAGAGCGTAAGGCGATACCAGCACAGGATTTAATGGGATAAAGCGTGAGTTCAGTAATCGTAGGCATAGTTCATATTCACAAATCAAAAATTCATAAGGTGATAAGTCGTCGTGGTAATCAGTTCATGCGCGGATATTGAATATACTCCCCTCATATTTTTATAAAATACCCCGATTTGCGCTGGAATTAAAAGGGCGAATAATAATACTGTATGGGAGTATCATTATTTTGATGGCCAGTAAATTACCGGATATTCAGAAGCACTCTATAAAAATTGACAGATTCAACCGCCGTATCCGCTACGTTAACCCATTACCTACCCTGAAAAGCTTGCCGGTAAGCCGATGGCGAGATGTTAAATTCTCTCGCAAAATAGCGTCGCAATAATAGCGCCGAGCCAAAGCCGGTATCCACTGCGATGTCATCAATCGAGCGCTTACTCGATTCTAGCTGACGTTGCGCCTGTGCCAGTCGCTGATTGAGCAGCCATTTACCTACCGTGGTCCCGGTCAACTGCTGGAAGTGGCGGGTAAAACTACGTCGGCTCATTAAGGCTTTTTCAGCCAGCTGATCCAGATGTTGTGGTTCAGCAAGATGCTGTAGCATCCATTCCAGTACTGTGGATAAACGATCATCGCTGGCAAGAGTGGGAACAGGTTGCTCAATATATTGTGCTTGTCCGCCTTGACGATGTGGCGCCACCACCAGACGCCGGGCGACATGCGCCGCAGCCTCCGCACCATACTGAGATCGCAGCACATGCAAACAGCAATCAATCCCCGCGGCAGTACCCGCCGAGGTAATCACATCCCCATTGTCAACATACAAGACATTGGGATCGAGGTGCACTTGTGGGAAGCGCTGTAAAAATTCTTTCGCAAATGCCCAATGAGTCGTTGCCATCTTCTGATCAAGCAAACCCGCTTCCGCCACCACAAACGCACCCAAACATAAACCAACAATCCGCACACCAGTCTCATGCGCTTTGCGCAAAGCCTTTAGCAGTGCGGCCGGCGCAGGTTGTAAATCGTTATGCCACGACGGGATCACAATCATATCCGCCCGCGCTAAGGCCGATAGACCATGATTCGTGTTGATCGAAAAACCAGCACTCGTCGTCACCACATGCTTACCAGCCTTCTCTGCGAAGGCACATACTTTCAGCTTGAACGCAGGTAAGTTAAATTCGCCATGCTGCTCGCCGAACACCAGACAAGGGACTGATAAGTGAAACGGACTAATGCCATCAAATGCCAGCACAGCAACCGTTACAGCCTTGGACGCGCGTTGAATCGAGGATGGTATCCTGGCTTGAGTCGGAGGCTGAATCAGAGTTTCCTTATGCATGGCCTGATTGTATCGAATATTGGCAATCGGGTCACTTCTTAATCTGGACGAGATATCTGAAAATAACAGCACAAACGGAATCGCTGTTTGCCACATTACTCTATCTGGAGAGCTTCATCATGACTACGCCCATATCCATTCCGACCACACCGAAGCGCGCATTGATAGTGATCGATGTGCAGAACGAATACTTTACCGGCAACATGTTGATCGAATACCCAGATCCGCAAATGTCCCTGCATCAGATTGGTCTTGCGATGGACGCAGCCAAGGCCGCTGGCATTCCCATTTTGGTAGTACAGCATTCTGCACCCGAAAACTCCCCGATCTTTGCGCGTGGCACTGCCAGTTGGGAGCTACATACAACGGTCAAAAGTCGGCCTTATGATCATTTGATCGAAAAGTCGATGGCTAGTATTTTTGTCGGTACGGATGCCAAACAATGGTTGGAAAAAAATAAAATTGATACCCTGACGATCGTTGGCTACATGACGCACAACTGCAATGCCAGCACCATTTATCAAGCAGCACACGATGCTTATCAAGTCGAAATTTTATCCGACGCAACTGGCGCTTTACCCTACGAAAACAGCGCAGGATACGCCAGCGCAGAAGAAATCCATCGCGCTTTCAATGTCGTATTCCAGTCCAATTTTGGCGCAGTGAACAGCACAGCAGAATGGATTAAGGTAATTAATGCAGGCGGTGTGTTGGAGAAGAGTAACGTATTGGTGTCGCACATGGCCGGACGTGCGCATCAATCGGCCTAATCGAAATAGGACTTATCAAACACTAACAAAGTACAAACGCAGCTCTAGTAAAACTCTCTTGTAACGCTGATATGGCAATCACATCAATATTCAAATAAGCATTCGATAGAGCGAATAAAAAAAGCGTAGCTTGCTGATGCAGGCTACGCTTTTTTAAGAACTTTCACCACTGATGGCGAAAATAATTAAATCAGTACTTAGACGTTAAACAAGAAGTTCAGAACATCACCATCCTTGACCACATATTCTTTACCTTCGGCGCGCATTTTGCCCGCTTCTTTGGCGCCTGCTTCGCCTTTGCAGGCGATGTAATCATCAAATGCAATGGTTTGTGCGCGGATGAAGCCACGCTCGAAATCGGTATGGATTACGCCTGCTGCCTGTGGTGCGGTATCACCGACATGAATGGTCCAGGCGCGTACTTCTTTGACACCGGCGGTGAAATAAGTTTGTAGGCCAAGTAGTTTGAATGCGGCGCGGATCAGACGATCCAGGCCGGGTTCTTCCATGCCCATATCGTTTAAGAAATCGGTTTTATCGGCGTCGTCCAGATCGGCAATTTCTGCTTCAATCGCGGCACAAATAGCGACGATAGGTGCGTTCTGTGATTTGGCGTAGGCAGTCAGTTGATCTAATAAAGGATTATCTTTAAAGCCGGTATCGGAGACGTTCGCGACGTACATCGCTGGCTTAGCAGTGATCAGGCATAGCGGTTTGATCAACAACATTTCTTCTGCGTCCAGACCTAATGCGCGCACCGGCTTGGCATCATTCAGACCTGGCATGATGCGCTCTAAGATGGCGACCAGTTTGGCGGCGTCTTTGTCGCCTGAGCGGGCTTTTTTGTTTTCGCGGTGAATTGCTTTTTCTACTGAACCCATATCGGCTAATGCCAGTTCCGTCTGAATGACTTCGATATCATCCAGCGGGCTGACTTTGCCTGCGACGTGGATCACATTGTCATCTTCGAAGCAGCGGACAACGTTGACGATCGCATCGGTTTCGCGGATGTGGGCGAGGAACTGATTGCCCAAGCCTTCGCCCTTGGATGCGCCGGCAACTAGGCCAGCGATATCGACAAATTCGACGATTGCGTTTTGGATGCGTTCTGGTTTGACGATGGCGGACAATTGCGCCAGGCGCGGATCGGGTACTTCTACCATACCGACGTTAGGCTCAATCGTGCAGAAAGGATAATTTTCTGCTGGGATGCCTGCTTTAGTCAGTGCATTAAACAGAGTGGATTTGCCGACGTTAGGCAGGCCGACGATGCCGCATTTGAGACTCATGATAGTTTGCCGAGTAGGTGAAACGTGATTAGATTAACCCACTATTTTACTTGAACATCGATTGTGCAAGTCAGTTTTGCTGAGTTTGGGCGGGTTTTACCTGTTTTGAATCCCGGTTGTGCCAGTCAATCAGGCACTCAGACGCCGGTGTGATACCCGATGCAGGTAAATCACGAGTGCGACGGCAGCGATCGTCAGGCCAACGACCAGTGAAATCCAAAAGCCAGTCGCCGCCATTGGTTGCGCCGGTCGCCATGGTAACCATGCCGGTGCCAGCCCAAGCACACAGCCAAGAGGAATGCAGACACCCCAGAATGCCGCCAGATGAATCAGCATCGGTGTGCGTGTCACTTTGTAGCCGCGGATTGCCGACGATGCGGCGACCTGTGCGCCGTCTGACAATTGGAACAGGGCGGCGAGCAAGAGTAAGTTAATGGTTACCTGCTGCACCGCTACATCACTGGTATAGGCCGCCGCAATTTCATGACGGAATAACGTAATCATTAATGCAGAAATCAGCGCAAAGCCCAATGACATGCCGACACCGACCCACGACGAAAAGCGGGCTCTGTGTGGATCGTTTTCACCCAGTGCCTGACCGACCCGGGTGATCGAGGCGATCCCGAAACTAAGCGGTACCATAAATACCAGCGATGAAAAATTCAATGCGATCTGGTGCGCCGATACCGCAGTCACCCCAAAGCGGGCAACCAGCAGACCAATCACGCCAAATGCGCTGACTTCGGCAAAATACGTGACGCCGATAGGTAGTCCCATGCGCAGCATACTGCGAATTTCATGCCAGTTTGGCGCTTCTCTGTGCGTAAATGGATAAGTGCTGCGGTAAGCGGGCGCTTTGCTAATCCAGAAAACCATCGCCCCTAACATCAGCCACAAACCCACGCCAGTCGCTACAGCGCAGCCCGTCGCACCCAGTTGCGGCAGTCCCCAGTGACCATAAATTAATAACCAGTTGATGCCGATATTGAACACCAGCCCACCCAATGCAATCAGCATCACTGGTTTGGTCTGGTTTAGGCTGGCGGTATAGCCATACAAAGCGCGATAGCAGGCAAAAGCGGGCAAACCGATGCTAATCACATGGACGAATTCAGCGGCTTTATCGCGTACGCTATCCTCCAGATACAGGTGATCAAACACCAGCGTGGACAAGTTTAGCAGCACGCATGCCAGGACACCAACTCCCAACCCCATCCATAAAGACTGGCGGACGATATGCGGAATCTTGTGATCGGCACTGGCGCCGACTTCATGCGCCACAATCGCATTAATCGCCATCATCACACCCATCACCGTCACCAGAACAATTGACCAGAGTGATGCCCCCAGAGCGACTGCGGCCAGATCGTTGGCACTCGCGTGACCCGTCATCGCCACATCCGATACGCCCATACCAACGGTGGCGAGCTGTCCGATCAGTACGGGCCATGCTAGCTGCCATAAAGCCCGGGATTCAGTGAGGATTTTTGTTTTCATGATGCGAGTAAGACGGGTGAAATGAGTGGAGCGGGTGAGGCTCTAATGCGATCAAATAGTTTTTTTGCATTAGCGCGGCAGAAATCGTTCTGCAAAGAAAGCGGTATCTTACCTTATCTGGATTCGCATCCAGCTTCAGCAGGGCCAGATAGCGGAGGTGGTCGAAGCGCCCAAAAGGGATTTCTAACAACCCCCACATTAAAAAAATCACATCGATAGAACCTATTCAAAAACAAGATTTCTCATCACAGGACCACAGAGAAAAGACAGAGGCTAGGCAGTTCCATCAACTATCGACTAAAGGATTTTTAGCAGCTCCCAAAAGCAAATCCGCATACGGGTTGCGGGTTGCAGCCCTGTTTCATGCCAAGAGACGCACCCAGCTTGCGGATTCATTTTTAAATATGCTTTTGCGGAAACCTGATGGAGATCTTCCTTGACTTTCAATTTGACTGCTACTAAAGTGATATCACTTTGATGTCATTCAAACGGAGAATATATGGACAAATCTAACAAACCAGCGGTTGCCGCTGGAAAAAAAGTCTTGATGCACGAACGTATCCACTCGTCCCCTGATGGATACTTAATGGTGGCGATTGGTCTCTTGTTGATCGTTGGCGGTGCTTACTGGGCATGGTCTGGCGCTGCGAACCTCGATTTGCCGGCTTTGCTGATTAAATTGCTGACCAGTGTGCTGGGTGCTTTTTTGTTGTCCGGTCTGTACATGTTGCAACCCAATGAGGCTGCCTTACTTTCCTTGTTTGGCCAATATATCGGTACCGACCGTAATCCGGGTTTACGCTGGGCGAATCCTTTTTATGCGGTGCGTAAAGTCAGCCTGCGCGCCCGTACCTTGAATTCGCCCACCTTAAAAGTGAATGACAAACGCGGTAATCCGGTCGAGATCGGCGCTGCTATCGTATGGCGAGTCCAGGACACCGCTCTGGCTTTATTTAACATCGACGATTTTGAGCGCTTTGTGAATGTGCAGGCAGAAACTGCTATTCGCCATCTGGCGTCGCAATATGCCTATGACGAAGGCGACGACGTACCAACGCATGAAACGACTTTACGTGCCGGTCTTGATGAGGTCACCAAGGCACTCAGCGTCGAACTGCACAAACGTTTTGAGTTCGCCGGTATCGATGTTGAAGACGCCAAACTCACGCACTTGGCCTATGCGCCGGAAATCGCGCAAGTGATGTTGCGTAGGCAGCAGGCGGAAGCGATCATCAGTGCCCGCAAAAAAATCGTCCACGGCGCGGTCTCGATGGTAGAAGAAGCCTTAAAAGGCTTATCCGAGCGTCAGATCGTCAATCTCGATGACGAGCGAAAAGCCGCCATGGTCAGCAATCTGCTCGTCGTCTTATGCTCGGATAAAGAGACGCAGCCGATTATCAACACCGGTACGCTTTACAATTGAGGCTGATTGTTTTCAGTCACTTTACTTTTTGAACGGAGCTGGTATGCATCCACTTTTACTGATTATCGGTGTCATGATTGTCACGGTATTGGCACTGACGATATGCTTCTTCGGGATAGCCTGGTTGATGAAGATTTTTGGTCAGGAGAAGGTGGAACGCTTTATCAAATTTCGGATGCAAGGTCCCTTCGTACCAGCGCCTAAAACTGACAATACAAAAAGAATTAGCGAGTCATCCGTATAAAAACGGCGCTTAAAAAAAGCATTAAGAATAAAGGAAATAAGTGTGAATCAAATTAAATACCAGCAAAGTCAGTGGATGAAAGTATTGTGGATCACCTTGCCGCTGATCACGCTGATCGTGATGACGATAGAAACCAACGGCCTCGATACTGCCGCACGCCTACGTGCTTTACTGACGATGGCCGGAATAAATTTCCTCGTACTTGGCGTGATAGGGCGCCTCACCATTAAAGTCGATAGCACGTATCTGCGCTGGCATTTTGGTGTATTCGGCTGGCCCGCATGGAAACTGCCTCTCAATGAGATCCGTCACGTGGAATTATGCGAGACCCGCTGGGTCGAGGGCTGGGGAATACGCTTCACCAAAGAAGGTATGCTATACAACGCTACGGGCAGCGGAGCTGTAAGGATTACCAAGGCAGACGGCAGCACCATCCGTCTTGGTTCAGCCGAGCCAGACCGCCTGTTCGCGCAATTGCATCAGCTCATCGTTCCAACAAGCCATTCAAGCCATTAACGACATGGCCAGTCCAGGGAAAAAATCGTTTTTACTGCGCATCGATCCAGCGTTGTGGGCAGAGATTGAACGCCTAGCCGCACAGGAGCTACGGAGTAGTAATGCGCAAGTCGAATATCTATTGAGAGATGCGTTGAGTAGGCGTGGTCGTGTACAGACAGGCGTTACGCCTCCAGTTACGTCAGTCTCGGATGAGGGTGAGACTGGCGCGTAATGATGCGATCCACTTACAGCGGCAATACCTGACTCAGGTCGGGCTGTTCGACAAAAGCCGCAAATGCATCGCGCATGCGGCCACTTTCTGCGATGGCTAGCTTCCAGTTTTGAATCCGGAAATCATGGTCGGTACCGTAGTAGAAAAAATCTTTACGGTCAGGTAATTTGCCACGCGACAGAGTTCGCAGGAAGGCGGGTGATGGCGAGATCATGATCACGTTATCCAGCCAATGACGGTCTTTACCCAGACTGCCGCGACGCCAGGGCAAAGGCTTATCCAGCCAGCCAGGTACGATGTGATCAGTAAAGTGCGGATACAAGACTAGCCCGCCTTCTTTACCGCCAGTCAGCCGTGAATAAGGCAGCGCCAGATGGTAATCAATAATTCCGCCGTCCCAATAGGTACCGGTTGGTGCGTGCGGAATATGGCGTACCGGTTCCATGATCAAGGGCAGGGTCCCCGATGCCAGTAAAGCTGGCTCCAGATTATCCGGCGTTAGTGAAGAAAAATGGGTATCGAAATGATCGAATTTCGCCTTTAGCCAAAACAGCGGATCGCGCATGTCGCCGATGACGACTCTGTCCATATGTTTCGCCAGTTTGGCACGTGAGGCGAGATTCGAAAACGTCGCCGCGACGAACCCTGCTTTGGCTTTGGCACTGCTTTGCGGTGCAGCCAGTAGTCCTCGTCCACGCACGGCCAGCAGGTGCAAACGGTGCAAGGGCTGATACACGATCTCATCTTCATGACCACCGATAAATGCCTGTAAAAGCCGTTGAATCTCGTCCGTCACGTAGCGTGCAGATGGCTTTTCAGGATAACGCTGTTCACAATATAAATCGCCTAGACGCTGAAACGCTGCAACCGGATCGGCATGACTGGCGGCAGCCATGCGCCAGGCACCGATCGATGCGCCGATCAGACTGCGTTCACGCGGTGCAGACGGTAGCCATTCGCCAAACAGCCATTGGTCCAGCGCTTGCAAAATCAAACCTTTGGGCCCACCTGCCGCTGCCGGAATGACGGCAATATCGCTGGCATGTAATCCGTTGGTACGGAGATGTTCCAGAGCGGTTTTACCGGCATGAATTTGAATGGCTGAACTCATTGTGTCGTGGTTTTGTTGAGTGTGATGGTGTGATGGGATGCAATGAAGACGGCTAACTTGATGCTTATTTTGCCGTGTGCAATTGCATCGTCGCCGCAGAAAATTTTCCTTCCACCAGCATCGGGATAACTTCCAGACTTCGGGCAATCGATTCATCGATCAGCGGCTGTTCTTCTTTACGCGGGCGATGTAGCACGAAGTCAGCCACGCCTTGTTGCAAATTCAGACTACGCGGATGACCGATGCCGATACGCAAGCGCCAGTAATCCTGCGTGCCAAGCGCCGCTGTAATATCTTTTAAGCCGTTGTGACCACCGGAAGAGCCGCCGAGTTTTAGTTTGGCGATGCCCGGTAAGATATCGAGTTCATCGTGGGCAACCAAGATCTGATCGGGTGTGATTTTATAAAAGCGGCAAATCGCACCGACCGACTGACCAGAGCGATTCATAAACGTCTGTGGCTCCAGCAACCAGACATCTTCACCGGCTATCCGTGTTTTGGCTACCAGAGCGTTAAAATTTTTATCGCGTTGCAAACCATTTGTCGCGAGTTGATCAACCAGCCAGAAGCCAGCGTTGTGGCGGGTTTGCTCATATTCGGGGCCGGGATTTCCCAACCCGACTATCAATCGTATTGTCATCGGTATTGTTATTGCACGGGTAGGTTTTTGTAGTGATGTTCTGGTGTTGCTAAGTAAAATGTCTTTGTTGGCAGAACGGGCGCTCATTATAAACAAGCACCCGCTACTGGTCGGAAAACAAGAATTAAAAAGTGAATCCGCAATATCTATGCGCCTTCCGGCACGAAATGCCTCTGGAAGCCGCATCTGGATTGCGGGTTCATTTCTGGATAGTGTCTAAAATCATCTCAAAATTCCTGTTATCTCTCACACCCAAAAGCAACTTGCCTGTTTTTTTGATGACATCTCGGACTTACGTTACCGACTCTGAAACCCATCTTCAATTGATCTGAAACGACTATCTGATCAATTTATTTAGTCTTCTTTAGCAGTGGCAATAAATACTTGCCTGTCACACTGTCCGCATTCACGGCAACTTGTTCCGGCGTGCCGCTGGCGATGATCACGCCGCCACCTGCACCGCCTTCCGGTCCCAGATCAACGATCCAGTCTGCCGTTTTAATTACGTCGAGATTGTGCTCAATGATGACGACGGTATTGCCCTGATCGCGCAGACGGTGAATTACCTTGAGTAGTAAGTCGATGTCATGGAAATGCAGACCGGTCGTCGGTTCGTCGAGGATGTACAAGGTCCGGCCGGTATCGCGCTTTGATAATTCTAGTGACAACTTGACGCGCTGCGCTTCACCGCCAGAGAGCGTAGTGGCGCTTTGTCCCAAACGGATATAGCCCAGACCAACGTCCAGCAGGGTGTGCAGTTTGCGGGCAATCACCGGGACAGGTTTGAAGAATTCATACGCGTCTTCTACCGTCATGCTCAGCACTTCATTGATGTTCTTGCCCTTGTACTGGACTTCCAGCGTTTCGCGGTTATACCGCTTGCCGTGGCAGACATCGCAGGGAACATAGACGTCTGGTAAAAAGTGCATTTCTACCTTGATCACGCCATCGCCCTGACAGGCTTCACAGCGACCGCCTTTGACGTTGAATGAGAAACGTCCGGCACTGTAGCCACGTTCTTTGGCTACCGGTACTGTCGAGAACAGGTCGCGTATCGGGGTGAACAGGCCGGTATAGGTCGCCGGGTTTGAGCGTGGTGTGCGTCCGATGGGCGCCTGATCTACTGAGATGACTTTATCAAAATGTTCCAGACCGCTGATGCTGTCGAAAGCGGCCGGCTCCGTTTGTGATCCATACAAGTGGCGGGCAGCAGCAGGGTAGAGTGTGTCATTGACCAGCGTAGATTTGCCTGAGCCGGAGACGCCTGTGACGCAGGTCAGCAGGCCGACGGGTAATTTCAGGGTCACGTTTTTCAGATTATTACCGCGCGCACCTTCAATCACGAATTGTTTATCGGGACTGAATTGAGTACGTTTTTTCGGTACTTTAATTCCCATTGCACCGCTCAGATATTGCGCGGTCAATGAGCGCTCGCTCTTCATGATGTCTTCCAAGGTACCTTGCGCAATTACCTCGCCACCATGTACCCCGGCACCGATCCCCATGTCGACGACAAAGTCAGCACAGCGGATCGCGTCCTCATCATGCTCGACCACCAGCACAGAATTACCGATATCGCGTAAATGCTTCAGGGTGTCGATCAGACGGTCATTGTCGCGCTGATGCAAGCCGATTGATGGCTCATCGAGTACGTACATCACACCCGTGAGGCCGGAGCCAATTTGTGATGCGAGGCGAATACGCTGCGCTTCACCACCAGACAGCGTGTCGGCGCTGCGGTCCAGCGACAGATAATCGAGCCCGACATTATTCAGGAAGGTCAGGCGTGAGCCGATTTCTTTGATGATGCGGTCGGCGATTTCTTTCTTTGCTCCCGTCAATACCAGCGACTCAAAGAAGCTCAGCGTGGCGCGTAAGGGCAGGGCGCTAATTTCATAAATAGCTTTTTCCTGCGCGCCGTTACCGACTTTGACATAGCGTGCTTCAATGCGCAGGCGTGCGCCGTTACAGCTTGGGCATTGCTTTTCATTGATGAATTTAGCGAGTTCTTCTTTGACCGCCATTGAATCAGTTTCGCGATAACGGCGTTGCAGATTATGGATCACACCTTCAAAGGTGTGTTCTTTGATCACCGTGCGCCCACGTTCATTTATATAGGTGAACGGAATATTCTGTTTGCCCGATCCATACAAAATCACTTGCTGCGCAGATTCCGGCAATTGTTCAAACGGCGTGTCGATATCAAACTCGTAGAACGCAGCGAGATTCGACAACATCTGGAAATAGAATTGATTGCGTCGATCCCAGCCTTTGACCGCGCCGCTTGCCAACGACAGATTCGGGAAGGCAACGATGCGTTTTGGATCAAAGAATTCGATATGACCTAGTCCGTCACATTCCGGGCAGGCACCCATAGGATTATTGAAGGAGAACAGGCGCGGCTCTAATTCTTGCAAAGAATAACCGCAGGTCGGACACGCAAATTTATTCGAAAATAATTGTTCATGGCCGGTGTCCATATTCACGATCAGAGCGCGGCCATTGGCAATACGTAATGAGGTCTCAAAGGATTCTGCCAGACGCTGTTTGATCTCGGCCTTGACTTTGACGCGATCAATGACGACATCGATCGTGTGTTTTTCGGTCTTCTTTAATTTTGGCAGGTCATCGACCTCAACGATCTTTGCTTCATGCGTGCCACTCTGCACGCGGAAGCGCACAAAGCCTTGTGCCTGCATTTGCTCAAACAGATCAAGGTGCTCACCCTTGCGGTTGGCGACGACCGGTGCAAGTATCATCAGCTTGGTATCTTCTGGCATGGCCAGGACGGTATCGACCATTTGCGATACCGACTGCGCTGCTAAAGGATTTTCCGGATGATCAGGGCAATACGGTGTGCCGACGCGGGCGTACAGCAAACGCAGATAATCATGAATCTCGGTCACCGTACCGACGGTCGAGCGCGGATTGTGCGACGTCGCTTTTTGTTCAATCGAAATCGCAGGAGACAGACCTTCAATCAGATCGACATCTGGCTTTTCCATCAATTGCAAAAACTGGCGCGCATATGCCGACAGCGATTCTACATAACGGCGCTGCCCCTCCGCATACAGCGTATCGAAAGCCAGTGAAGATTTGCCGGAACCCGATAAACCTGTGATCACCACCAGCTTATTGCGGGGCAGATCGAGATTGATGTTCTTTAAATTGTGGGTGCGGGCGCCACGGATCCGGATTTCTTCTTTCTTAGGCGCAACGAGACCAGCATGGTCAAAGTCAATTTCTGCTGGTTTGCTGGCTTTAGCCGATTTTGAGCGAACTTTGGCCGTATTTTGTGTCATATCAACTGCTTTCCAAAAGGATGATGTGGCGTCCCGGGATTTTGATTCGGGAACAAGCAACCTGATACTATAACGGGTTTTTGAAATTTAACGCGGGTGACGTATCCGCTTTGTTTCTGCACCGTTTTTGTGATTCGTTTGTATGATGACTCTTGCAACACAAGCCAGCCCGAATCCTCTGCCAGAAGGCATGAGTCGCGCGGAAATCCTGGCCAGCAGCTCTCTGGCATCTATCTTCGCTTTACGCATGCTGGGCCTGTTCCTGATCTTGCCAGTCTTTGCGATCCATGCAAAATCCTTGCCTGATGGTGACAACACGACCCTGGTTGGCTTGGCGATGGGTATCTACGGCCTGACTCAGGCGTGCCTGCAAATTCCTTTCGGGATTGCATCGGACAAATTTGGCCGCAAACGCATTATCGTCATTGGCCTGACGTTGTTCGCCTGCGGTGCATTGATCGCTGCTTTTTCACACACTGTCATGGGCATCCTCATAGGCCGCGCTGTCCAAGGTGCAGGTGCCATCTCTGCGGCAATTACGGCGCTGATCGCTGACGTTACTCGTGAAGAGCACCGTACCAAGGCGATGGCAATGGTCGGCGGCTCGATCGGCATCACTTTTGCGCTATCTCTGGTTGCTGCTCCCGCGCTGTATCAAGGCATTGGCATGAACGGTATCTTCATCATGACGGCTTTGTTGTCAGTTGCTGCGATTGGCGTCGTCATCTGGATCACCCCCGCTGCGTCGGCTGTACCCACCGCGCATGGGACAGCACAAGAAAAAGTCGCCTTCAGTGCAGTGCTTAAAAATCCTGAATTGATGCGGCTGAACTACGGCGTCTTCGTCCTGCATCTGACGCAAGTGGCGATGTTTGTCGTTGTGCCGTCGGCGCTGATTCAATATGCAGACATGCCGCTGGTATCGCATTGGAAAGTCTATCTGCCTGCCGTGCTCGGATCATTTTTTGCGATGCTGCCAGCGATTATTGTGGGCGAGAAGCAAGGCAAGATGAAACAGGTATTTATCGCCGCAATTGCATTACTGCTCGCGGTGCAGATCGGATTCTGGCAATTTTTGACGAATCCCGCGATCTTGATGGGTTTACTATTTGCGTTTTTTCTGGCTTTTAATATTCTCGAAGCCAGCCAGCCGTCCCTGGTATCGAGAATCGCGCCGCCAGCCGCCAAAGGCGCTGCTCTGGGCGTGTATAACACCTTGCAGGCATTAGGTCTGGCCTGCGGCGGCTTGCTTGGTGGCTGGGTAAAACAGCATGCAGGCGCATCTTCCGTATTTATTGTAAGTGCCTTTCTGACCCTGCTCTGGCTTATAATCGCAAACAATATGCCAGAACTGCCACCTCGCGCCAAAGCCTCGCAGCAGCTTCCAGCCTAAAGAATTAAACACTTAAATGACAGAAATTTACTGAATCACAGGAGAAACACATGGCATCCCTTAATAAAGTCCAGATCATCGGCAATCTTGGACGCGACCCAGAAACGCGCTATATGCCTAGCGGCGACGCCATGACCAGTATCACTGTTGCAACAACAGAAAACTGGAAAGACAAAGCCACTGGCGAGAAAAAAGAACAGACTGAATGGCACCGTATCACCTTCTTCGGCAAACTCGCCGAGATCGCTGGTCAGTACCTGAAAAAAGGTTCCCAAGTCTACGTAGAAGGTAGCCTGCGCACCCGTAAATACACCGACAAAGACGGCGTAGAAAAATATTCGACCGACATCAAAGCCGACACCATGCAAATGCTGGGCGGACGTCCAGGCATGGGCGGCGGCGCACCGATGGACGAATACGGCGGCGCACCGTCTGCACCACGTCAAAGCGCACCAGCACCATCATCTGCACCACGTCAGGCACCAGCATCACGCCCTGCACCGAATTTTTCGGATATGGATGATGACATTCCGTTTTGAATTAAGTTGATGTTTGTAATCCTGCCGAACCCGATTAAATATTGAATTTAGTCGGGTTTTTATTTGTATCTATTTGAAAATACTAAATTGAATTGTAGTTCTCGATAATTTTATAGGTTAGGTTCAAGCCTGAACAAATTTTCACTTTTTTTGAGGAGAAAATATGAGCGATAGCTTAAAGCAGTGGGCAAGAGTTCAAAGAGCGTTAATTCGAATTGAAAATAATAAAAATCGGCAAGAGGAAGAATACGAGGACGACGTTTGGTTTTTCTTCCAGAATTGTTATCACTTGAAAGATTGGATAATTCACGACGATACTAATCTCATATCGTCAAAAACAGTCGAGGCTTACATTGAAAGAAATTTGGAATTGAAGCTTTGTGCTGATCTCGCTAATAGAAGTAAACATTTAAAATTAACAAAAAAACCACGTAAAGATGCAAAAACATCTAGCAAAGATCTAACAATTGACTGTGCGACAGCAGGCTTTCCCGGGGAAGGAAGTTGGCATTATGACTTTGTGGTTAGCTGGGAAGATTCCAGTATGGAAGCAATTAAATTGGCACAAGAGTCAGTAAAAGAATGGGCTAAATTATTAACTACTTATGGTGTGCTTAATTAGCCCCATTTGAACTTAGTGGGTCAGGCGGCCTTTACCTCAGATCACCATCTCGATCGCAAGAAACCTCACTCCTGATATTTATCCATCAGCCTTTTTAATTCTCCGTTCGCTTGCAGTACGTTGAGCGCTGTACGAATTCTCAAGCGATCCCTGTTTGGCACATACTTCGACGTCGCCATATACAGTTTTTCTGAGAACTGTAATTTGTCAATAAGTCTGACCTTGTTTCCCATGCCAGCTTTGAGAATATCAGTTTTGATACCGGGTGAACGATGGCAATAAAAACGCCCGCGGCCAGCCAGTAATTTTTTTAAGTTAGACAAGGGAGTTGTTCCGCCCGAGTCGATTGTCAGTCCGCCTATATCCTCAAGAATGTCAACGATACCAAAGCCATGCATGGTGAGAATGATACCGTCTTTACCTAGCTTGCGGATATCGTCCCAGCTATTAACCTCAACGCTGTCATCTGTGCGTGCTGCGAGTAAATAATTGACGGTAAATAGCGGCGTATCAATAAACTCATAGATGGTCTCAAAGCGCTCGATATGTTGTACACCGCAAATGACATCGAGTGCTCCCGATTTGAGGTTGTTGTCAATACGTGCGCGTGGTTGCCACGCCTGATCGCCACTAAATTGAATAGTGGGATCTATTTTTTCTATGGCACGAAAAATATCGACACAAAAACCCGTGATCGTGGATTTGCCATTGTGTGTTGAAACGATAAATTTTGGTTCAGAAGACTCTTGTGCCGCAACACGAAACAGCGTCATCTCGATTGCATGTGACTTCCCGGACGAGAGAGTCGCCAGTAATAAAAAAATCCATAATTTCATGAAAACCGATTTGATTCATCTCGCCAGATAAGGCGCTCTGTAGGTGGCTGTTGACGTTAGTTTGAATACGCTAACGACGTTGAGCAGGTTGTTTGCCTGATCCTGCATACTTTTTGCCGCGGCGGCGGCTTCTTCCACCAGTGCTGCATTTTTTTGTGTCACATCATCCATTTGTATGACTGCCTGATTGATCTGGTCGATACCGGATGATTGTTCGTTGCTGGCATTGTTGATTTCACCCATGATGTCGGTAACGTGTTTGACACGCTGGACGATCTCATTCATCGTGGCGCCCGCCTGATCCACCAGCTGAGAACCTTCTTCGACCTTGCCAACAGAGTCGGCAATCAGGGCTTTGATTTCTTTTGCTGCGCTGGCTGATCGTTGCGCCAGATTGCGCACTTCGGATGCAACAACAGCAAAGCCGCGACCCTGTTCTCCAGCACGGGCGGCTTCGACTGCCGCGTTTAAGGCAAGGATATTGGTCTGAAACGCGATACCATCAATCACGGCAATGATGTCGACGATCTTTTTTGATGACTCATTGATGGAGCCCATGGTGTTGACAACTTGCTCTACTACCGCGCCGCCTTTAATCGCAACTTCCGATGCCGCATGAGCCAGCTGATTGGCTTGCCGTGCATTGTCAGAATTTTGTTTCATGGTGCTGGTAAGTTCTTCCATGGATGAGGCGGTTTCTTCCAGCGAGCTTGCTTGCAATTCGGTACGGGATGACAGATCCAGATTTCCATTCGCAATATCGGTAGAAGCGCTAACGATGGTGTCGGTGCCAGTGCGCACTTCATTGACGATTTTCAATAAGCCGTCATTCATGTGTTTAAGTGCTTGCATCAGTTGCCCAGTTTCATCTGACGAATGGATTTCTATTTTGCTGGTCAGATCGCCGTCCGCTACGCTTTTTGCCAGATTGACCGCATTGTTCAGGGGTCTGGTGATGCCCAGCGTTAAGTACCATGCGCAAATCACACCGAAAATAACGAAAACAAAAATCAGAGAAACGACCAATATTTTGCTACTAGAGGCAATATCATCCACATTTTTGCTGAGTTTATCTACTGACTCTCTTTGGAATTCGAGATAATCAAGCTCACTTTTTTGATATGCATCGGACATCGGCTTAAATTGTTCAAACAGTTTCGCTACCTCATCCGCCTGTTCTGCCTTTTTTGCGGTGCTGATCAGATCGCGGGTGGTGATATATTGTTTTCGGATCACAATAATTTTTTGCAGCAGATCCTTTTCAGCTGATGAGCTGATATTGTCCTCCATATATTTCTGGATCTCGTTATTCCGGGCTGAAGAACTTTTTATATCTGCTTCAAAAAATTCGGCGAGACTGGGATCGGTGCTTTTGACAATCGCTAGCGTACGTTTCAGGCCCGAAACAGTAATGCGATACCATTCTTCGGTAAGCCGCTCTTTTTTCAAGGGCTCTTGCATCATTTCTCGAGTATTCGCCGCAACTTCATTTAAACGCCATAGACCGATGCCGGATGACAGAGTGGCCAGTACTAAAACTAATCCAAATCCAACGCTGAGACGGGTACCAATGGGTAAATTGCGAATAGTCATTTACAACTCCATGGAAGTAATCAAAGTGCGAACTATATGCCAATAACGAATCCGTTTTTTCTTGGATTGCGTTGAATTTTTTTGGATTTTTTTGCTAAATTTGTCTATTTTTTTGTTGTAGTTTTAAAGCGTCGAAAATAAAAACGTTTAGTAATCTGATTTAGAAAAAAGTTCAGAATCTCTACCAACTCAGTAAATTTGATCGTAAAACGTTCTTGGGGCCGGATAATGCAAGATGTTGACCCTATTCTCATATAGGGTGAACCAAGTGAATAAAATGGCAGTTTTTTAGCCTAGCCTCATACAACCTAAAGTTAGTTGAATCTCTATGAATAGGCAAGAAATCGTTGGCTTTTGTGGTGAAAGAGACGTTCTTTCGTTGCTTCATGAGTTTTCTGTCTATTGTGGAGAAAAGCGTGGACACAAACTCCAAAATGCGCGAGGTGTACATTATCCATTTAAGGCAGAAAGACAGACAGTTTAGTTTGTTAAGGCAAGGCTACTAGGGGAATTGTGACTCGTCTCCGGCCAATGAGAGAGTGGTCGATTTCCTCTCTAATTTGTTCCAGCAGTTTCGCTTTGTCATCACGATAAAAAATATTAAATGACTCGAAAGGAATCATGCGCCCATCCTCTTGGACCATGTGGACGCATGACTTTTTCAATGCTCGAATGTCGAGCGACTGCGCATCCATAAATTGGACGATCAGTATCCGGAACACATTCTCGTAGGTGAGAGCGACAGGGGTCTCGATTTTTGGTAGGCAGCACATCAATTCGGACAGACAATTCGCAGACGACTCTGGCGAGTGATTGGTCGAAAATAATTTGAACAGATGCATTTTTAAATTTTCATCCCGTTCAAAGACGATGGTGCTTTTTTCACCTGCTAATATGGTTTCAGTATCAAGATAGCGAGTTAAGGGGATTGTTTCCTTATCGAGCTTTAAGGCATAGGCCATCGCTAGTGTGTCGGGGTTGCATGGGACAGGTAATACGTCTTCTTTGGAAAATAGGCCCGATTGTTCTGCTATCTTTTGCCTTATCTCGGATACGGTGAGCCGATTATGTCTGGCGTCGTAATTATCTACGCGACCAGCATCTTGTATTGGTTGCAGGGTTACACCGCGGACGCATGGTTGCTTGACTGCGTACTTGATGATGTCGCCGATTTCATTGTCGTTCAAACCTTTTTTCAGGGTGACGACTAGTGTCGTAGAAATATTCGCTGCATTCAGATTATCTATGGCATCCCGTCGGATACGGGTGAGATCAGCGCCGCGTAAAACTTTTAAAGCGTCTGGTCGGAAGGAGTCAAACTGCAAATAAATCTCTATTCCCGGCGCGTAGGTGGCGAGTTGTTCGACAAATGCTTTATCCTGCGCGATACGTACGCCATTAGTGTTGACCATGACATGTTTGATCGGACGTTTTTTTGCTTCATCGAGTATAGTAAAAAAATCGGGATGCAAGGTCGGCTCGCCACCGGAGAATTGTACAACGTCAGGTTCACCTTCATTCTTTACGACTGCGTCCAGCATCGCGATGACGGTATCTAGCGATTTATGGGTGGTACGGTGTGTTCCTGATTCGGCATAACAGACAGGGCAATTCAGATTGCAGTTGTCAGTAATTTCTAGTACGGTCAGACAGGAGTGTTGCATATGATCCGGACACAAGCCGCAGTCATAAGGACAACCGTAGTGCATCTTGGTCGAGAAGTTGGCCGGCATCTCAGGCGGCTTCACATAGATCTCACGGCACAGCTTGTAGTAGTCGACATCATTGGATATCAGGACGCGTTCAGCGCCATGGACATGGCACCATTTATCCATAAAGACCTGGTCGTCTTTGAAGATAATTTTCGCTTCCACAGTGCGCAGGCAGGTAGTGCAGACCGATTGAGTGGTGTCGTAAAACAGGTAAGGCCGGGTTTTGCGTGTCATGGTTTGTTTGCTTGTGGTGGCGCTGGAATTTGTTGTTCTGAATCGATGGCGACCTGACGCAGACGTGCCATCTGGCGCTGTGCTTTTTGCCAATCGTCTGCGCTCATCAAAGGCTGCAGGTCTGTTGTTACTTTTTTTGCCGTAGCATTATCGGCTGGCATCATGAGTATCCAGGACATCACATCGATTTGCGCCTGAGCAGGTGCCGATTTTGGGATTGGAAAAATACTTTTGATGACGTAGGCATTTGGGTGCTGGCAGTGAATAATGCTGCGGGCTAACCAGAGATCAGCCTGATTTAGGTCCTTTTCTATTCCACGTCCTTCGCGGTACAGTTTGCTCAGTTCATAAGCGGTTACTGCGCCTGCATTGCCGCCGGAGGCTAGGGAAACGATGCAAGCATGCGTCGCGGATTGCTTGAGTAGGCTAAGGCCACGGTCCGGCTGTCGTGGCAATTGTTCGGGTAACAGCGTATTCCAGCGATAGCCATCCTTGCCGGTTAATAAAAGTGATCCCAGAGCGTATTCGGCGACAGCATATTTTTTCTCAGCAGCCTGTTCAAGCAAGGCAAGCCCGGCCGGAATATCTTGACGAGTGACACTGGAGCCGCCTGTATATTCCAGTCCCAATCTGGTGATTGCCAGGAGGTCACCTTTGGCTGCATCTGCTTTATAGCTGTCGATGATTTTTCTCTGCTGGTCCGCATATTTTTGCTGCGCCTCTTTTTGTCTTGCGCTATCAATCAATGACGAGGTAATGCATCCAGTACCGCCGATCAGGCTAAGAGCGATCAACAACAGAGCGATGCGCGAATGTTCAGGTTTGGGGAATTGCATGATGTTCCAATGCTTGAGATTGTTTGATAACCAAAGGAAGGTAAATCAGGAGGGCAAGCAGGCAGATACATTGAATGCCACTGAGTCCAAAGCCATAGTCGTAAGGAACAGGCTTAATTGCATCAATGGCGAAGCGCCACGCCAGATAGCCAGACAGATAAAATTTAAACAGCAAACCGGGTTTGCCTACCCATCGCTTGCGGGACATCAGCAGAGCCCCTCCGAATAACGCGGCAAATAGCATGTCATATAGCTGCGTTGGATGGCGACTGATTCCATCTCCAAAATCGATGCCCCATGGCAGTCCGGTCGGATTGCCGTAAGTACCGTCATGCAGTCCGGCGAAAAAACAGCCGATGCGCCCGACAATGGTGCCAGCGACCAGCGGCAAGACAAACTGGTCACCCGTTGATTGGGTGAGGCCATACATTTTCTTTGTTAGTTCAATTCCTATCAGTCCGCCAAGCAAACCACCAACAATGGATTGTCCCGACATCCAGGCAGTCATGTCGATGGAATACTGTGACCATAAATGCGGAAACTCCAGCCAGAACACCAGTTTATTGCCCATAGCCGCACCCGCTATGCAGCCGATCATCACTGCATATGAACCGGTTTGCAGCATACTTCCAAGGCCGTATTGCTGCCGCTGTTGTCGATATAACTGCATGCCAGTAGCAATGGCTGCCCATTCGAAGAAGAGGTGAACAAGGTGGGCATTGCTAACGGAGAGCGGGATGAATGTCATTCAGTGAGGCGACTATGATTTAATTTGGTGGGTTTGTGCTTTTCCAGAGATTCCGGATAAGCCAAATGAAACAAGCACTGGTCCCTATGCCAGCCAAGCCTAAGAGAATAATGAGGATACTAACGCGGATATCAGTTGCAGTAGACTGACCTAAACCCTTCATGCCCATCCCGACGCCAAACACTCCACATAGTCCAAAACCTATCATCGGAATCAGGCAAACAATGATGCCAACAATTTTCAGTAGTTTATCCATAGTCACGCTTATAGGCGGCAAACGTTAGTGCGACGGAGTATTTCATCGCAACAGTGATGTTTGCATAGTATCAAAATAGCTAGAGTGTGGTAAGGCAGAAGAGCGTACTCATTACATTCGTTCATTCATCAAATACGAATCCAGTTGGTAAATCAATTCGCGGAGATATCCCGTTCTTTAGTGTTTGCTGAATCAGCGTGGTCGCCCATCTGGGGGGATGCGTCGTTAGATCTCAGCACTAGCCGGAAGATTCCGATTCGACTTTCACACAATGATGATGCCGCAGCACGATATTTCGTACTCGTTTTCCTGTTAATTTAACAATTTGTTAAAAAGAGTACTAGCAAATTACATTACACTCCGCTCGCGCCTGAGTTTTTTTAAAAAAACACTCAGCGAAATACGGAGTTGCCGTACCACTCAATCCCATCAGGGATTCGACTCGAAGACTTCCACCACCTGCTTTGTACAACCTATCGGCGCCCGCTTTGCGCGCGTGAACAGGAAACCATGAATACTAAAGTTTTTTACTCTCACGTTATTCGCGCTGTTGACTTTTGCATCGGGTCGACCAATTGGCGAGAGAAGGCTACCGATAACCTGAGAATTTTTTTAGTATCGGTTTTGTTATGTGCCGGACACGCACAAGCTCAGGTGGTGGCAACTTCCGTGACGTCGGTGACAGATTTAGGCCGCGATCAGATCGTCAATGTCAGCATTGACTGGTCCCGTACGACGACAGCCACCGGTGACAAGATCACGATGCCTATTCCGGCGCAGTTGACTGCCAATCCGCCTACTCCGCCGGCCGGTTGCACCTACAACGCACCCAATATGGTGTGCAATGTCCCAGATGGTATTTCTGGTGATGGTGGCACGATTAGTTTTTCTGTCAAAGGTTTGGCACTTGGCGGTTTCAATTTGACGGCGACGGGTACATCGCCTCCCGCAGCTACCTTTTCTGGAACGGTCCGTAGTACCGGCGATATTGTGGTCGGCAAAGCGAAGACTTCCCCGGCTGGTAACGGTATTACTGGTGGAGCGGTTGTATTTACACTGACACCAAAAATTACTTCTGGTGATGATGTTCCCGCGGGCGCATCGATTGTGTTGACTGATAATCTACCGGGCACATCAACGGATTATGCGTTGAGTTCTGTTAGCTTTACCGGACTTACGCCTGTTTGTAACACGGCGGCGAATGCTAACTCTACGCGCACACTAACGTGCACGTATAGCGGCGCTTTTACCTTGGCACAGTTGAATGCCAGTTCCATTGTTGTGACCGGAATACCTGGCAACAATGGCTCGTTTACAAACACCGCGTCAGTTATCTCTGGTAACAATAATTATTTTGATGCGGATCCTTCCAACAATGTCTCTAACGTCAATTATGTTGTTGATCCTGGGACGGATGTGCAGGCCCTCGGCAGTTTTCCTTCAGCTGCCCAGATTATTGGTAGTGCACAGACATTAACACTGACATATAAAAACAATGGTCCGCTGAACAGCCCATCTGGTGGGATTGTAGAAACGATCATACCGGCAACATTCACGATTGGCGTCTTGCCATCAGGCTGTACGCAGACTGCGGCGCAATCATTAACTGTTGGCGGGACAAGTTATAACGGCACTTTGGTGAGCTGTACTGTTGGCGCCCTCAATGTAGGCTCTCAGCAAAGTTTCAGCATCCCCTTGACGGCGCCTGCTTCACCAGAGGCATCCAGCTTTCCGGTCGTTGTCTTGACGCCTCCCGGTCGCGCTGATGCTAATACTGCCAATAACAGTATTTTGTTGCCTTATCAAATAGTGAACCCCTTCGCCGACTTGCGTGCGTCTAAAGGTAAGTCGCCTGGCGGACCACAGCCATCAGGTACTATTGTGACTACCACATTGACTGTACGGAATGACGCCGCTAGTCCGAGTGCCGCTTCTTATGATGCTACTCATCCATTGCGTATTGTTGATTATGCGCGTCCAGAGGAGGTTGATAGCGGTGTGATATCCGGTGTTACTGCTGGATGGGTCTGCGCTGTCAGTGCGGGCATTGTACCTCCGGCTTTCGTTGGTGACGTCAATAAGACGACTCGAATTGCTTGTGAAAAGGCAGGCCCAGGCAGCCTTGCAGTTGGTGCTGCCGATACGGTCAGTTTTACTTCAACCATTGCCTCGGTTGCTGCACCGATAGAATTGACTGACCGTGCTTGCACCGGATCGCAGGCGTTAGCAGCATTGGGCTTGGCTGACACGAATGGCCCGCAACCTCCCGATGGCGGTCGTACTGGTAATGATTGTGCTGACGCTGGAACCGGATTGATTGCGACTCCCGTAGTCTCCGGTAAAGCGCAAGTCAGTATTAAAAAAGAGTCCTCTGTCGATAACGTTAATTATTTTGATCTGGTTGCTAATGCTCCGACACTGAGCGGCGCGGCGCCAACCTTGTACTGGCGCATGACGGTGACAACACCCAGCGTCGCCGATAACGCGATACAGGAAACTATTCCTACTTTGCGCTTGACCGACAATATCCCGGGCGTAGTAAATGTCGTGACGACAGGTTCTCCGGCACCGAGTTTTCAGACGCCAGCGATCACCGTGACGACCACACCGAGCACTTTTGGTAGTTGTCCAAATATTGCGGCGGGGAGCTCTGCCCTGACATGTAATTTTACGAATGTTCCGCCGAATACGACGATTGTGATTGAGGTACCGGTGTCGCGTGCGCTGAGCGGCGGTACACTGACAAATACGGCCACATTGACCTCGCCGAATGCGATTCTGAGTGCATCAGCTGGCGGTCAATTGAATGATAATGCGGCTGTCGAAGTTGTGCCACAAGTAGACGTTGCACTAACGACTAAAACGGTGACGCCAGCTACCCCATCTGTGGGGCAGATTATCACCTTCACAATTACTGCACAAAATCTGGGCTTAGCTAATATCACCGGTGCAGGACAATTTACGATCACCGATACCCTAAACACAGGTGTGCCAAATTTAGCGGTGCCTGCCTATGATGTGATCAGCGTTACACCCTCTAATCCCGCAAAGATCAGTTGTGCTGCCAGTAACATCGTGACGGGTGCAATCAGTTGTACTAATACGGCGCAGATTAATCGTTATGAAACTCAAACTATCAGCATCCAGGCACGTATAAAAAAACCAGCGGGGCTTGGCGGTGCGGCTAACAGCGTGTTGTATCCAGGCGTTGTCAATACTGCTTTTGTCTCCCTTGACCCGAGCTACTGCGAGTTTAAAACAGAAACATCAACCAATGGATTGCTTTCCGCTGCTTGTAATGACGCAGCGTCATCATCGAATAATAGCAAATCGGTCAGCTTCGATATTAAAGTACCTGCCATCGATTTGCAGCAAGGTAAGGTTGCTGTATATCCTGCCGGGCAAACGCAGTTTTTGATCGGTGATCAGTTACGTTATCGCTTCAGCGTAAGAAATGCAGGCCCCTCCCGTGCAGAAGACGTGGTCATGACCGACATTTTGACGGTGCCTGCAGGGTTCTATATCTCGATGGCGGCAGCTATGCCTGACAAACTGAACCAGGCTGCGGCCAGTTCTGGTTATGCGCTGGCCAGCAAGGCTGTCGTTTGTACACAAGCCGGTGCCGACGCCAACGTCATCTGCAAACTGGATGCCGTTGTAGCGAATAGTTTTCTCGATGCCGGACAGGAAGTGAACTTTGAGATTGCAATGGATATGACAGGGACGGCAACTGGCCCTGTCACGTTCGGCAACAAAGTATTTGTGTGTGCTGACGAAACCAACGTATATGAGAGTTCAGGTAAGTGTTCTTCCGATCCTGCATTGGCGGGTAATAATCTTGCTGCAGTAAATAACGTTGTATTTCCTAAAGCAGATCTGGAGGTTGTCAGTAAAACGACGGTAACACCAACGCCGGTAGATATTGCACAGCCTGTTGAATACAGCATCGTTTTGCGCAATAACGGTACAGCTACCACGCCAAAGATGCGCCTGGTAGACACTCTGCCAACTGGATTTGAGTGGATCAATACAGGGGCGCAAATACCGGTTGCCTCTGTCGCTGCAGGAAGTGCAGCCACCTTAAGTGGTGCTCTGGTCGTGAGTAATGTTGTACCCGCCAATGGAACGGACAATGTTTGCTTCATATCTAACGGTATCAATGCCGTTACAACATTGGCGCAGCAACAAAAAATCACTTGCGATATTGGTGGTAATTTTCCGCCAGGTGCCGCCAATACAATTACGCTGAAACTATTTGCACGTGCAGTCCCCGATTTGTATGACGGCTCTGCACCGAATGCGCCTTACCTGACGAATCGCACCAATAGCGCCAGCATTTTTCCGGGTAAAGATAGTAACGGTGATGATGTCGCCGTCGATGGTAATCCGAATAACAATACAAAAACTGCTACGGTCCAGGTACAGAATGCCAAAATTGCAGGCCGTGTATTTCTTGATTTGAACAACAACGGTGACCAGGATGGTACGACCCTGATCACGGATCAGGGCATAGGCGGTGTCACGCTGACTTTGACCGGTACGGACAAATACGGCAATGCAGTTTCTCGTGTAGTTACCACCAGTAGCGCCGCTGCGGGACCTGGTTCTGTGCGCGGAGACTATTTGTTTGAGAATCTCTCTCCTTCTGATGCCGCCGGTTATACGATTGCAGAGACACAGCCTGCTGCCTACGGTAACGGCGTAGCACAAGGAAATACTGCTCGTGCGATCCGTAACGCAACAAGTACGAACGTCTCACCGAGTGGTGCTAGTTACAGCACTAGTAACACATCGACGAGCAGTGTTATTGCCGGAGTTGTGCTGGCAAGCGGCGGCAATGGTGTTCAGTTTGATTTTCCTGAAATCCAAAAACCATATTTGTCAGGCTTTGTTTATGTCGATACAAATAATGATGGAAATAAGGATGTAGCAGAAACTGGTATCAATGGCGTCACAATCAACCTGATCGGTTGTGGCGCAGGTGCTAACGGCGTTCTGGACACGGCTGGTCCGATCGGTGCTGGTCCGGTCGTTTGTACCGGTGACGATAAGCCTGTCAGCAAGACAGTAGTTACCGGAACTGACTCAACATACGGCGCAGGCTTTTATCAATTTGCTTTGGACGAGCCAGGTCGCTATACCGTCATTCAGCAGGTGGCTCAGCCCGTGGTAGCTGGTGTCACAACTCTGCGCGGCAAAACGACAGCAGGAACAGTCGGTCTGGTAACTAGTCCACCAGGTGCCAATGATGGTGGTAGTCGAGGTTTTGTGAACACATCTGGTGTGAGTGTTGGCGGTACGACAGGTGTCATGAATGAAATTAATGCGACTGTCACGGCTAGTCAATTACGCGATGTCGTGATTAATAATAGTGCGGCGGTATCGATCAATAATAATTTTGGTGAAATTCTTCCCGCTAGCATTGCCGGTGTCGTCTATACCGAAAAGGGTGCTTTAAATTCCAACTATACACAGGGCGGGGACTGGCCTTTCCCGGGAGTGAGTCTGACATTGACTGGCATCGATGACCTTGGACAGGCCGTCAACATGACGACCACCACAATGGCAGATGGCAGCTATGCTTTTAATAATCTGCGCCCGGGGACCGTGTACCAGGTTGTCAAAACGAATCCGTCTCCATCGATTATCAATGAGGTCGGCGGTGCCTTTCCCGGCAAGGATGCCGGAAACCTTGTACATGGCGTCCGTATTAATGACAATACGATCAGTTCCATTACTCTGGTATCTGGTACGGCAGTGAGCAAGACCAATTTTGCGGTCACCAACGGGCCGGAACCGTTTTCTCCGCCTTCTTTTAAAATCGTCAAGAGCCATAGCGGCGATGTGACTGCGGACAAGTCAGCGACATATATACTCAATATCAGCAATGTTGGTGACAGTGCCAGTACCGATGTGCTGAACATTAGTGACTTACTGCCGGCAGGCATGAGTATCAGCAAGCTGAATCCCGTCGTAGCTTCGTCTGGAATCGTCAGCGGTGTCGTCGTCAATGGTCAGATGCTGACATTTAGCCTGACCCCATCAAACCCGATAACTACCGGTCAGACGATCACTATTTCTATTCATGTCGATGTCGCATCTACTGTGACGGGTACTGTCGTTAACTTCTCTGCCATCAGTGGTGGTGGCGATCCGTTTGTAAAAATTCCAGCAGGACCTAACTGTCTCGATGTCACGCATTGTAGCAATGACACCGTGACGATTAGTGCCGCGTTCCCACCCGTCAACAAGCCAGTTCTGAAGCTGATAAAAACGCACATAGGTTCACTTGTTGCCGGTAAATCTGGTGTGTACAACTTGACGATTACCAATAACGGTACTACACCAGCTGTTGGTTTGCTCACGCTCAGGGACATGCTGCCAGCCGGTATGACACTGATCAATACGAATCCTATTGTCAGTGCCGCCGGTATGGTCGATAACCTGACCGTCAATGGTCAGCTTGTAAAGTTTGATTTCACACCAGCGGTTGCGATTGAAGCTGGCCAGTCTGTCACCTTAACGGTGAACGTCAATATCAGTTCTGTCGCAGCGGGTAACGCGACCAATTATGCTAGCGTCAGCGACGATCCTGTGATTGAGATACCACCGGGCCCAGCTTGTACGGATGTCGATCATTGCAGTAGCGATACGGCAGTAATCAAAGGACCTCCGGTATTGACACTGACCAAGTCTGCTCCTGCGACCTTGAGTCTGGGGGGCAATGGCGAGTATGTACTGACGATCAAAAATAAGGGTGAGAGTACGACAGACGGTGTGATGCATCTGATAGAAAAATTGCCGGCTGGCCTGAGCCTAAACGGTGCGATGAGTAGCAAAGACGGCGTGATTTCTCATGTCGTCAGCAGCGGTACGGTTACCGGTGGCGTGCTGGTACGTTTCGACTTCATGCCAACACAGCCTTTGATTGCTGCAAGCGGTAGTGTCAGCATCATCGTGCCAGTCACAGTAGGTGCCACGATGAGTTCTGGCATTGTCATCAATTACGCCTCAGTCGGTGGCGGTGGCGATAACCGCGATAATGGGAATCCTCCGCTTCCTGGAATCGATTGTGCTGACCTGCGCTGTGCCAGTGCCACATCGACATTGACGGGCAAAGCCTTGTTAGCGATCAGTAAAACTGTCAATAAGACGGAAGCAGAATTGGGTGACATGGTGACTTATACAGTGACGGTTGCCAATATTGGCAATTCGTCAGTGCCGCAACCCAGCATCATCGACAATTTGCCAGCAGGTTTCCGTCTGATTGATAACTCTTCTCGTGTGACAGGTGCCAAATTGGTGGCGCTGAAAGGCGCACCAGGTGCACAACTGACTTATGCACTCGACAGCATTGCCGCAGGTAAAAGCGTCACGATTACTTACCGCGTCCGTCTCGGTGTCGGCGCTATGCAGGGTGACGGTGTTAATCGTGTAAATGCGCTATGTCCATTCAATAGCAATCCAAACTGTGCGAATGAAGCACGTGCCAAAGTTAAAGTGACCGGTGGCGTATTCACCAATGACGCTTGTATTGTTGGCGCAATCTATGTGGACTGTAACGGTAATCAGATCAAGGATCAGGAAGAACTTGGCATACCGGGAGTGCGCTTATATGTGGAAAACGGAACATTTCTGATCAGCGATAGCGAGGGTAAATATAGCTATTGTGGCCTGTCACCAAAAACCCATGTACTCAAAGTGGATCAGACGACTTTGCCACGCGGCAGTCGTTTAGTGAGCAGTAGCAATCGTAATGCGGGAGATGCTAATAGCCTGTTTCTCGATCTGAAAAACGGAGAATTGCAGCGCGTAGATTTTATTGAAGGCTCGTGTTCTAACACCGTGCTGGAACAAGTTAAAGCACGCCGCACTCAAGGTGAAATTACCGGCCCTCATGTTGAAAAAAAGGGCGGCAATCCGTTGATCTTTGAAGGTAAGGCCGCTAATTATCCACAGCAGGGCACGGACAGTGCAAGGCAGCGGATTGTCAAGCCTCGTAACGACGGCTTAAGTGAGAAAACTGAGAAAGCTGACAAAGCTGACAAGCCGGTATCACAAGACACAGAGAGCGAACGTGACACACCTGTTCCGCAATTGGATATCAATCAGGGAGCACGTCGTGCGAACTAAGCCTAATTTTACTACCAACTTTGCCATGCATTCCATGTTGATTACCTCACCTGAGGTCTTGCGTTTTACCGTTCTGGCGCTGGCAGTCGCAAGTGCCTTGCCAGCCAGAGCGCAAAGTAATTTTGATCAGTCTTCCGGTAATGCGGTGGCGCTTAATAACAGTAACAGCAATCTGCCATCAAACGCTCCGCGCATTCTGGCAGCGCGCATTGACAGCGTCGATTATGCCGCCAATAGCAAGGTGGGACAGATCCGTGTTGTAGTTGCAGAGAATAGTTTACCGGCCGACGGGCAAACACCAGTACGCTTAGCGATCAGCCTACGTGATCAGCAAGGTGAGCTGATTCAAGGACTGACCTATATCACCATAGAAAGTACCGGCGGACGCATTCAGCTACCTGACGCCAGCACAGATGAATTCGGTTCCGGGAGTTTGGATCAGGACAAAATTACCCGTGGTACGCAGATGAAAGTCATTGATGGCAAAGCGGATTTGTTATTGATCGCGCCTTCGCAGCCGCAGGATGTGACTGTACGTATTACAGCGGGACGGGTCCGTGCTGAGGGTGTGATCAGCTTCTTGCCAGAGCTGCGTGAGATGCTGGCGGTCGGATTGGTAGAGGGGATTATTCGCTTTGACGCCCGCTCACCGTTGCAATTGACCGGGGCACGACGTGACGACGGATTTGAACAGGAGATTCGCAGTTTTGCGCATAGCAGCAGTGACGGTAAACGCCTGAGCGCATTACGCGCTGCCTTTTTTCTGAAAGGAAAAATCAAGGGCGACGCATTGCTGACGATGGCCTATGACTCTGACAAGGATACTTACTCCAAACTGTTTCGCTCTATCCGTCCCGATGACTATTACGCGGTATATGGCGATTCATCGGTACGTGGATTCGATGCCCAGTCGAGCTCTAAATTATATGTAAGGGTCGATAAAGAAAAATCGTATCTGCTTTGGGGCGACTTTACTACCGCCGATGGATTTAGTCAGTTAGCTGGTGGCGGTAAAGTCGCCAGTCTGCGTCAGCGCGATCTGGGTAATTACAGTCGCAGCATGAACGGTATGCGTACTCATTACGATCAAGACGGGATTTTACTCAATGGTTTTGTTACCAAAGATAATCTGGTGCAACTGGTGGAGGAATTTCCGGCACAAGGTATCTCCGGGCCGTTTGCTGTATCCAAACATGATGCAGTATCCGGTTCTGAAAAAGTCGAAATTATTACCCGTGATCGCTATCAGCCTGCTGTAATTTTATCGGCTACGGCATTACAGCGTTATGCCGACTATAGTTTCGAACCTTTTTCTGGACGTATTTTACTGAATCAGTCTTTGCCTTCAGTTGACTTGAACGGCAATCCAAAATCCTTACGAGTCACTTATGAAGTTGATTCGGGCGGCGAAACTTTTTGGGTCTATGGTATTGACGGACAAATCAAAATTGGTGATCGCACAGAGGTTGGAGGTAACTACGTCAAGGATAAAAATCCTTACGCGTCATACACACTTATGAGTGCCAATGCGAGTTACAAGCCGGACCAGTACACCAGTATCGTGACTGAGTATGCGAAAACCAGGAGTGTACTTGGCAGCGGTTTTGGTGCATCAGTCAGTGGTAGTGCCTATGGCCTGCAACCCGCTTACGGTCAGCCCGCGCCTGCTGTGGGTAGTTTGCAAGAAGTAGAGGGTAATGCCTGGCGTATCGAGGCGTTGCGTCAAAGCGAGACCTTGCAAGCACGTCTGTATGTCGGTAAAAGCGATCCGTATTTTAATAATGCCGCAGCATCGCTCACACAAGGGCGGGAAGAAGCGGCATTAAAAATTACCGACAAGCTTGATGATCAATGGACAGCTTATGTTGAGGGTACTCATAGCAAGCAACGCGTTGCCGATGCTTCCCGCGACGCATTCGCTATCGGCGCAAGTTATGCGGTTACGCCAAGCTTAGACATCGATTTGGCTGTCACGCATACGAAAGAAGAAGCAGGTAACTATGCCGGAGCTTTACTTGGTCTTGGTTCGGGTTTGCTCGCCGATCCGCAATCGAAAATCGGTTTTGGGTATGGTTCCAGTTTGATTAATCCCCAGACTGGTTACGGCCTTGATGGCGGTAATTATGGTTTGGCCGGTGTCAGTTATCGCAGTACAGGCATTCGCTTGCGTTCAACATATCGCCTGACGGAGAAGCTTGATGTATTCGGCGAATATGAACATGGCGTAGCGGCAGATCAGTATCACCGAGCCGCTCTGGGTACTGCCTATCGCTTCAGCGAAACGGGTCGTTTGTATGGCAAGTATGAATGGACCACAGGCCTGTCATCACCCCAAGCCAGTAACGGGATTTACGATAGCAATGCCTTTGTATTCGGTATGGACACCGAATATTTACCGAACCAAAAAGTATTTTCTGAATATCGCATGCGCGATTCGTTCAGCGGTGATCAGTTGCAATGGGCGAACGGCGTACGTAATGCCTGGAACGTGAGTGAAACAGTCAAGTTATCAAGTTCGGCAGAATCATTGCGTATTTATCGTGGACAAGCACAGGATGCTTATGCGCTTACGGGTGGCATTGAGTGGCGTCCTGATGAGTTGTGGATGCTTGGTGCGCGTCTGGAGTGGCGACGATTGAAAGATCGCGAGATCACTCAGACTAATCTGGCATCTTCTCCGGCTAGCACCGTTACTTCGCTAATGGCAGGAAACGATAGTTGGCTCAATACGATGACGGTAGCGCGAAAAATCAATCGTGACTGGACTTTCTTAGGTCGAAATTATCTGCTGTACACCGATAATCGTGGCCACACCGGCAACCGTTGGGAAGATAAAGTACAGCTGGGCCTGGCTTACCGTGACACCGATACCAATCGCTTCAACGCACTGGCACGGTATGAATATTGGGTACAGAGAGATAAAAGCGGCACCAATACTTATCTGCCGCCTTACGGTAGCGACGGTATGGGGGGAAATTATCCGGGTGACCCAACCGCTAGTCAGGGCTTTGACAAGCATGTCCTGTCGCTGCAAGGAGAATATCATCCGTCACGCCCATGGTGGCTGGGTGCGCGCACTGCGGCCAAGTGGCAGCGCGATTACTTTGATGGCGGCAATGCGTTTTACAGCGCCTATCTGGTCAGCGGGCGAGTTACTTACGATATTGCCAAACGTTGGGATGTCAGCGGCCTTGCATCTGTAACGTATAGCCCGCAAGGACATGCGTCACAAAAAGCACTGGGTGCGGAAGTCGGTTATCAGCTCCAGAATAATTTATGGTTATCAGCTGGCTATAACTGGCGTGGTTATAGTGACCGCGATCTGACCGGGAACGACTATACCAATCGTGGCGTGTATTTCCGCATTCGTTTTAAATTTGATGAAGACCTGTTTGGAGGGCGCGATACCAAGCGCAATCCATCGCTGGCACGTTAATCTCAAGCATACTAGAAAGTACATCATGACTCATTCTTATAACAAGACAGCACACTCCTCGGGCAAAGGTCTGCTGCTCACCATTCCATTCCTGGTACTGATTAATAGTATGTTTTTGCCAGTCGCGCTTTCAGCGGAAAGTACGGCGCTCTTAGCGCAGCAAGAGCGTATCAGCGACGGCGCTATTTATCGCGATAACGGCGTCTATCGTGAGACGCAGCAAAGAATCAAGAAGCTCAATGACGGCGGATTGCGCGTTGCCGATTATCAGCTATCTAAAGCACAATGCTGGCTAGATGTCTCTTTTCATGAATATACGCGTAATGACAGAGGTCATTTTCCACCAGCTGCCCTGGGCGAGAGTCAGCGTATTCTGAATGCATTGGAAATGAATCAGAATCCGGGGCAAGATACACCTCTGGTCAATCAAGCTGAAAAATTACGTCCAGATTTGTGGGCGCGCTACGATGCACTGAAGCAGCATGCAGGTTACCGTTGTGCCACACAGCAAACCGCCTGTGCCGAAGTTGAGTTGGTTCATGCTGGTAATGAAATCCGCGAAGCTGGCTGGCGCCATGCCAAACCCTATGTACAGATAGCGGAAGATTTAACTGGTGCCGCAGAGCAGGCTGCTGCCAGTTGTCAACCTGTTCCGGTAGCACCATCCGTTGTGACCTTGCCGCCAGCAACTGTGCCGGTACCGACTTTGCCTGAAAAAATTACTCTTTCTGCAGATGCCTTATTTTATTTTGATAAATCGAGTGATAAGGATTTGTTGTCTAAGGGACGAGCCGAGCTTAATGAGCTGGCGCAAAAAATTAATACCGGAAAAACCGGTGTCACAAGCTTAAAGGTAATCGGTTACACCGATCGCCTTGGCAATGCCGCATATAACTTACGATTAAGCCTGGCGCGCGCGAATACGGTCAAAACCTATTTGCAACAACAGGGTGTCAATATGCCTATTTTGGTAGAAGGTCACGGTATGGCAGAGCAAATTACATCATGTAGTGAAATCAAAAATAGCGAAACCTTACGTGCATGCCTGCAACCGAATCGTCGGGTTGAAGTCATCGTTCAAAAATAAGAGCAATGTAGCGGATATGTAAAACAAGACGGATGCAACTAGTTTAATGTCGCCTTAGTATTTTGTTGCAACCGTGATCCAAGACAATGGAGTCCTTGCCGGACTCCATTGCCGTTTGTGACGTTGCGATAGGTGGCGGATTCCCTCATTTGCGCTCTACTGTACTGCCTTGATCTCGGGGGTACCAGCTTTATCTGATCGCGGAGAGCAAGGCATTTGAGATAACTTGATGCAACGACTCCGGCGCTTCTTTACAAGAACAAGCAATTCCTGTTTGGCGAAATCCTCGCTCACTGTGTCACAATGCAGCAAAGTCATTACATCGATCAAAATATGAAGGCAACAAAACAAGCTGGCAAAACTAAGGCATTAGCAATTGCAACAGGCTCAAAGGTCACCCTTGGCATGGTCGCTGAAGCGAGTGGCGTGTCGCCGAGTACCGTATCACGTATTTTGAATGGCACGGCCGTTGTCAGTAAGGAGAAACGTGAGGCGATTGACCGTGCTATTGCGGAGCTGGGGTTTATTCCAAATCCGATTGCACGCGGCCTGGCAGGTGGGCGCACGCTGAGTGTCGGTGTTGTGACGCAGGCGATTGATAGTCCGTTCTACGGTGTCGCCTTGCGCGGTATCGAAGAGGTGCTAACGCCTGCCGGTTATAGTCCTTTATTTGTCAGCGGAAAATGGGATGCCGCAGAAGAAGCTCGTTGTATCGAGATACTGCGCTCGCGCCGGGTTGATGGCATGATTATTTTGTCCGGTCGCCTGAGTGATGATGCCTTGCATCATTTATCGGCATCGATGCCCGTCGTCGTGACCGGGCGTAACCTGCAGGCGCCGAATCTTTTTTCCATCGACTTTAATAACTTTGAAGGTGCGCGTCTCGCGACCCATCATCTGCTGGCACTCGGCCATCGTCGCATTGCTTTTATTGCCGGCGATCCTTTGCATCCTGATGCGATGGACCGTTTGCGTGGTTACCGGGCTGCTTTGAAAGCGGCGGGTGTACGCTTTAATCAGGCCCTGGTGCTGCCCGGTAAATATCATGAAGAAAGTGGTTTGATGGCAGTCGAGCAGTTGATCGATAGTCGCGAATCTTTCACTGCAATTTTTGCAGCCAATGATCAGATGGCATTTGGTGCTGTACTCGCCTTGCATCGGCGTGGGCTGCGTGTGCCGGATGATATTTCGCTGGTCGGCTTCGATGATCTGGCGGGTGCTGCACATTCACTACCGCCGCTGACGACGATACATCAGGCGGCGCACGAGCTGGGGCGTCTGGTGGCCTCTTCTTTATTGCAATTACTTGCAGGTCAGGCACCGGCAGAGAGCTTGCCTGAGCCGCGCCTGATTGTCCGGGCTTCTACCCGGATTTTGCAAGCCACGCCTGAGGCTTAGGCGAATCAGTTTGCAGTCTGAACCGTATGGTGTCTGTCGTTCTTACGCATTATTCGTCTGCGGTTCTCCTGCTATTCAGCACGCATCGCCTGCTTCATACAAGGCATTCAATTTGTGACCGTGAGTAGATACGCTCGGCAAACGCCAGTTTGTACGACTGTCTCTTTTCTGCCTCTGTTCTAAAAACATTCCCGTGCAGTGTTTGAAGTTTGGCCTCTATGACAGAGACCATTTTTGCTGCGTTCGCACAGTTTTTCTTATTGCTTAAATTGACAAATGCAGAAATCATGTTTTGTTATGAAATCGCTTTCATAACAAGCGTAATAAAAAAAATCGCGATAGTCAAAATGGCTGTACGCGATAACCTATAACGGAGACTTACGATGACATCGTCACAGATACCTTACCGTCAGGGCCTCACTCGCCCTCCATTTTTAGTCCGGCCGATGGCGGCTGCTTGCGCATTGTTGATGATGGCGACCAGCGCCGCCAAAGCGCAGACGGCGGATGACAAACAAAAGCCGACTGAAGCCAAAACTGCACAAACAGCGGAGACACAAACTGCTACCGTCGTGGTGACGGGAATACGTCGCAGTATTGAAGATTCTTTATCAACGAAGCGTAATTCAGACTCTATCGTCGAGGTTGTCTCTGCCGAAGAGTTAGGCAAATTGCCGGATGTCAGTATTGCCGAAGCCTTATCGCGTCTGCCGGGTGTCGTCGGACAACGTGGCCCTGATGGCCGTGTTAATGTGATCTCAATCCGTGGGTTGTCGCCAGAATTTTCAGGCTCCTTGCTGAATGGTCGCGAGGTCGTCAGTTCAAATGATGCACGTACTGTCGAGTACGATCAATTCCCGTCGGAGCTGATTGGTTCTGCTGTTGTATATAAAACGCCGGACGGCACTCTGATCGGTCAGGGACTCTCAGGCACCGTTGATTTGCGCGCTCGTCGTCCACTTGATACGCGTGGCCGCGAAGTGGCAGTCAATGTGCGTGGCGAACGCAACTCTAACGGCATTTTGGTTCCCGATGTCGTCAGTCCTACTGGATCGCGTGTGAGCCTATCGTATGTTGACCAGTTCGCCGATAACACCATAGGCGTCGCACTCGGTTATGCACGGCTGAGTGTTGGGTCGCAAGTCAAGCAAACAGAATTAGTCACCTATGGTGATTTCTCGCCGTATGGATTGCCTGTCAACGGCAATGCAAAGTCCGTCTATCCCTATGCGGGCGGCAGTATTGGTAATTCGATGTTGCCGATGTTCTGGACCGCGACCTCATCTTCCAAGAAAAACACCCGCGATGGTCTGATGGCCGTGCTGGAATATAAGCCGAACAAAGACCTGCACAGCACACTCGATTTGTACTATTCAAAATTTGATACGCATGAAGTTGGCGGTAAATTCTTATCGAGTATGTTCGCGACCTGGGGCGGTGGCGTCAGTCCGAATTTATCGAATATCGGCACGACCCAGGTTGGCCAGAATACTTTCACCAGCAGTGCGACGGTTGATCAGATGCCAGTCACTACCGGCAACTTTGATACCAAGCGCAAAGACACTATTGCTGCGGTTGGCTGGAACACGGAACTTAAACTCAACGACAAATGGACCGCGGTTGCCGATGTTAGTTATTCACGTGATGTCCGTGATGAAACCTACAGCGAAGTTTATGCAGCACCGTATGACAATGCGTCGCAAAAATGGATTTACGGTGCATTCAAATGGAATGTGCCAGTGAATGGCGGCGCACAGACATGGTCGCCATTACAGAGTAACTATCTTGCTACGCCGTCGATTGTTAAGCTCGGCGACCAGGCTGGTTTTGATTTTGTCAGCGATCAAGATGCTTACACTGGTGCAGTACGTAATCCACAAATTAAAGATCAGATCAGATCGTTGCGCTTGTCTGCCAAGCGCTCAATGGAAGGGATTTTTAGTAACCTGATCATCGGTGCAAACTATACTCAGCGTGATAAAGAAGTCAGCAAAAATGAATCGCGTCTTCTGATGAAAAAAGACAGCAATGGCAATTACATCCGCGATATTCCAGCTGCTGCTTTAGGTACGCCGATGGATATGGGATGGGCTGGCATTCCCAGCCTGATACGCATCGATGTACCGGCTCTGGTGAGCCAAGGGACGGTAGCGCTGCAACCTTTGTTCGCACAAAAAGTAGACAACGATTCTGGCGTGCACGAAAAAATCACCACGCTATTTGGCAAGCTCGATATCGATACCGAACTCGCGACAGTTCCACTACGCGGCAACCTTGGTTTGCAAATTATCGACACCAAGCAAAATTCGACCGGCTGGGAATATCGCGGTAATAATGCGACACCAGATATTACGCAATTATTTGCCCGCTCCGGTAGTGCCAGTTACACCGATTATCTGCCTAGCCTGAATCTGGTCGCTGATCTACGTAATAACTGGATCGCCCGTTTTGGTCTAGCAAAAACACTGGCTCGTCCTAATATCGTTGATATGCGCGCTGGCACCAGCACACCGACTGTCATTAAGGAGCCAGGACCTGATCAGGGTAAATGGACAACGGCTTACTCCGGCAATCCTGAGCTCGAACCGTGGCGCGCCAATTCGATTGATCTTTCGTTGGAAAAATATTTTGCCAAGCGAAGCTATATCTCGGTTGCCGCTTTCCGCAAGAATCTGCTGAACTATGTGTACAACGAATTGACGGCACGTGATAACTCCGCTTTGCCAAGACCGCCAGATGTGCCTGCGAATGTCATCATTCAACAATTCGGTCCGGTCATGCGTCCAACCAACGGACAAGGCGGTACTGTGCGTGGTTTTGAATTATCGGGTGCTCTGGAAGGTGGCTTGATACATTCTTGGCTGGACGGTTTTGGTGTCGTCGCCAGCGGTTCTTATCTGAGCAGTTCTATTTTTGACAAACAAGGCCAGGAAGTTAAGCTCAATGGTCTGTCCGGCACCTCCGGCAGCATGACGGTCTACTATGAGAAACAAGGCTTCTCAGCGCGTATCAGTGAGCGTTATCGCTCGGCATTTACGGCGACGACCCGCGATATTTTCTTGAACTCAACGACCCGTACACAGAAGGCAGATGCAGTGGTTGATTTGCAGTTTGGATATGAATTCGAGAATGGTCCGTACAAAGGATTATCGATCTTATTCCAGGTAAATAATGTCATGGATAAACCAACCCAGAATACTGTGTCGGCGGGTGAAAATGCACCGGACAAGTCAATGCTGTTGCCGAACTATACCTACTATTTCGGCAGACAGACTCTGGTCGGCCTGAACTATAAGTTCTAAGCGATACGGGTAGTGTTCGTCCAGTTTCGGTACGACCTTAGTGCTGCCTTAGCGCCGTTTTAGTGGCATAAATTGGCTGAAACAAACAGCTAAAAAACAGCGGTAAAATTGAAGCAGTCTGTCACACTATGACAGACTGCTTCACTCTGCCATGAGTGCCAGCCGAGAGCAGTTTCGGCCGCAGGTACTCAGTACGGCGGATTCTTTGATCATCAATATGTCAGATGCGATGTCCGTGCAGTCTGATCCATTCACCTATAGAGGCACATCGTCTATGCCCCTCAAACCTGTCCGCACCATAGTCATCGTTGGTGGCGGTACTGCTGGCTGGATGACAGCTGCAGCCCTATCCAAATTATTGGGATCTACGCATCATATCCGCGTCGTCGAATCAGACGAAATCGGTATTATCGGCGTTGGCGAAGCGACCATTCCGCATATCAATGAATTCAATCGTGCGCTGGGGATTGATGAAGATGAATTTTTGCGCGCAACGCAAGGTACTTTTAAACTGGGTATCGAGTTTGTCAACTGGGGCGGGCTGGGTCAGCGGTATATTCATGGATTTGGCCGCGTCGGTCAGGCTACGGATGCGCTGCCTTTTCATCATTTCTGGTTACGCCTGGCGCAATCAGGACTTGCCAGTCCGCTAGAAGCTTATTCGATCAATACCGCCGCACCGCGTCAAGCCAAATTCATGCGCTCACGACCAGATATGGCGGGTTCTCCTCTGCATGATCTGGTACATGCGTTTCATTTCGATGCCAGTTTATACGCCCGTTATCTACGACAATTTTCCGAGAAGCTGGGTGCGGTGCGCACCGAGGGGAAAATCATGCAGGTATTGCAGCATGAGACGGATGGCTATATCGACGCCGTTGTGATGGAAAACGGTGAGAAGATCGCGGGAGATTTTTTCATTGATTGCTCCGGTCAGCGCGGCGTGCTGATCGAGCAGACTTTGCATACAGGGTACGAGGACTGGTCACACTGGCTACCCTGTGACCGTGCGATCGCGGTGCCGTGTGCATCGGCTGATCCGCTGATTCCGATGACACGCTCCATCGCACATGCGGCAGGCTGGCAGTGGCGTATTCCTTTGCAGCACCGCATCGGTAACGGACATGTCTATAGCAGTGGTTTTATGGAGCAGGATCAGGCGACATCGATCCTGATGCAGCATCTTGATGGCAAGGCGCTCGCCGAGCCGCGTCATTTGCGTTTTCAGACCGGACGGCGTAAACAATTCTGGAACCGTAACTGCGTCGCTGTCGGGCTTGCCAGCGGATTTCTGGAGCCGCTGGAGTCAACCAGCATTCATCTGATCCAGACCGCGATTTCACGCATCGTCAAATTTTTTCCGAACACCGGATTCGATGACGAGGACATTGCTGAATACAATCGCCAGACGTATGTCGAGTATGAGCAGATTCGTGATTTTCTGATTCTGCATTACAAAATCACCGCACGGACTGATTCTGCGTTCTGGAATTATTGCCGCACGATGTCGGTTCCCGATACGCTGAAGCGTAAGATCGATTTATTCAGTAGCAATGGTCGCATCTATCCTGAGCAAGGTGAGCTGTTCACTGAAATGAGCTGGCTGCAGGTGATGATCGGGCAGGGGATTGTGCCGCGCAGCTACCACCCTTTCGCCGATCTGCCACCGGAGCAGGACGTGGTGGCGTATCTGCGTAATGTCGAGAACGTCATCGCGCAATGTGTCAAGGCGATGCCGGTACAGGCAGAATTTATTGCTGCGCACTGTGCCGCTGGCAGGATTTGATTACGATAAACATACACGGAGACTTGAATGAAACAACTACACACAGCCCGCCGTCGCAGTATGTCCGCTCTATCCACCATGTCCGTCATGCCGGTAATATTTACGATGCTGCTGGCGGGTTGTGGTGGCGAAGCGCATAGCCAGGCGGCGCCAGCGGTGACAGCGACTACATCGCTGACCGTGCCTGACGGGTACACTCTGGTGTGGTCTGATGAGTTTGCAGTAAATGGTTTGCCGGATACGACGAAATGGACGTATGACACCGGTATGAACAAACAAGGCTGGCATAACCATGAGTTGCAATACTATAGCCGCGCACGCGCAGACAATTCGCAGATACGGGATGGCAAACTTTTCATCACCGCACGCAAAGAGGCGTTGAATGGAGAGGCCGACTGGGGCGGTCAGAATTACACGTCGGCGCGCCTGACTACGCAGGACAAACAGGACTGGACCTACGGTTATTTTGAAATCCGCGCCAAACTGCCTTGTGGTAAAGGCAGCTGGCCAGCGATCTGGATGCTGGGTAGCAAAGGAGACTGGCCCGCCATGGGAGAGCTCGACATCATGGAGCAAATCGGCAAAGAGCCGGCGAACGTCTTCAGCACCATCCATACCACTGCCGGTAGTGGTGCCAACGGGACTGGCGCGAATACACAGATTCCCGATGCCTGCACGGCATTTCACAAGTATCAGATGTTGTGGACGGGGGAGCAGATTAGTTTTGGCGTCGATGGCAAAATCCATCTGATCTATGCCAATCCGCACACCGGTCTGGCGCGCTGGCCTTTCGATGCGCCTCAGTTTTTGATACTCAATATTGCCATCGGTGGCGATCTTGGGGGCGCGGTTGACGATAGCGTCTTTCCGATACAGATGGAGATTGATTATGTGCGTGTGTATCAGAAGTCGAAATAATATGCGGCACAGATCGTGGATCTGAGTGTCGCAGCCAGTGACCTGCATAGCGCAGTACAGGATAGCCTATCCTGTATCGCCCGTTGATCATTTTCCAGTTCTTGATATCTCTACAGAATTACTATACTACTTCCTAGTATTATTTTAATGCCTACATAAACAGTGCGGTATGAGGCTATATTGATAGTAATGCAGGGGGAGTATAACTATTATTTAGTACAGGCTCCCCCCTGTACGAGGCTTAATCCAGCAAATAGGTTGCCATGGAACGCGCCGGTAACTCGCTCACACAACGGCCTTCATCAATGCGTAAACAAAAGCGGATCGCAGTATCCGTGCGGTTCAGCACAATGATCGCCGTACTGCCATCGGGATTGACGAAGGCCGTGGTTTCCAGATCCTGTTTGCTCGATGCACATAAGACCCGCTGCGCACCAGCGCGTACAAAGCGGGCAAAATGCCCGAGGTAATAGTACGAACTCTGGTGATGCAGATTGCCGGTTGTGCGGTCTGCCAAGATCGGTGCACTGCACAGATTGCCGACATGGTTGGGGCCGCCGCTGTCGTCGAGTAACAGATTCCAGTCTATCCAGCCTGCGGTCCAGCGATTCAGGTCATTGATCATGGAGCGTGCATAGCGTTCGCCTAATGCCCATGAGTCATGATGTGGCCCGCCCTCCTGACAACCTTCGGTGAATAATAGTGCCTTATCTGGCCAGGCATCATGCACAAGTTGCACATGGTCGAAGTGATCTTCACCGTACCAGTGAAAACCGCAACCCCATACATACTGTGCCGCAGCCGGATCGGAATAAATCACGCTCGCACGCTCTACCATCAGGTCACGATTGTGATCCCATATCACTATTTTGATGTGTCCAAGACCGGCCTTTTGCAGCTCGGGCCCAAGGTGATCGCGCACAAAATCGCGTTCTTCTTCGGCGGTATAAATACATGAATCCCAGCTCTGGGTCGCGAGAGGTTCGTTCTGCACCGATACGGCCCATACGGGTACGCCTTCAGCCTGATAAGCTTGTATAAAACGCACATAGCAACGCGCCCATACTGACGCATATTGCGGCAACAACTTACCGCCATGATTCATCTCATGATTGCTTTTCATCCAGGCCGGCGGACTCCATGGCGATACCAGCAGTTTGATCGGCTCTCCTGCAACACGCAGAGCTTCTTTGATGAAAGGCAGGAGCGCCTGGCGATCGCGATCAATCGAAAAATGCTCAAGCACCATATCGTCGGCGACCTCGGCATGCGCATAATTGCCGAGTGAAAAATCGCAGCTATTCATATGTACCCGGCACAGCCGGTAGGCATGACCATGCTGGCGATCAAAGTAATCGTGCAATACCTGCTCAGCCTGCGCTGGCGGTAAGCCCAGCCAGGTTACCGCAGCAGATTCGGTAAAGGCTGCACCAAATCCTTCTAGCGTCTGAAAGCGACGCTGCCGATTGACCAGCAATTGCGGTAGTTCGCCTACCTCCGGTAAGGCTGTGGCCGACAGCGTCAGAGCAGCCTGTTCGATTAAACCAGGGCGTTGGTTATAGCGCGTCAGAAAGTGGCGCATGGTACCGGTAATACGATGTTGGACAGTACTCATGGCAGCAGACCAGTATCGTTGCCAAACGCCAGCATCCGGCGCGTCAGGTCAGGGATCAGGCCAACCATCTGACCGGCTTCCAGCGTAGCATGATCGCTTCCTATTTTGGCAACCAGCAGCTGCTCCATGCCATCAATGCGCAGATGAATGATCGATGAGTCACCTAACTGTTCTGCCAGCTCGACCTGCGCCGCAATCCCCTGACCAGCGGGAGCCAGGCTCAGATGCTCAGGGCGAATGCCGACCCGCTGTGCATTATCGGTAATACGACTGGTCAACTGGTGCCACAGCATGTGATGCGCGGATACTGTTGTCGTTGGCATGGTCGCTACGCCTGACCGCGGACGCTCGATAAAATTGATGCGGGGTGAGCCGATAAAGCCCGCGACAAATTCATTCGCCGGACTGTTATATAACTCCATCGGCCGCCCTGATTGTTCGATCTTGCCCTGACTGAAAACGGCAATCCTGTCTCCCATAGTCATCGCCTCGACCTGATCATGAGTGACATAGATCATGGTGGTGCCAAGTTCCTTATGCAGTCGTGATAGCTCAATACGCATATTCACACGCAGCGATGCATCAAGATTCGACAGCGGCTCATCGAATAAAAAAACCTTGGGTTTGCGTACAATCGCGCGCCCGATGGCGACACGCTGACGCTGCCCTCCCGACAGATCTTTAGGAAAGCGTCCCAGCAGGTCTGTGATGCGTAAAATCTCTGCGGTGCGCTCTACTTGCTGTTCGCGCTCTTTGCGGGAGACGCCAGCCATTTTCAGCGCAAAGCCCATATTGTCAGCCACTGTCATATGCGGATAAAGTGCATAACTCTGGAACACCATGGCCGCGCCGCGATCGGCGGGACGCAGATCGTTGGCACGTATTCCGTCGATCAGAAGTTCCCCTTCAGAGATACTTTCCAGCCCGGCGATCATACGCAAGGTGGTCGATTTGCCACAGCCAGACGGCCCGACAAATACCAGAAATTCACCTTCTCTTACATCGAGATCGATACCTTTGATGACCTCGGTCTGAGCGTAACTTTTGCGTATGCCTCTGAGTGAAACTTGTCCCATCTTGCTGTCTCCTGATTATTTTTATACGAGTCGCCGTCTGATTTTATTGACCTGAACTACGCTTGATTTTTTGTCGTCCCAGAAAATCACGGTACCAGCGCGCACTGTCCTTGAGCGTACGGATCTGGGTGTCGTAATCAACATGCACGATGCCGAAACGTTTTTGGTATCCCGATGCCCACTCGAAATTATCCATCAGACTCCAGACCATATAACCACCCATCCTGACACCTTCCCGCACGGCGTCGGCCATTGCTGCAATATGACGCTGGATATAGTCGGTACGTCCCGTATCATGGATGCGACCATCGCGTAGCTGGTCTTTGAAGGCGCCGCCGTTTTCTGTGACATACAAAGGCGGTACCGGATAATCGCGATGCAGGCGTACCAGCAATTCTGTGAGCCCCTCCGGATAGACTTCCCATCCCATATCGGTTACATCACGACCACTACTGTGCACATCCCAGGGTTTGTCTGCACTGACCACGGAGCGGGAATAATAATTGACCCCTAAAAAATCCATCGCAGTCGCAATTGCGCGCATGTCACCAGCGTGAACGACAGGTGCGTCATCACCGAGATCGTCGAGAATATCCTGCGGATAACGTCCCTTGAACAGCGGATCCATATACCAGCGCAACAGACGACCATCTTCGAGCCGGGTTTTCGCCAGATCGGCAGGCGCGTCACTGGCCGCATGCATGGGGGAGAGATTGAGGACGATACCGAGGCTGGCTTTACAACCGGATTCACGTAGCGCCTGCAAGGTAAGACCGTGGCTCAGCAGCAGGTGATGTGACACCTGAATCGCCGTCTGGCGATTCTTGATGCCGGGGGCAAATACGCCGCTTTCGTGGCCCAGTACTGCAACGACCCAAGGTTCGTTGTGTGTTGCGATCGAGACGACTTTATCACCCAGACGGTAAGCGATCCCGAGTGCATACTCCACAAAGCGATCGACCGTAGCGCGATTTGCCCAGCCGCCGCCAGCTTGTAATTCGTCAGGCAAATCCCAGTGATTTAAGGTCAGATAAGGCTTGATGCCGCGCGCTAGCAAACCGTCGACCAGACGTTCATAAAACGCCAGACCTGCCTCGTTCCACTCGCCCGAGCCACCGGGACGCACGCGGGGCCAGGACACAGAGAAACGATACGCGTCAACGCCGAGCCCGGCTATCATATTCAGATCTTCTTCCCAGCGATGATAGTGATCACAGGCGATATCGCCATTGCTGTTGTCGGCAATCACGCCCGGCTGGCGACAAAAGGTATCCCAGATCGAGAGACCTTTGCCATCCTGATCGGCTGCGCCTTCGATCTGATAAGCACTGGTGGCAACGCCCCACACAAAGTCGTCAGGGAAAGTAGCATGCAGGTCAGCGGTTTCAATGTTATTCATAATGTGGTGCTAGTTAAAAGTTATGTGATGGTGTGTAGTGCTGCAGTATGTTTTGTGGTGTGAAATAACGCGCCTGACGGTCTGTATATTAAATAGCGAGCGAAAATTTTCCGGCAGAGCTTGTCGTTACTTGACCGCACCGACGGTCAGTCCAGAGATCAGCTGACGCGAGGACATCACGAATAAAATAAGCAGAGGCAGTGTCGCGATTGCCGAACCAGCCATCAAGGCTCCCCACTCGGTATCTACCGGACTCTGAATGCTGCGCAATGCCAAAGGCAGGGTGTACATGTCGGGTGAGCGCATTACGATCAGCGGGCCGATGAAGTTATTCCATGAGGCGATAAAACTAATCAGCCCCAGTGTGCCAAGCGCAGGTTTGAGTAAGGGCAGGACGATGCGCCAGTAGATGCCTGACTCGCTGCAGCCATCCATGCGTGCCGCTTCGATCAGTTCACGCGGGATCGATGTGCTGATAAATTGCCGCATTAAAAATATGCCGAATGCGCTGGCAGCACCGGGGATATAGAGTGCCCGAGGCTGATCGATCCAGCCCAGCATATCCATGATCATGAATGTCGGGATCATGCTCATGAAAGAAGGGAGCAACATCGTCCCCATCACAATGCCAAAAACCGCTTTTTTATAACGGAACTCAAACATCGCAAACGCATACCCGCCCATGGAGCAGAACAGCAGGGTTAGCAGAGTTGATGCCAGTCCGACATAAACGCTCCACCCAAGGTTGCGCCAGAACGGAATGCGTTTCGTCAGAATCGCCAGATTATTCAAAAAATCGTTTCCAAAAAACATGGGAGGCGGCAGGCTGAAAATCTCCGTACGCGAATGTGTGGCAAACACAAACATGAAGTAGAAGGGCGCTAACATGATCAGCATCCCGATACCGACAATACAATACGCAGCAAAAGGGGCGAGGCGTTCAGTTTTCATAGAGTTTTCTGAGAATTAAGCGCTGCGCTGACGGAAGGCACGGTTGGTGAGCCAGGTCAGCAAGGCCACTACGATAAACAGCAACCACGACATCGCGCTGGCCGCACCAAAATCATTGAAGTCAAACGCCATACGGTAGAGGTAGACCGCCTCTGTCATACCCGCCTGATCTGAGCCACCGCGGCCACCGGTCAGAATGAACGGCTCTTCGAATAATTGCAGGCCACCGATAACGCTCAGAGTCACACCGAAAAAAATCATAGGCCGCAGGCTGGGCAGCGTGATATACCAGAATTGCTGCCACCGGCCAGCACCGTCCATGCGCGCTGCTTCATATAAATCCGGCGGAATTGTCTGTAGTGCTGCCAGATACAGCACCAGGTTAAAGCCCACATAACGCCAGAACACAATGATGGCGATTGCCGGTTTGATGTTGTCCGGATCATTGAGCCAGTCGACTGTCTGCGCCGGCATGATTGAGCCAATCAGAGGCAGCTCTCGCAGCACCTGGATGCCAAGATTGATCAAGCCGTAATCCGTCGAAAATAAGGAGCTGAACAAAATCGCGATAGCAACTGATGAGGTGATATATGGCATGAAATACGCACCGGTGACAGCATTACGTAAGCGCTTGAATGACGAGTGGATAAAGTAGGCCAGCGGAATCGCAATCAGATGCTGCGGAATGCCTGAGGCCAGCGCCAGCCACAGGGTATTTCTCATGGATTTCCAAAACCATTCATCTTGCAGCGAAAAACTGAAATTACTCCAGCCGACGAATGTCATCGCACCAAGACCGCTGGTTGGCTCCCATGACTGAAATGCCAGATACAGCGAGAACGCGAGTGGAAATACGCCGAACACCACGAAGAGCACGACAAATGGACTCAGCAATACATACGGCATGTGAGCGGGCGACAGGCGCAGGGTAGGCAATTTCATAGGCAGTGGGCGTTGTCGGTTAGCGATATGGTCGCGGAGTCGGGCAAAGTGAGAGCGGAGTCCATGCCGGTTCAGCGATGCGCACGTTGCTGTAGCAATCGTTGCGCATCGGCCAGCGCCGTTTTGATGTCTTTGCCGCGCTCCAGCACTTTGTCTAATTCTGTATTAATGACCTCATCTGCAAAAGCATCTTGTTTGTGCACGCTGACAGCATTGATTTTTTTGGTGGCTGCCAGCCAGCCTAAGCGAGCTGCCTGACCACCGAGAAACTCGATAGGCTGAGCAAAAAAGGGATCATCGAAGGTTTCTGTTAAAGCGGGAAACGCATCTGCTGATTTGAAGGCGCTTAATTGCATAGCGCGGTTCATCGTCAGTAACCTGATCAGGTCCCAGGACAAGGCTTTGTTCTCTGTTTTTGCTGCCCGTGGGATTGCGTAAAAAGTACCGCCATAAGCCGCGAATGCACCTTCTGGCAATTGTGCTGCATGCCACAAGCCGCGTGTGCCGGGGGCTAGCCAGTTATTCAAATGACCTGCTAGCCAGGCGCCCGACATCTGCGTAGCAATGCTGCCACGTTTAAACCCCTCGGCCCAATCAATAGACCAGGCATTCACTCTGGCATCAAGTTTTTGCTGGCGCACTGCGCGAGCCAGTTCAAAGGCTCTGACAAAACGCGGTGAGCTGACCAGTACATTCGACTGGCTGTCGAAGTACAGACCTTCGCCCGGCTGTATGCCAGTGCGTATCAGGATGTCTTTCATGTCGCGTGCATGTGTCAGCAGATAGGCACCGGTTGCCGCTTTGATTTTGACACCGGCTGCGACATAGTCGTCCCATGACTTGGTCAGATCTGCTTCGCTGATCCCTGCTTTGCTTAGCAGATCGGTGCGGTATAACAGCGTGCCCGGACCAATATCGGTCGGTACTGCGATGACCTGACCGCGACGGTTGGTCGCTTGCTGCCATGCATACGGAACGAATTGTGATTGGTATTGTTTGATGTCAAATGGCGGGCGTGACAAATCATCGAGACCGCCACCTTGTGAGAAACGTCCTACATAAGTGACTTCCAGCGCCATCACGTCAGGCAAGTTTCCCGCAGTGGATAAAGCGGTAGTCATCGCAGTGTGATGGTCAATGATCTCACGGCTGACGACCCTGACTTCGACATCCGGATGGAGTTTTTTCCAGGCAGGAATCGCCGCTCTGACGATGGCGTCCACCGCAGGATACGCGGCGACAGTCAGCACTCTGGGTGCTGCGGCATCTGCTAGTGCGTCCTGTTGTGCTCGTGCATGCGGCTGTACGCATAGCCCGCACAGCAAGCCGAGCAGTAGCCAGTTTCCCATGCCGGACCAGGTAGGCGCTACCTTTGCTGTCATGGGTTTTGTGGTTCGCATTATTCTTGTGATGATCAACTGCATCTGCTTGTCTCCGTGACGATTATGCCGTCATGTCCAGGTGATATTGCCCGGATTATTTATTTTAACGCAATGTCATGAAAGCGCTTTCATAAAGGTATCACCGTCAATTATGTATGTCAAGGATACCCACACGTAAATCAAAAATACCTGTGTTCTCTACGAATGCATCACTGATAAAGATTCAGGCAAAAATCAAAATCGCTTCACCATATAGCGATAGAAGAACAGAGCAAATTAAGACGAAGTGATGTGATACCGGATCAATTTTAAAATTGATCCGCAATCCGGGCGCGCCTGCTGGCACGAATTTACCAATTGCCTTTAAAAGCCGCATCCCGCCTGCGGATTCAATGTGGCACCTGATATGCAGTTCTATTTTTTTGCTTATTTGTTGGTTTATTGGCTTATGGCGTGTGTTCTTGTGATCGCCATATGAGATTTGCTGCGCATGTTTGCACTGATTATGACATCGTCCCGATGATTGAATACATGTACAAGTGATAAGTTTTCGCCTACACTAAATCATTGCAAACGTAGACGGGTGCGGATGATGACTCTCGAACAGGATAAAGCGATACAGCTGGCCGAGGATTTACGTAACGGTCAGAACGAATTGCTGGAGATGATCGCGAAGGGCGCTCCTTTAAGAGAGACATTGACACGGTTGATGTTGCTGATCGAGGCCCAGTCTGATGGTGTGCTGTGTTCTGTCTTGTTGCTGGATAACGATGGTGTTCACATCCGCAAAGGTGCCGGTCCGAGTTTGCCTGAATCCTATATGACTGTCCTCGACGGCTTTGAGATAGGCCCTGGCGTCGGTTCTTGTGGCACAGCGATGTATCAGAAAGAGATGGTCATCGTCAGCGACATCATGACCGATCCTTTATGGGTGCCTTATAAACAACTGGTTACTGAACACGGTTTGCGGGCTTGCTGGTCGTCACCGATTTATCTGAACAAAGATAAGGTACTAGGCACTTTTGCGATGTATTACCGCGAGGTGCGCAGCCCGGGTCCTGCCGATATGACGTTGATTGCCGTTGCGACACATCTTGCCGGGATTGCGATCGAGCGCACCCGCCGTGAGCAAGAGCTAGAAATCCATCGTCACCATCTGACCGAATTAGTGACCGAGCGTACTGCTGAACTGTCGATAGCAAAAGAGCGTGCAGAGGTCAGCAATATGGCGTTGAGCAAGGCGAATCATGAGCTTGCCAGCGCCCTGCATAATCTGAGCATTACACAGGAAGAATTGGTCAGACGGGATAAGCTCGCTGCGCTAGCTGCATTAGTGGCTGGTGTCGCACACGAGCTCAATACACCTATCGGTAACGGTCTGATGGTCGCCAGTACATTGTCAGAATTAACCCGTGAATTTGCGCATGCCTATGAGCAGGGTATGAAGCGATCTTCCCTTGAGCATTACCTCGCTGAAGCGATACAGGCCAGTGATATTTTGCAGCGTAATTTGCAACGGGCTGCTGATTTGGTCAGCAGCTTTAAGCAGGTATCGATAGACGAATCGAATTACATGCGATCAACTTTTGTATTAGCTGATTTTGTCGCAGACATTGTCAGCACAATGACGCCATTGCTAGAAAAAAATGCGGTGCAGCTGGTGCAAAATCTGTCGCCAGAATTGACGATTGAGAGCTATCCCAGCCCTCTGGCACAAGTACTGATCAACCTGATCAACAATTGCCTGATTCATGCGTTTGAGGGATGCGATCATCGAGTGATTGAGATCACCGCCAGTGTGCATCCAAAATGGATAAAGCTATCGATCAAAGATAATGGCGTCGGTATTCCTGAGGGGGATCTGAAACATATTTATGATCCTTTCTTCACGACCAAGCTGGGGGCTGGAAGTTCAGGCCTGGGCTTACACATTACCCACAATATTGTCACCTCTTTGTTGGGTGGAAAAATTGATGCAGAGAGCGCAGCTAGGATGGGAACCTGTTTTACGATCAGTTTGCCAATCTCGGCATAATTGATTTGATTTGCTTGCAGCCGCATCTGATTTTTAATTCAAATTTCATAGGTATTTCGTAAGTATTTCAATGTGATTGATGTGATTGGCGTTAAACCATGAATTTAGCGTGTAGAAAACCGCACTTGAAGCACTCCAAGTTCACCAAAACCTATCGTGATCTCCGCATCTATCGGTACTTCAAAGCTACCTGCATACGACCCGGTAATGACCGCTTGCCCTGCCAGTAAAGCCTGGCCCTGACTACGCAAATAATTGACTAGCCAGTACAAGGGAATCCGTGGGTCAGCATCGGGATGACGGCCCTTGAATTGCTTTGTTGCCTGAGCTCCTGTATGAACATCAATACATAAATGTTCTCGCGTACCGGCGTGTATTGCGCTCAATTCCATCGCGCTTATTTGCGGACCAATGAACAGACCTTGATTCAATAAACCATCAGCCAGATTTTCTGCGAAGCTGACGGATTCCGGCGAGGTGTAGCGGCTATCGATTAATTCCAAAGCCAGATGGACCGAGCCGATAGCGGCGTCAATCTCCTCATTGCTGTACGGTTCTGTCTGCACTGGCAGGTCCTGCGCCAGGACAAACGCAAGCTCCGGCTCTATGCGTACTTGACCCGCCCTGTTCCATACTTGACAGTGACCTTGCTCTGCCCGGGCGATTGTATAAATTGGTGCGATTACTAGTTTGTCTTCAGAGGGGGTGCCGCATTTCCAGGCGCGGACAGTAGCACCAAGTTCGGCTGTTACGAATGCCTGAATCGCCAGCGCAGCCGCCAGATCGCCGGGCCGGCATGATTCTGGCAGCCGCTCGCCCTGAGTGCCGGTGCGGCGCCGTTCAGATAATAATCTGGCTGCCTGAGCGGTGGATGTTGCTGATGTCGCGGATGTGAAAAACGTCGTCATGATTGATATCGATTAGAGGTCGTGCCGATTAAAATCTGACACCGCATTCAGCGGTCATTTAGTTGTAGTTGAATTGTAATTCAGCGCTAACTTAGCGGTAACTTAAGGGCAATTGAAATGGAATTGAAATATTGAACCCGCAGTCTGCATGCGGCCTCCAAAGGCATTTCATGCCAGAAGCCGCACCAATATTGCGGACGCTCTTTTGGGAGCTTCTAAAAACCTCCAAATTAAAAAAACACATCTGCAGGACTTACGCGAAAACCAAAGCCTCTCAACACAAAGACACAAAGACACAAAGACACAAAGACACAAAGACACAGGCAGGACTATGTGGCGCAATGACGTATGGATTAAATAATTCTTATAAGTCCCTTTTTGGGCGTCTCAAAAAATATCAGGAACATCGTAGCAGAAATATTCTGTGGTTCTGAACATGCATACAAGATTTGTAGTTTGCAATGCCAATAAAAAAAGCCTGCAGATATTGATCCGCAGGCTTTTAGTTAGGCTGGTAAAACGTCTTGGTGGGCAGTTCAGATTAGTCGTGCTTCTGCGTCGCGTTTAGTGCGTTGCCAGGTAAGACTCGTGCTGCCAATTTGGCATTCGTCTTTAGCAAATCCACTTCGTCGCTCAAAATATGAACAGCTTCATTCAGCAGAACATCCTTTGCGTCTTTTTGCTCCTTCTCTGCGGCGATATCTGCGGCTAAATTGCGTTCATTCGCTTGTAGACCATCGTCTGATTTAGACTTGGTTTTTGTCGGTGCCTTTCCGCCATTTTCGCTTGCTTCACGTTGTTTGATTTTGGCTTCTTGTGTTTCTTTTTCTTTGCGTCGTTCTGCTTCGTTTAAAGAAATGAGTTTCTTTTTACGCAGTGTCTGAACTTCGGCAATATCCTCTTGCAGATATTGGAAATCTCTATCCTTTGCCGTACGTGATTCATAGCGTACTTGCAGCAGTGGCAGCAGATCGGTCAGGTCGCCGGTTGGTTTGTAATCGGCAGCCTTGATCTGTGTCCAGGGCAGGGCATTGTCATAGCTCGATTCCCCAAAGCTCTCAGGATCAGTCAGACTAGGGAAGCTGATATCCGGCGTGACGCCGCGCAATTGCGTAGTGCCGCCGTTGATACGGAAGAACTGTGCGATGGTCATTTTCAGTTCGCCATATTTCGGCTTGCTGTTTTGCGCCATCTGATCGAGGTTGACCAGAGTTTGCACCGTACCTTTGCCGAAACTAGGTTCGCCGATGATGACACCGCGACCGTAATCCTGAATCGCTGCGGCGAAAATCTCGGAGGCGGATGCGGAGCCACGGTTGATCAGGACGCCGAGAGGACCATTCCATGCGACGCCGGCGTCGGTATCGCTCTCGACGCTGATTTTCCCCTGGGAATTGCGTTGCTGCACGACAGGGCCTTTGTCGATAAACAAACCGGTTAATTCGATTGCCTCGGCCAGCGAGCCGCCACCGTTGTTACGCAAGTCGATTAGGACGCTATCGACTTTTTCTTTTTTAAGTTCGTCGAGCAAACGAGAAATGTCGCGTGTGGCGCTGCGGAAGTCTTTTTCACCTTTACGCTTGGCGTCAAAATCCTGGTAAAAAGTTGGCAATGAAATGACGCCGATCTGACGCGTGATCGTGCCGCTCTTGACCGGAATAATCGATTTTTTTGCGGCTTGTTGTTCCAGCTTGATCTTGTCTCTGACCAGGCTCACTGTCTGATGCTTGCCATCAAGGCTGGCATCCGCAGGCAAAATATCTAATGTGACGACGGTATCCTTGGTACCGCGTATCAAGTTCACGACGTCATCAATACGCCAGCCAATGACTTCAGTGAACGAGCTATTTTTACCCTGAGCGACGCCAACGATACGATCTCCCACTTTTAGCTGACCGGACAAAGAGGCCGGGCCGCCTGCGACCAGTTCGCGGATGGTGGTGTAATCATCGCGTTCTTGTAGTACCGCGCCGATGCCGATTAGGGACAATTTCATCGCGATATCAAAATCTTCGGATGCCCGCGGGCCGAGATAATTGGTATGCGGTTCAATCGACGTTGCATAGGCATTCATGAAGACCTGGAAGGCATCGTCACTCTTGTACTTGCGCACCCGGTTGATCGATGTGGTGTAGCGCTTATCCAGCGTATCTTTGATCGCGGCCTCGTCTTTGCCAGCCAGCTTCAGACGCAGCCAGTCATTCTTGACCCGCTTACGCCAGAGATCCTTGACCTCGTCTTCTGACTGCGGCCACGGTTCTTTTTCCCGAGCGTAGGAATAACTTTCTTGCTTAGTAAAGTCGAATCCTTTTTTCAAAATATCCCGCGCATAGGTGAGACGATCGACCAGACGTTTTTCATAGAGATTGAAAATGGCGAAAGGGATATTCAGGTCTTCCTGATAAATCGCATCATCAAGTTTGGTGCGGGCACTGGAAAATTGATTGATATCAGCTTGAGTAAAGAACAGTCTTTCCGGATCCAGCGATTTCAGATAACGGTCAAAAATCTTTTCTGACATCGCGTCGTCAAGAGGGGTTGCTTTGTAGTGGAAACGCGTCAGGAACCGTGCGCTCAGCGCTGCAGCCTGTGATTGTGATTGCTGAGGTAATAGCAATTGCGGTGACGTGGGCTCTAATGTGTCCGCATGTGTGGAGACTGCAAAGACAAACAGCAGTCCCAATAGGTTTTTCTTCATTTACCGTTCTCCAATTCCATATTACTAAAGTCACATGCCGTGTTAATGATCAAAATGATTTTATACATTATTGATATGCCTTGATTCCTGTATGACTGTGAGGATACAGAAAGGTTCGATTGCATTATTTCAGATAAGCCAGAGTTTTGTTGAGTTCCAGAGCATAAAGTGGAAATCACATTGTCTTCCTTTGTATTTGTATCACTTTGTTTCCAGATTTATTTTCACTGTTTTACAATGCCTTCACGATTGTGAATAAAGTGATTTTTTATTATGGCCAGACTCAGCCGTCTCGTGATTCCGCAACAGCTTCATCATATTATCCAGCGAGGCAATCATCCTCAGGGAATCTTTCAGGATACGGAGGATTACGTCATCTTTTTACAATGGTTACGTGATGCTGCAAAAGCATTTCAGGTAGCGATACATACGTATATTTTGATGCCGGATCACCTGCATCTGCTTGCTACACCATCGGATGAAGCAGGGATTGCGAAGATGATGCAATGGGTGGGTCGTCACTATGTCCCTTATTTTAATCGTAAATATCAGCGGTCTGGTAGCTTATGGCAGGGGCGTTATCGAGCGACCGTGCTGGAGGCCGAAACCTACTTTTTGAAATGCAGCCTGTCGATAGAAAGTAATCCGGTCAGAACAAAAGTCGTCGCTGATGCACAGGAATATCCATGGTCGAGTTATCAGCACCATATCGGCTTAAAAATAGATCCGCTGGTGACGGATCATGCTTTGTATTGGCAATTAGGCAATACGCCATTTCAACGTGAGGCGGCGTATAAGGAGATGATGCAAAAACCATTAGCTGTTGCGGACATTGCCACCATGATGGATGCGGCGTTGAAAGGGTGGCTGATTGGTTCCGATACATTCAAGGCAGAAATGGTTCGCTTGACCGAACGTCGGGTAGCGCCAATGAAACGTGGCAGGCCAAGAAAGGTGCTGGAGAAGGCGGTATAAAGTCGTTAAGTGCATTTATATTTGCCTGTATTTACTATGTCCCTATTTTAATTTTTTAGAAATTTATGTTAATTTAATTCTACTCTGACCCTAAATGTTCTTGTTGTGATTTCTATTGCGCTGCACTATTCTACGATTCAACCCTATTTTCAATGTGGAGAATCATGATGCATGCGCAAGGCCTGTACGACCCAGCTAACGAACACGACGCCTGCGGTGTGGGCTTTGTGGCACATATCAAAGGTAAAAAATCTCACGCGATTGTTGAACAAGGTCTGTTGATCTTAAAAAATCTCGATCATCGCGGCGCGGTTGGTGCTGATAAATTGATGGGCGATGGCGCTGGTGTGCTGATTCAGATTCCGGATCAATACTATCGCGAGGAAATGAGCAAGCAGGGCATAGAGTTGCCACCCCCCGGTGAGTACGGCGTCGGCATGATTTTTCTGCCGAAAGAACACGCTTCTCGTCTGGCCTGCGAACAAGAGATTGAACGTGCAGTGCGTGCCGAAGGCCAGGTTGTACTGGGCTGGCGCGATGTACCTGTCGATAGCGATATGCCAATGTCGCCTCTGGTACGCGAAAAAGAACCGGTCATCCGTCAAATATTTATCGGTCGCGGTGCCGACATCATGGTGACGGATGCGCTGGAGCGCAAACTCTACGTCATCCGTAAATCGGCTGTGCACGCGATTGAGGCATTGAAGCTGATCCACGGCAAAGAATACTTCGTGCCGTCGATGTCTGCGCGTACCATCGTCTATAAGGGCTTGTTGCTGGCCGATCAGGTCGGCGTCTACTACAAAGACTTGCAAGATCCGCGTTGCGTTTCCGCCCTGGCCCTGGTGCATCAGCGCTTCTCTACGAATACTTTCCCTGAGTGGCCGCTGGCTCACCCTTACCGCATGATTGCGCACAACGGTGAGATCAATACCGTCAAAGGTAACTTCAACTGGATGCGTGCGCGTGAAGGCGTGATGAAGTCCGCAGTGCTCGGCGATGATCTGCAAAAGCTGTATCCGCTAATTTTTGAAGGTCAGTCTGATACGGCGAGTTTTGATAATGCGCTAGAACTCTTGGTCATGGCGGGTTATCCGATTGCTCAAGCAATGATGATGATGATCCCGGAAGCCTGGGAAAATCACACTATGATGGACGACAACCGTCGTGCATTCTACGAATACCACGCGGCGATGATGGAACCATGGGATGGCCCGGCAGCGATGGCATTTACCGATGGTCGTCAGATCGGCGGTACGCTTGATCGTAATGGTCTGCGTCCGGCGCGCTACATCGTGACTGATGATGATCTGGTGGTGATGGCGTCGGAATCCGGTGTTTTGCCAATTCCTGAATCAAAAATTATCAAGAAATGGCGTCTGCAACCAGGCAAGATGTTCCTGATTGATCTGGATGCCGGCCGCATCATCGACGATAAAGAAATCAAAGATACCTACTCCAATGCCAAGCCATACAAGCAGTGGATACAATCAGTACGTATCAAGCTCAATGCACTAAAAGCCGAGCAGGCGGTAGAGCCATCGAGCGCGACTTTACTAGATCAGCAGCAGGCATTTGGTTATACGCAAGAAGATTTAAAATTCCTGATGGCACCTATGGCGACTAGTGCTGAAGAGGCGATTGGTTCCATGGGTAATGACTCGTCCCTGGCGGTCATGTCGAATAAACTCAAGCCACTGTACAACTACTTTAAGCAGTTGTTTGCACAGGTAACGAATCCGCCTATCGATCCCATTCGTGAAGCGATGGTTATGTCGCTGGTGTCGTTCATCGGACCAAAACCAAATTTGCTAGATACGAACAATATCAATCCGCCGATGCGTCTGGAAGTATCGCAGCCGGTATTAGATTTTTCTGATATAGCCAAATTACGGAACATTAGTGCGAATACCGGTGGCAAGTTTAAATCCTACGAACTCGATATTTGCTACCCGGTCGTCTGGGGTAAAGATGGTATTGAAGCTCGCTTAGCATCGATCTGCGCAGAAGTCGTGGATGCGGTCAAATCCGGCCACAACATCATGATCATCACAGACCGTAAGATGGATGAAAGCAATGTGGCAATTCCTGCTTTGCTGGCGACCTCTACCGTTCATCAACATTTAGTTTCTAAAGGCTTGCGCACCACGACAGGTCTGGTAGTCGAAACAGGTTCTGCGCGTGAAACCCATCATTTCGCCTTGCTGGCAGGCTATGGCGCGGAAGCTGTTCATCCCTACCTAGCAATGCAGACGCTGGCAGATATGGCGAAAGATTTATCAGGTGATTTGTCTGCAGAGAAGGCGATTTACAACTATACCAAAGCCATTGGCAAAGGCCTCATGAAGGTCATGTCGAAAATGGGTATTTCGACCTACATGTCCTATTGCGGCGCGCAGATTTTTGAAGTCATTGGTTTGAATAAATCGTTGGTGGACAAATATTTCAAAGGTACCGCATCGAATGTTGAAGGCATTGGTGTGTTTGAAGTCGCAGAAGAAGCTTTGCGTTTGCACGCGCTGGCATTCGGTAGTGACCCAGTACTGGCAAATGCGCTGGATGCAGGCGGAGAATATGCGTTCCGTATTCGCGGTGAAGACCACATGTGGACACCGGATGCGATTGCTAAATTACAGCATTCGACGCGTGCTAACAACTTCAATTCTTATAAAGAATACGCTCAGATCATCAACGACCAGTCCAAGCGTCATATGACTTTGCGTGGTCTGTTTGAATTTAAGATTGATCCGGTGAAAGCTATTCCACTTGATCAGGTCGAACCGGCAAAAGACATCGTCAAGCGTTTTGCCACTGGCGCAATGTCCTTGGGCTCAATCAGTACCGAAGCTCATGCAACGCTGGCGATTGCGATGAACCGTATTGGCGGTAAGTCAAACACCGGTGAAGGTGGTGAAGATCCGGCACGTTATCAGCAAGAGCTAAAAGGCATACCGATTAAACAGGGACAAACTCTCGCCTCGGTGATCGGTAAAGATCAGATTGAAGTCGATATTCCCTTGCAAGATGGCGACTCCCTGCGTTCTCGTATTAAGCAGGTTGCGTCCGGTCGTTTTGGTGTGACGACAGAGTATCTGATCTCTGCCGATCAAATTCAAATCAAGATGGCACAAGGTGCCAAGCCAGGTGAGGGCGGTCAGTTGCCTGGTCATAAGGTATCAGAATACATTGCGAAATTGCGTTTCTCAGTGCCGGGCGTAGGTTTGATCTCACCACCCCCACATCATGATATTTACTCGATCGAAGATTTGGCGCAGTTGATTCATGATTTAAAAAATGCCAATCCAAAAGCCTCCATCTCCGTCAAGCTGGTGTCCGAAGTTGGTGTCGGTACTGTTGCGGCCGGCGTGTCCAAAGCAAAAGCTGATCATCTGGTGATTGCTGGGCATGACGGTGGCACAGGCGCATCACCTTTATCATCGGTCAAACATGCTGGCACGCCGTGGGAATTAGGCTTGTCTGAGACACAGCAGACTCTGGTACTGAATGGATTGCGCGGTCGCGTCCGGGTGCAGGCTGATGGTCAGATGAAAACAGGCCGTGACGTCGCTATTGCAGCAATGCTGGGCGCAGATGAAATTGGTTTTGCGACAGCACCGCTGGTTGTCGAAGGTTGCATCATGATGCGCAAGTGTCATTTGAATACCTGCCCGGTTGGTGTAGCGACGCAAGATCCGGTACTGCGTGCGAAATTCTCCGGCAAGCCAGAATATGTCGTGAATTATTTCTTCTTTGTCGCAGAAGAAGTGCGTCAGATCATGGCTCAACTGGGTATCCGCACTTATGAAGAATTGATTGGTCGTGTGGATTTACTCGATAAATCGAAAGCAATCTCACATTGGAAAGCGAAAGGTTTAGATTTCACTCGGATTTTTTATCAGCCGGAAGTCGCTGCAGGCACACCAATTAAACACGTCGACGGTCAGGATCACGGTTTAGAAAATGCTTTGGACAACAAGCTGATTGCACAGGCAAAAACAGCGTTGGAAACCGGTGAAAAAGTTTCGTTCATTTCACCGATCAAGAACTTGAACCGTACTGTTGGCACCATGTTGTCCGGTGAGGTTGCCAAGCGCTATGGGCATGCGGGTTTGCCAGACGACACGATTCATATTCAGTTGCAAGGCACTGCAGGCCAATCTGCCGGTGCTTTCCTGGCGCATGGCGTCACTCTGGATCTGGTCGGTGAGGGTAACGATTATGTCGGCAAAGGTTTATCCGGTGGACGCATCATCATTCGTCCCAACACGGAATTCCGCGGCTGGGCAGTGGACAATATTATTTGCGGTAACACCGTACTGTACGGCGCGATTTCAGGTGAAGCCTACATTAACGGCGTCGCTGGTGAGCGCTTTGCGGTACGTAACTCTGGCGCCCTGGCAGTCGTTGAGGGTACCGGCGATCATGGTTGTGAATACATGACAGGCGGTACCGTGATTGTATTGGGTGACACGGGCCGTAACTTTGCTGCGGGCATGTCTGGCGGTATCGCTTACGTCTACGATCCTGATGGTGAATTTGAAGCCAAATGCAATATGTCCATGGTCACACTGGAGCCGGTGATGGCGGGCGATGTACAAGTCGCCACGGTTGATCCGTCGATCTGGCACAGTCGCGTACGAGGTGGTGAAGGCGAGACAGATGAAGCTATTTTACGTGGTCTGATTGAGCGGCATTTCAAACATACCGGTAGCACACGTGCCCGTAATTTACTGGACGATTGGGCTCGCGGACGTTCTAAATTCGTCAAAGTATTTCCGACAGAATACAAACGAGCGCTTGCTGAGATGTTCGCTGCCAGACAAGCACAGAACTCCAAGCAGAAAGTTGCCGCCTAATCGTGTAGATGTTTGTTGATTTGTTGAGTGTCGCGGGCGCAAGCCCGCGCCTGCAAATCTGTTGAATAGTCGGGCAAGGCCCGCACCAGAATCGAAGGAATAGACATGGGTAAAGTAACCGGTTTTATGGAATACCAGCGTTTGCAAGAGGCAAGCGAAGAACCACAATTACGTAAAAAACATTACAAAGAATTTTCGCTACATCTCAATGATGGCCAGGCAAAAATTCAAGGTGCACGATGTATGGACTGCGGTATCCCTTTCTGTAATAACGGCTGTCCTGTCAATAATATTATCCCCGACTGGAACGATCTGGTTTATCACGGCAATTACAAGCTTGCATTAGATACACTGCATTCCACCAACAATTTTCCTGAATTTACTGGCCGTATCTGTCCTGCACCTTGCGAATCTGCATGCACTTTGGGTATTAACAGCGATGCAGTCGGTATCAAGTCGATCGAACATTTCATCATTGATAAAGGCTGGGAAAACGGATGGGTGGTACCGCAACCTGCTGCGATCAAAACTGGTAAAAAGGTCGCGATTGTTGGTTCTGGTCCCGCAGGTTTGGCTGCTGCGCAGCAGCTAGCACGCGTCGGACACAGCGTGACTGTGTTTGAAAAAAATGATCGCGCTGGTGGTTTGCTACGCTATGGTATTCCTGATTTTAAAATGGAAAAGTCTCATATCGATCGCCGCGTGGAGCAGATGCAAGCAGAGGGAGTTGTTTTCCGTACCAGTACGCTGGTCGGCAAAGATTTTCCTTCGACGGTCACGAACTGGTCGAAAGAAACCGTCACACCAGAGCAACTGCAAAAGGATTTTGATGCTGTCATTATCGCTGGCGGTGCCGAAACACCGCGTGATTTGCCAGTGCCAGGCCGTGAATTGAAAGGCGTGCATTTTGCAATGGATTTCCTGCCATTACAAAACAAGGTTAATGCCGGGGATAAGGTCAAGGACCAGATCATGGCCACTGCTAAGCATGTTGTGGTGATTGGCGGTGGTGACACGGGTTCGGATTGTGTTGGTACATCTAACCGCCATGGCGCTAAATCTGTAACCCAATTTGAACTGATGCCGCAACCACCTGAGCAAGAAAACAAGTCGATGGTATGGCCATACTGGCCAATCAAGATGCGCACGTCATCCTCGCATGAAGAAGGCTGTGAGCGTGACTGGGCTGTGGCAACAAAGCGCCTGGAAGGTAAGAACGGCAAAGTCGAGAAACTGATCGCCGTTCGTGTGGAATGGAAAGACGGCAAAATGCAGGAAGTGCCTGGTTCAGAATTCGAAATGAAGGCAGATCTTGTTTTGCTGGCTATGGGTTTCGTCTCGCCAGTCCAGCAAGTACTGGATGCGTTTGGCGTAGAAAAGGATATCCGCGGCAACGCCAGAGCAACGACTGACGGCATCGATTGTTACAAAACCAATGTAGATAAAGTCTACGCAGCAGGCGATATGCGCCGTGGCCAGTCCTTGGTAGTATGGGCGATTAGAGAGGGGCGCCAATGTGCCCGTGAGGTGGATATGGCGTTAATGGGGGAGTCTGTATTGCCGCGCTAAGCTGAAGTGGTAATCCCCCCTGCAAACAAGCGTTGAAATGAGTAGAATTTTCTAAATATGATTTTTGAAAGTTCTGCATGAAGCCTTCCCGTTACACCGACAGTCAGATCATCGCCATCCTCAAGCAGGCCGAGGCTGGCT